>JAZKBK010000022.1 GCA_040388625.1 Gemmatimonadota bacterium | reverse complement strand
CTCATGCGAGACGGTTCCGCTGCGCGTATTCCGCGACCATGCCCGCGATCATCCGAGCGCCGCCCCTGCGGCCCCAGTCTTCAAAGCTCGCCGCATCGATGGCGGACACGTTGACCACGACCGTCGAACCGAGTCCGCCGCCACGGCCTGGCATCCCGATGATGTCGCCCGGCTTCACGAACGCCATGCCGGCGCGTGTGACGCTCGAGACAGGGATGTCGGCGACGAGCGCAGGACCGCTGCTCCGACCGCCCGCCACCGCCGGGTCTTCGCCAAAGCCAGGCGAACCGGGATCTTGAATCGAGAAGCTGGGAATATGGATCTTATTGAAGTTCTGCTGAATCTGCTTGGCGACTTCACCGCTGGTCAGGCCGATCAACTTCAACGTCTCGTTCAGCGTCTTCAGCGTGTCGTTCAGCGCGAGCATCGTGTCGGCCATCGTCGGAGCAAAGTTCAGCTTCGACAGGTCCGTCATGGCCTCGCCGTTTTCGTCGAGCAACAAGCCCCAGTTGACGAGCGTTTGCAGGTAGGGCTTGATCGAGTCCGGCAGCACCGTCTGGTTCTTGATCGCATCCAGCACGACCGCCTCGAAGGCGTCCTTCGTGCCGTTGAGGATGTCATTCAGGTCGAGGCCCGCATCGACCCACGACTTGATGTCCTTCGCCAGATCCAACGCCGAGGCGGACGTCTTGAGCTGCTGATACGAGTGCCCGACGTTGTCGAGATTGATGTGGTACTTCTCGATCAGCCCTTGCGCGGTGGCGAAGTTGCTCTGGATCTTGCCGAAGGCGTCCTGCGCATCTTTCGCGGCATTACCTGCCTTGCTCAAGGCCATCGTGATCGCGTCGATGTTCTCTTTCGCTTGCTTGGAGTTGCCCTGACCCGTCCCCTGCGTCAGTTTCACCCACAGCCGTTCGCCGTCCGCGCCGAGCTCGCCGAGTTTCTTGTGGAGTTCGTCGAAGCCGCCCATCTGGCCCGCGAACTGCTCCACATCGCGCCGGCCACTCACGTCCGTCAGATGCTTGTAGAGCGCGATGCCACCCATGACGGCCGCACCGATACCGAGCGTCCCAACGCCGAGCGCGACCGACCCGGATATGCCTAGGCCTGTACTCAACGCGCCACTGATCGCGTGCGCGGCGATCGGCGTGAACGCATTTATTGCCTGCGCGCCGATGGCCTTGCTGACGCTGCCGCCGCCCTGCACCGCGCCGAGCACTGTCGGCCCGAGCGACGTCGAGAAACTGCCGAGCGATGACGCGAACTGACTGCCCAGACCACCGCTGTTCGCAGGCGTCAGGCCGAGCCAGTCGATGTTCTGCCCCTTGATGCCGGACAGATCGGGCGACGACGGGGCGCCCGTGCTAGTGCTGCCGAACTGCGACAGGAACGCATTCGCGTTCGAGGAGACTGCGCCGCCGAGCAGGAGCCGTGCGTCGAACGGCGGAGCGCCGAGACTGCCGCCCACGCCCTTGCCAATCAGCGATCCGATGCCGAGCACGGCTGTGCTGCTCAGGCTCCGGCCGATGTCCACCGACAGCGCGTCCAATGCCTGCAACACGTCCGGGTCAATGACGCGCACCGCGCCCGCGTGCGTGGACGAGATGCCTCCAGGTGTAAGGCTCGAGAGTCCGCCGAGATCGACATCGATGCCGCCACCAGGCGACAGCAACTTCAGGCCTCGCGCACGATTCGCCAGTTCCTGCGGCACAGACTGACCGGCCGCCACGAGACGCTTGACGTCCTGCTGCGCCTTCCACTGGTCGTTGATCGCGGCCTGATTCTTCAGGAACTCCTTCATCTGTCCGTTGGCGATGAGGAAGCCTGTGCCGATGCCAGCCGCGGCGATGCCCAGCCCGACCAAGCCTGACGACAGACCGCCTGTCGTGATCGTGGTGGCGAGCGTTACGAGCGCGGTCTGCACCGCACCGATCACGCGCAAGAGGCTGCCGAACGCAAACGACAGCGGGCCAATCGCCACGACGAGCGCGCCGAAGGCGATGATCGCGGTCTGCACCGACGACGGCAGCGCGCCGAATGCCGACGCCAGGCCAATGGCGACGTCCTTCAGCGGCATCAGCGCCTTCATCGCGTCTTTGAGATGCGGCGCGAGCTGATCGCCAAACGCGATGGCGGCGGCTTCCACGTCGGCCTTGAGTTGGCCCCACGTGAACGCCGACGTCTGCTGCGTCGTCTTAAACGCCGCATCGAGCACGCCAGTGGAGTGCGACACCTGATCGAGCACGTCGCGCATCTGCTGCGCCTGTGCGCCTGCCGTGCCGAGGACGCCTGCGAGGGCGCGCACGTTCGGCACGATCGCGGCCATCGTGTCGACATTGCCCTTCGTCGAGGTGACAAGGTCAATCAGGGCTTGCGTCAGCCCTTTGTCCTTGATGCTGGCCCGCAGCTCATCGACGGACGAGCCCACGCTGGCTAGGGCTTCGCGCGCTTCCTTGGAGGGCTTCAGGACCGTGCCGAGCGTGCCGCGCAATGCCGTGACCGCTTCGTCCGCATCGACGCCGAGACGGGTGAACGTCGCAATGAATCCGGCGACTTCCTGAAACGACACGCCAGCCTGCGCGGAGATGCCGATCACGCGGCCCAGCGATCCGGCGAACTCGTCCGCTTCCGCTCCGCCAGCCTTCACAGCCGCGAACAGGACGTCTGTCGCTTGCGCCGCCGTGAGATTGCTCGAGCCGTAGGCCGTGATCGCCGCCGTGACCGCACGGGCAATGTCCTTCGTTTCTCCCAGTCCCGTCGCCGACGCCTGCGCCGAACGCTTGAGAATGTCCAGCGCCTCCGCACCGTGGATGCCGGTCGATTCCACGACGATCAGCGCATCAGCCAGCGCCTTCGGGCCAATAGCGACACTGGCGGACAACTCCAGCACCGACTTCTTCATCGACGCCAAGTTGTCGGCAGACTCACCCGCAATCGTCACGACTTTCGTCATGGACGACTCGAAGTCTGCGGAGAACTTGAAGACCGCCGCGCTGGCCGCGACAATCGGCGCCGTGACGCGCGTCGTGAGCAGGCTGCCAGCTTTCTCGAACTGCTGGCCGACCTGATCCATCTTGACACCCGCTTTTTGCAGGTTGCCGACGATCGTATTGAGCTGGGAACTCAACTGATCGCGCAGCGTGATTGTCGCTTCGATCTCGCCTGCGTTCACACTCACAGCCGCACCCGCGCCGCAATGCGCTCAGGCAAGGTCTTCGCGGCGGCCATGAGCGGCTGTTCCAGATACTTCGCCTGCCCGACCGGATGATGGGCTTCCAGATTCTCGTGGACGGTCAAGGCGTAATCGACGGCAGCCCCACCGAATCCCATCGTCACGCTGATGGTGTGACCAGACACCAGCGGCGCGTTGACGTGTCCAGACGCCCGCAACGCGCCCGTATCGACCGGCGTCAGGGCTTTGGCTTCCGCCATGATCACTTCGGCTTCTGCGGACATCGCCCCCGCAATGCTCGCGTGCAGATCGGTCGCGATCCGCTCGACGTTCGTGAGCAGCGCATCCAAGCCGGTGATCTGGACAGACAGGTCAGCCATGTGGATTACTCAAGCTCGACACTCTCGCGCCGCGACAGGCCGTCCTGCTGTTCGGCCACCATCTCGCACAGCACCACGAGCACCGAACACGGCGTCTGGTGGTACTCGTGCCAGGACCAGCCCATATACCGGCAGAGGCTTAATGCGACACGAGTGTCGGCGCGCCACTCGTCGCTTTTTTTTCCTGTTCCATCGCCTCGATGTGCAACTGAATCGCCGCATCGATCACGTCAAAGTCGTCCTTGGCGAGCGCGCGAATCGTATCGGCGTTGAGCTTCCGCTTCTCCGACCAGTCGGCCAGATACGCTTCCGCACGCGCGAACGCCATCGCCGACCAGTCGATGTCCACTTCGTTCCGACCGTCACTGCCGGACTGACTCAGCCGCTTGAAGCCAGCCGTGCGGAACCGCTTCTCCTCGCCGGCGGTCAGTTCCTTCTTCACGTCGATCCAGCCGCTTGAGCCGTCTCCGAACTCAAGGTCGATCCGCACCACATCAGGCTTCACAAACCGCATACACGCTCCTGCTATTCAGAGGGGCCGAGATCCGCCGTGAACGTCGAACCATTCACCGTTGACGACGTGATGGGCCACTTCCAGTCGGGTCGATCGCCACGCGGCACGACGAACGTCAATGGCATCTGGTCGATCTGGTACGCATCGACGGTCTGGAGCTGGGCGGTGAGCTTGTAGCCATCGCCCGCAGACTCCATCGTCCACGTGCCCAGCTCGGCCGCGCGGTGGTACCCCCACCGCACGACCGCTGCTGGACCCGAGAAGGAGACGTGATTCATGCGTTAGCTAGACGCGGCCCCACGAACCATTCGCGGCGAAATTGCCGGACATGGCGACGGCGCCCGCGACACCGGTCTTGATGCTCACGTCGAGCCACGCCGGCCCGTAGAAGTACTTGCCGGCCGCATCGGACGACGGGTAGAGGTAGAGCTTCACGCCGTCGCTCGAATCTGCTCCGGTGAACGGCTTCGCTTCCGTGTCGTCGAAGAAGCCTGAGAACGTGCCTTTGACGTCCTTCAGCCCCTGCACGTACGTCTTGTTGGCGTCACCGAACGCGGTGACGTCGATCTTGTCGGTGGACTGATCGAGCGACCAGTCGGTCAGCTTCAGCACGGACGACGCCGTACCGCTGCCGGACGTCGAGAGATAGACCACGCCTTTGCGACCTGCATAGACAGCCATGTGTTAGCTCCTGCCGCTCATGCGGCTTGCCTGCACAGCGTTTGCAAATCGCCCAGCACCGTTGTGGCGCGGTCGATCCACGACGCCTCGGCCACACAGGCCGGGAGCGATGCCGCGATGCTCGCGCGGCCGGCATCGTCTGCCAGCCAGGTGCGAATCAGCGCCGCGGCCTCGACAGGCGTGCGAAACGTCGGCACCTTCTCGCCGAACACTTCGACTACTTCCTGTCGGGGGTCACTGAGATGAAACGTGCCGCACGCGGCGAGTTCGTACGCGCGCGGGTTGAGACTTTCGGCGTGATCGATGCGGACGGCCTGACGGCCCCAGCCTTTCGATTGCCGATAGAGATTCAGGCCGATCTTGGCCTTGCGATAGAGCGCCGACGCTTCGACGTTGTCGATGTAGCCGCCCTTAACGCAGCCGCGCAGTTTCTTGCTGAGGCCTGCGCCTTTCCAGTTGCCGTAGAGGCCGAGGTCGATGCCGGTCCAGTCGATCGCGTTGAACCACTGCGCGCGTTCGTGGAAGCCGGTGCCGACGAACACGACGTCGTGCGCGGGCATATCAGGCCCGGCGATGTTCGGCCCGTGCTTTTCGGGATGCCAGCCGTGCGGCAGGTAGCCAGCCGAGGCGGTCACGGCGCGGAAGGCGGGCACGCTGGATCGTTCGTTCGTCCAGATGCCATCGACGAGGCCCGCGACGATCAGTTCCTTCTCGTGGTCGTACGGCGACTCGGTGAACAGCACCGTCACGCGCAGGCCCGCCTGCTTCATCAGGATGAGCACATCCGGGTGCATGAACATCGCCGAGACGACCAGCACGACATCGACCTGATGGCGTAGCGCCATCTCGAGCGCGCCGACGCCCGCCTGATAGAAGATGTCGGCGGTCGACGGCTTCGTCAGCGACGGGTCCGCC
>JAZKBK010000021.1 GCA_040388625.1 Gemmatimonadota bacterium | reverse complement strand
CTCCTGCCTGAATATCAGGCTTATTGAGGCGTCCATCAAATCGGGGCAAGTTCAAGATTGTCACGGTCGAGGATCCCGTCGAGTATCAGCTGGATGGAGTTACTCAGGTCCCCGTTCACAGGCAGGCTGGCGTGACCTTTGCGTCCGCGCTCCGCTCCATCCTTCGCCAGGATCCCGACGTAGTAATGATCGGCGAGATGCGCGATACGGAAACGGCGGAGATTGCCATTCAGGCCTCGATGACTGGCCACCTGGTCTTCTCCACGCTTCATACCAACGACGCTGTCGGTGCGTTGCCAAGACTCTTCGATCTCGGCGTGGCGCCGTATCTCGTCGCTGCGACGTTGACCGCGGTCATGGCACAGCGACTCGTCCGTATTGCTTGCCCGCAGTGCAAGATAGCCGAAAAGCCACGAAGCGAAATCGTGGCCATTCAGGAACGCGTTGCGCCTGAAATATCGTCCCGCGAATTCGTACGCAGCAACGGCTGCGCGGCATGTCGCGGCACCGGCTTCCGGGGGAGGATAGGCATCTTCGAGATGGTTTCCATGGACGAATCGCTGCGAACTGCCATTTCAAAGGGAGCGTCCAGGGTCGAGCTCGAGTCACTCGCCGACGGACGCGGATATCGTCCGATGATTGCCGATGGCATCGCGAAGGCCGCTGCCGGGATTACTACCGTTGATGAAGTGCTGAGGGTCTGCGATGCATAATGCGCTCGCTACAGGCTTACCGTTGATTCGGAATACGGATCGCGCCGACGTTGCACAGTCCTGCGCTTCCAGACATGTCCGCTCCATCAGTCGCAAGCATGATCGCCGAGCGTTCACGTTGATGGAGCTGCTCGTAGTTATTGCAATCATTGCGACGCTGGCAGCGATCGTTGCACCGTCCATCTTCCGCAACCTCGGTGACGCAAAGACCAGTGCGGCGCAGAGCCAGATAGAAATTCTCTCGCTTGCTCTCAATTCCTACCGGCTCGATAACGGGGACTATCCGTCGCAGGCGCAGGGGCTGATTGCGCTACGCGTCGCGCCGACAGGCGCCGATGCGCCACCCAACTGGCGCGGTCCATATCTGACGCGTGACATACCCCTGGATCCGTGGCGCCGGCCCTACGTGTACACCTTCCCTGGTGTGGAGAATCGGGGAGGCTTCGACCTGTACACACTCGGCAAGGACGGCAAACCCGGCGGTGATGATGAAGATGCGGACGTCACCTCGTGGGGCGGCCCGGTGCACCAATGAGTGACGCTTCCCCGGATAACCACGGCAGTGCTCGTCCATTCAGGTATCGGGCCGCGCGCAACGACGGTACAATGCTGCGCGGAACGATACTGGCCGCCGACAAAGGCACTGCAGTGGACGCACTTCATTCGCAAGGGCTCTTCCCAATCGAAATCGCGACTGCACGTTTTGTCGCAAGCCGTAGCATGCCCCACGGATCGGACGTCGCGCCCGGATTGCGTGTACTTGCCAACCTCCTCGCTGCCGACATTCCGATGTCGCGGACGCTTGCGACGTTCGAGAAGCTTGCGCCCGACTCATGGGCTTCGGCATGTACCGCGATTCGAGAACGTGTCAGGACGGGTGGACGCCTCGCGGATGGACTGAGGGACGATGCGGGACTGCCGCCAGTTCTTGCCGGTATCATTTCCGCCGGTGAATCTTCGGGCGATCTTGCGCCAGCCGTGCTGAGAAGCGCCGAGTTGGCGGAAGAGACTGCTTCGCTGAAATCCGCGATCCGTGGGGCTCTCGTTTATCCCGCAATTCTTCTGGTCGCGGGCGCATGCTCCGTCGCGCTGCTTGTCGGCGTCGTGTTGCCACGCTTCGCTGTGATGCTGGCGGATACGGGCCAGCAGCCACCGCCACTGACGCGATTTGTGCTGCAGGCAACAGCAGCCATGCAGCATAACTCAGTCCCTGCTGCAATTATCCTGATCCTCGGATTCGTCGGCTGGCGCATCTGGACAGGCAGTGCAAACGGCAGCGTAGCCTGGAGTAACCTGCTGCTGAGGTTGCCAGGCGTGGGGTCAGTTCGGAGAGCCGCTGCGACATCACGCGTCTGCACAGCCATGGCGGCATTGCTCGACTCCGGTGTCCCGGCGGCAACCGCTCTGCGTCGCGCTGCTACCGCGGCAGGAGATCCGGCTATCGAATCGAGACTCGCCGTCGCCCGTGCGGGAGTGACGCGCGGCGAATCGATCGGCTTGGCATTGGAGCAGTCAGCGGCGCTTACCGTTGCTGCGATACGACTCATCCGCGCGGGGGAAGAGTCCGGGCGAGTTGCAACCCTGTGTATCCATGCCGCGAGGATCGAGAGTGAACGTGCGCGCGAATTGACGCGCGCCGCTGTACGGCTCGTCGAGCCAATGCTCATTCTAACATTCGGCGTAATTGTCGCCGTTGTATCCGGCGCGCTGTTGCAGGCGGTGTACGCCATACATCCGGTGCGCTGATGACTCGCACCAGCTCGCATCGCGCCGGCGTAACGTTGATCGAATTAATAGTGACGATTGTGATAATCGGTGTCGTGCTCGCGATTACATCACTGTCGCTCGCTGGCCAGAAACGCAAAGATGCAACGGTAGCGTCCGTCCACACCCGCATAAAAGCTCTCCGGAGCTCAGCGATTCACTCAGGCAGTTCCCAAACAGCCACGTTGAGTGATTCGGCAGGCGTGATACTCGTGACGGCCCTACCGGATGGCCGCGTCATCTCCGATCCGCCAAACATCGATCGGGTCGCGGGATCTAGAGGGACTATCGATGTCCCGTAGAATTGCTGTTGCCGGCCGATCCGGGGCAGTCCTGCTCGAGGTCTTGATAGCGATGACCATCTTCTCCATCGCTAGCGCAGTAACGCTGATACGCGCAGGACAGGCGCGGCATTCCGTCGTTCTTGCACGGATGAGCGAGGATCGCTTAAATGCCGCGAGCGCGTTCATGGATCGTGTGGTGCTCTGGCCGCGAGAGGACCTCGACCGCCATCTGGGTACGCACACGCAGGGAGAGTGGTGGCTCGACATCGAGCATCCCGTGCCGCAACTGTATTCGATTGCCCTGCTGGACGGGCGTTCTCACGTAACATTGCTCGATACGATGGTGTATCGTGCGCTTCCAAGTACGCATGTCACGAACTAGTCCCGTACAAACCGGCTTCACACTACTCGAGGTCCTAGTCGCGGTAATGATAGCAGCCACGTTGCTCGTCTCTGCGGACATGGTATTCGAGCAGTTAGCCGATTCCAGGGACAAGGACGCATCTTCGGCATTGGCGCGAGACGAGACGCAAAATGCCGGAGCGTTGGTACAGAGATGGGTAAGACAAATCGACATATCTCCTGAAGCCGGGCCGACACATGAGTCGAGCAACTTCGGTGGAGATAGTGCGCAGATACGTTTCACGTCGTGGTGCATTTCAGCCGGAGGTTGGGAACGCGAGTGTGACATCTCACTTCGTGCGGTATTGGATTCGAGCGGCGCAGCACTTCTGGCTGAGAGCTCGTCCGGCGATTCGGCTCGCGTCAGGTTACGCGGCAGTCCCATAGTTCTGCGATATCTGATGGACGCCAATAATGGTGGACATTGGGTGAACAGTTGGCCGATCGGGCCCACAGTACCGATCGCGATAGGCGTTGTCAGCCGATCGGACACGGTAGTCTACCGCGTCGGAGCGCGCGGATGAGATCATCAGGCAGGATCTCCAGTGAGCGGCGTGGTTTCGCACTCATCGCAATTCTGTGGCTGATAGTGGCGATGGCAGCCATTGGGCTGGATGACACGGCAACGACGCAAGATTCGCTGGCAACTGCTCAGAATCGCATGAACATCATCCGTGCAACCTGGCACGCCGAGGGCTGTGGCGAGGTCGTACGTGCCGTGACGGATGCCGCCCTTGGCGATACACTCGTAGCAGCCAGCGCGGCGTGGGACACGCTCGATCGCACATTTGCAGACGTCCGGGGCGAGCAACTTGACTGCGCCATCAGCGCGCGGGCTGCTGGAGATCGTCTCGATGTGAACGAAGCGAGTACTGACGCCATCAGCGCGACATTCGTCGCTGCTGGCGTGGGTACGGATCGGGCAGACAGCCTCGCCGATGCAATGGCCGACTGGCGTGACGCTGACTCCATACCACGACCGCGTGGCGCTGAAATTGACTGGTACCGGCGTGCGGGGCGATTGACACCATTCAATCACCAGTTTGACGACGAGAATGAAATACGTCTCGTTCGCGGTTTCGAGTCAGCCGATTCTCTCATCGCGCTTCTCAGTGTCGAGCCGGGCAAGATCGTCCTGGATCGCGCCCCCATCCCGGTGATAGCGTCGCTACCGGGAATGACTGCTGAATCGATTGCTCGTATCGCCGAGATGCGCTGGAGGAAAGAGCCGATAACCGACATCCGGACTCTGGAGACGTCTCTGAGTGCTGATTCTCGCACGAAGCTCGAGTCGGCATACCAGGAGCTGGCGAACCTGATCGCTAGCGAGCCAGATGCGTGGATAGTCCGGCTGACCTCAACTGCAGGAACACCGACGGTAACGGTCGTCGAGGAGTTGCGGTTGGTTCGTGCCGGACGCAGGGCCGGTATTACACGTGCGAAGATCTGGCCGTGATTGTATCGTGAGACGCGCCGGCGTGTATCTCGACCACAATGTGATCAACGTGGTTGTCGTCGAGCATGGTGAGGTTGTATGGTCTGCCACAGCTCATCTCGACGCGGATCGCCCCTCGGGCGACAGCGCTCCGATCGCAGCAGCCCTTGGTGAATTGCTCGATGGTATTCCGAAATACAGGTGGCCGAAGTTACGCGTGGATACTGCGATCGGAACTCCATGGAGCCGTGTGAAGCTCGTGAAGGGTATTCCATCGGTTCGTCATCGAAAGGAAGTCATCGCAATGCTTCGGCTGAACACGAGTCGTTTCGTTGCGTCGCCGCGACCAGTCGTCATCACCGGCGCAAGCGCGGTTTCTGCTGGGCAGTATCACGTCGGCGTCGCCGAAGTTGGCGTGATCGGCGCGATCACTGGCGCGATATGCGACCACAATCTGCGTGCTGGGCCGCTCGTGCCGGCGGAATCGATCGATCCAGGCGTCCTTTCCGCGCTGCCAGCTGAGGAGGTTGGCAGCACGGGTATGCGCACGGCCGGTGAAGCAATTGCCGTGCAGGTCGCAATGGGGCATGTACCGCGACAGCTGGCGCTATGTGCAAAGGATAATCCAGCGATAACGATACCAGATGTGTCGCGCACCAGGATTGTCGCCGCTACGGCATTACTTCTCATCGCAATCGGCACCTATTTCGCCGCGCAAGGTTACGTCGACAGTGCACGGCTAGCGCGTAACAGAACTGAACTACGCAGTATGCAGATGTTGAGCGATAGTGGATCGCACGAACAAGCGGAACTAGGACGCATCAGTCGCGATCTCGCCAGCGCTGCGAACTTCTCGCGGCATCGTGTATCGACTGCACTCCTCCTTGGCGCGATAACTCAGGCACTGCCTGCAGAAGCGACCGTTACGACGATGCGTATCGACACTGCCAACGTCGATCTGGTGGTGCTGTCCCCACGTACAGCGGCGGTCGTGGATGCGATGAGTGAGGTAGCAAATATCGTTGCTCCCACGATAATCGGACCTGTCAGCCGAGAGATGGTTGGCGCGCGCGAGCTGGAAAGAGCGACGCTTCGCCTGCACATGCTGCCTGACTATGGTCACGCCAAAACTGCGTTTGAACCACAACGGGACACAAGTCAATGAATACTGGCGGCAGTATCGTGTCTGGCTCTACGGTGCGGACGAATCCCCTCTCCAAAGACGTACGCACGCTCTTGATAGGCGTAGTTTGTGTCGGGACCATGCTGCTCGTTGGAAAGGTCATTCCACGAGTGATTGCTGCGCGCCGTACGACCGAGACGCAGTTGCGGTTGATTCACGCCGAACTCGCTCAGGACAGGCAGATCATTTCTCGTCGCAACAGCACTCTCAAATCGCTCGACGAGACGACTACGCAATTCCTCGGCTTGTCGTCCGCATTTCTGAATGGAAGCTCGGCCAGCCAGGCAGCCGCGGCCCTTGCGTCGGTAGTGGCCGACGCAGCGGATGCGAACGGGGTTCATCTGTCGTCGATTCAGCCCGAGGCGGACTCCGCCAATCGCACTCTGCTCGTGCCCGTGGTTGTTCACGCGAGCGGAACAGGAGATGTACGGGGCGTCTCCGGAATGTTGCGAGATCTGGAAGGCGGGGAGCCACTCACCGACATTCGCCAGCTTACTATAGCGCAATCCGATCCGGCCGCTCCCGCCGATCGTATGGAAGCTCTCCACATCGAATTGACTGTGCGTGGCCTATACAGACGCGTTCCAGATTCTCCAGACGATAAGGTCGGGCAATGAATCGCCGGCAATTGGAGCGCGGTCTCTGGGTCTGCACAGTGTCGGTTCTCGGTTTGATGGGCCGAGAGGTCATGCTCGCACATAGGGACGACATTGCAGCCGCAAGCGCGAGCGGCCGTTTACTCGGCTCCGGTGCGATCCCAAGAATGGCAGCATTCGATAGCGATTCATTGGATAGCGCATCCAGTCACATCGTCACGCACGATCCCTTTCGTGTGGATCGTAAACCAGCGATGGTGGCATTCTCGATCGCAGCAAGCGGTGTTCCTGCGCCACCGGTACCTGCTGCGCCAATCGTACGCATCGTGCTACATGGAACCATTGGTGGTCCTCCATGGCGCGCAATCATTTCCGGTATCCCGGGTCGTGATGGTACGATCGTGGTGTCGTCTGGCGACACGCTTGGGACTGTTGCAATCCGCAGCGTCAACAAGGATGGCGTCACAGTACGCGTGAGAGATTCGACGTGGACCGTAACTCTAGCAAAGGCGGGAGTTTGATGAACGGATTCGACCAACGCTGTCGTGCTGTTGTTGTCGCAGTTCTGGCTGTTGTAGGGATATGTACACTTACGCCGTTAAGACTTTTCGCCCAGGCCAAGGCGGCGCTACCGGACACCGTGTCGATCCATCTCATCGACGTCGATGTCCGGACGGCCATTCAGGCCCTGGGACAGTACCTGGATCGCCCGGTCGTATTCGGACCGATCGGTAACAGCAAGGTCACACTACAGACTCCGCACGCGATTCGTGTCGCGGAAGTGCTGCCGCTTCTCAAGGCGACGCTCCGGGGTGAGAATCTCGAGCTCGTCGCTGACTCCGGTGGCCCGTATCAAATCAGGCAAAAGCCGCCCTCCTTACCTGAACCCAACGCTGCATCCGCGAGAGCGCCACCTGGTGGCGATGCGCGGTTATACGTCATACGCTTGAGTCATGCGCGCGCAGCCGATGTAGCCGCAACTGTGAATTCCCTGTACGGAAGAGCCAGCGCATTTGGCGAGATAGGAAGCAAGTCCTCAACTCTTTCTCAGCAGCTCTCGCAGCAGCGCCAGTCCAGTTTCAATGCCATGACGGGGCCGCCTGCTACCGCTGCTCCGTCTGGTCTGCTGAGTGGTGCAGTCACTCAAGGCTCTGCAACGCTATCAGGCGAGACCACGATCGTCCCCGATGCATCTACGAATGCACTCCTGATCAGGGCGAATCCCGGTGACTTCGCGTTGATAGCAGCGGCTGTTAAGGAACTCGATGTACGACCACTGCAGGCGCTGATCGAAGTCCTGGTTGTGGAGGTGAGTCGCGATCGGTCGCTCGAGTTGGGAGTCGATGTCAATCTTCCCGCCGCTCACATACCCGGTCATCCGCGCACGACCTATGACGGCTACACCACAGGTATAGCTGCCGGCGATGCGAGCCTTCACGTGGTAGGCATCGGAGGCGATCCTGATCTCGAAGCGACTGTTCGCGCCGCGGCCTCCAAGGGAGAGGTGACCATCGTGTCGCGACCGACCGTGATAGCCGCCAACAACGAGGAAGCCCAGATCCTCGTTGGCAGTCAGCAGCCATTCGTCGAGATATCGCGTTCGCTCCCAACCGACGGGGCATCACGGGATCAGGTAGTCCAGTACAAGGATGTTGGAACGAAATTGTCGGTGCGTCCCACTATTTCGTCGGACGGATATGTCACGTTGCAAGTGAGCCAGGAGGTAAGCGCAGCGACGGACCAGACGCAATTCGATGCGCCGGTTATCTCTACCAGATCCGTTCAGACGCAGCTTCTCCTCAAAGATGGCCAGACCGTAGTAATCGGTGGCCTGACGGATCGACAACACGAATCGACGCAGGGGGGCGTCCCCATTCTGTCCAGCATTCCGATTCTCGGTGCGCTGTTCGGCCACGTTAAGCGCTCTACATCCGAAACGGAGCTGTTCCTTTTCATCACGCCGCACGTGATTCGGACTGACGATGATGCGGACCAACTAACCAAGCCTTTGCAGAAGCGAGCCGGAGACCAGAACAAATGACACATACCAGCGTGAATGAGCTGATCATCGGTACGTCGGCCGTCGCCCGTAATCTGCGTGAGACAGTCCGACGGGCGGCCCCGCACTCGGCGCCGGTGTTGATTCAGGGTCCAACCGGCGCCGGGAAGGAATTGGTTGCTCACGGGTTGCATGTCGAGAGTGGACGGCGAGGTCGGTTTGTGAGCTTCAACGCCGCGGCGATACCGGAATCGTTGTTCGAGACCGAAGTGCTCGGCCACGTGCGTGGAGCGTTCAGCGGAGCGGTGCGCGATCGTGCCGGCCTGTTGCGCAGTGCCAATCATGGCACGGCATTTATCGACGAGATTGGCGAGCTATCTCCGCTGGCGCAAGCCAAGATGCTGCGGGTGCTCGATGCATACGAGGTTTCGGCTGTCGGATCGGATGTGACCGAGAAGGTGGACTTCCGCCTCGTTACAGCTACCAACGTCAATCTTCTGGTGGCTTCAGGCGACGGGCGATTCCGCACGGATCTGCTATTCCGTTTGCGGGGAATCGTCATAACAGTTCCGGCGCTTCGCGATCATCCAGAGGATATCGCTCCGTTGACAGCGCACTTTGCACGGATGATTGCCGGCTCGTCAAACACGGGCGAGATAAGTTTCACGCCGACTGCGCTTCGACGCCTCGAGGCCTACAGTTGGCCTGGCAACGTTCGTGAACTCCGGCAGGCGATCGAACATGCGGCGTTTCTCGCGAACGGAAATACCATAGGCGAAATGCACGTGACGCAGGTTCTTGCGTGGGGGCGTGGCGGAGCCGTGGGACTGGAATCGCAACTGGAAAACGACCGGCGCAAGTTCCTTGAATTGCTCGCTGCCTATCAAGGCAACGTGAATGTCGTTGCGCGAGCGCTAGGAGTCGATCGCTCGACAGTTTATCGACGCATGCAGAGGTTGGGACTGTCAGGCGCTCCGCGTGGGTTGAGTCGTGTGCCAGTGTCTGCGGTGGAGGAGTTGGGCGAGTCCGAGGAGCATACGCGAGTGATCCGGTCGTGATGTAGGAACGAGTGGTTGTCGCATTTTGTCGCGCGACAAGGTGCGACTGTCGCGCGACAAAATGCGACAACCGGAAGGTGAGTGAACGCTAAGTCGTTGAGGTAACGAGACTTAGCGTTTGTGTTGAAATGGCACTCGGCGTGCCTAAGCCGCCAGTCATGCTGCCATCGTCGCCGCGATCTCCCAGGACGCCTCTCGTGCGTCACCGGATTGCGTCTACACCGGTGAGAAGTATCCCCGCCTTCTGGTTGCTCGGTCGACTCATCCCCTCTCACGCCCCCGCATCGTCATGAGTAATTATCCGAGATCGGATTCTCGCATTGCTCTCATCCTGCTTCGCTCGGCAGTCGGGATCTGTCTCTCGGCCGTCGCGTTGTGTTCAACACTCACTCCGGCACTGTTGCACGCCCAGGGCACGAAGCCAGCTGCAATGCCGATGATAGGCGGCAATGCGATACTCGACGTGAGTCCGGCGAACGGGAGCACCACAGCTGTTGGCAACAGCACCTCGCAGACCTACGTGTTCTATGTCGAGAATACGGGGACCGCGAATACCACGGCGACGTTCAGCATCAGCTCGTGTGCCGGAGCGGTCAGCAACTGCTCCCTGTCGCCATCGAGCGCGTCAGTTCCTTATGGAGGCAGCGTTCCTGTGACTGTGACGTTTCATACGGCAGCCACAGGTTCCGGCACCATAATGCTCACGGCGGCTTGGCCCTCTGGACTTGACCCGCTTTAATGGACACCAAGTTTAGGCTGCCTTGATCTCTTTCA
>JAZKBK010000020.1 GCA_040388625.1 Gemmatimonadota bacterium | reverse complement strand
GTCATCACTAACCCCGTGCGCCAGCCATGCTAGTGACCTGACGCGCAGGCACAAGCCCTAGCTGTGCGAAATATGCGTTGTAGCGTTCGGCG
Source organism: Gemmatimonadota bacterium (assembly GCA_040388625.1). Lineage (NCBI taxonomy): Bacteria > Pseudomonadati > Gemmatimonadota > Gemmatimonadota bacterium. The sequence continues at coordinate 3,668 of JAZKBK010000020.1, read as the reverse complement.
CCGACGGTCGTGCTGTAGCGCGTTTCCGCCTGCCAGCTAATCGCCGACCGATCCAGATCGCGCACGCGCTCGACCGCCGCTCGGTACTGCTCAGGCGTCCGGCAGCGGAATCCTGTCAGGCCGTCCTGTACGGTTTCCGTGAACGCGCCCCAGTCGGACGCAATGACCGGCGTGCCGGATAGCATCGCTTCGACGGCCACACCGCCGAACGGCTCCAGATATGTCGTCGGCGTCAGCACGGCATAGGCGCCTGCGAGCAGTTCCGCCTTCGCGCGGCCTGTGACCAGCCCGACATACCGAGCGTTGGGTATCTGCGGGTCGGTCTGTCCAGCGACATAGACAGGCACGCCTGCCGTCTCAGCCAAGTCGCGCACGACGGCCAAGCCTTTCCGCTCGATCGCGCGGCCCATATACAGCAGATAGTTGCCGTGCGTGTCCGACGGCGTGAAGTCTTCGAGGTCGTAGCAGTTCGGGATCACCGCATCGTGCGGCTGCAGCTCGTCCTTCTTCATCAGGCCGGAGACGTGGTGCATCCACGCATACGACTCGAACACCTTGTGCGACTGATGCAGGACGCCCGTATAGCCAATGCCCCACTCGACCGGCATGACGCTGAGGTCGGTGGCGATCGATTCCTGACAGTTGCCCGCGATGAGGCACAACTCGTCGCCCGGCTGCCAGCGGTCACGGATGGCCTGCGCGGCCCGGTCGTTCATCACCGTCCAGCAACGATCCGTGTTCTTCCAGTAGCCAAAGCTCTGCGTGTGCTGCCATTCAGACGATCCGAACCATTGCTTACGGTCGCGTTCCGTGACGATCGTGACCGTCTCGACGGCTGATGAGAGTTCCGTCGTCTCTGGCCCGTAGACCGTGACCGGCCAGCCTTTCGACGTCAGCATGTTGGCGAAGCGGCGAATCTTCGCGGTATAGGCACACCACTCGTACGCGCGCGTCAGGAGCGTGTGCGGCAGCGCAACCACGTGCAGCCTCATTCGCCGAACTCCGGCCGCCACAGGCGCTTCACGTCGGCCACCGCATCGGCCAGCGACTCGTCATCAGGAAGAATCGCGCCGGCCTCGAGCGCCTTCTGCAGTTGCAGATAGCGAATCAGCGCCGCCTGGTATTCGCGCTTTGCCAGCACGTCTTCGGCAATCGTCAGATCGGACAGGTCAGCCACGATGGGCGGATCGGCGATGAACGCATCACGCGCGGTGAGCGCCGCGACCGCATCGCGCACCTTATCCCTGAGCCAGTCCAGCGATGGCTTCGTCGTCGCGTAGATTTCCGTCGCGTGGTCCTTGCCGTTCACATAGACCACGGTCACGCGGGTCGCCGCGCCGGTCGCGGACGGTTCGACGTTGAGGCTTTCTGGTGCCCACGCCATTAGTCGACCCCCGTGAAGATGCCGTCGACAAAGTGCATGACGTGGATGCTTTCGCAGGAGATGTCATCGGTCACGCCGCCGGCGTTGCCAGGATCGCCTTGCGGCCCGGTGGCGCCGGTGGCGCCAAGCGGCCCTGTCGCGCCCGTAGGGCCGGTTGGTCCCGCCGGACCTGTCGCGCCCGTGGCACCTGTCGTGCCAGCGCCGCCGGTCGCACCGGTCGCGCCTGTGGCACCTGTCGAACCTGTCGGACCAGTGGCGCCTGTCGCGCCCGCCTCGCCAGTCGCGCCCACCGCGGCGGACGTAGACGGCTGCTCCGACCAGCCCTTGATCGTGTCTCTGACGGTGTCCTGAAACTGCGCGCCCTGCTGGAGCGTCACCGTCGCCCGCAGGGACTCGTCTCTGCGGCCGATATCGTCCAGCTCGAGGTCGGTCACGAGAAATGACCCAGACAACGCGCGCGCGCTCAGCGTAATCGTCTGCGAGTAGCCGACGTCGATGCCGGTCGAGTACGTCGCATACGAGACGGCCTTCGGCGTGGTCTTGCGCTTGACCAGCTCGGCATCGGCGATGTCTTGCAGGGCTGGCTTGGTGACGATGTCAGGGACGCGAATCAACTTCTCCCAGAGCCCGACCGCGCTCTGTTCTGTCGAATCGTCGGCCTGTGCGCGCACGGGAAGCTGGCCGATGTAATCCGGCTTCACTTCGTCCGCGCTCGAGAGAACCGTCTGTCCAGAGTCCTGATGCAGCGTGTTCGTCGTGACGTCGAACGTCCACGGCTGCGCATCGGGATAGTCAAAGACGTTATAGCCAGCCTCAAAGACACCTGACCGGTAGACGTTCGCGATGAGCACTCTCGCCGTCGTGGCGTCTAGTGTGAAGACGCGCGTGGAGCCGTTGCCGAAGTGCGTCTCAATCAGCGGTCCAGCGTGGTTGTAGTCGGCCGAGCCGCTGCCGCCGAGCACAATCACGCGGTTCGCGTAGTAGTTCTCTCGGCGCTGCCTGACCGTCACGTCGCCTTTGACGTGGCCGTCATTGGCCGCGATGTTGAACGCGGCGTTGATGCCGGCCGTTTCCAGCATCGCCAACAGCGAAAAGCCGTTGATGCGCCAGAAGTACGGCGTGCCCATCCCGGCTGTCGTCGTCGCCATGTTGTCCAGGATGGTCGTCAGCGAGGTGTCGGTATAGCTGACCGCTTCGAGGTCCGGCCCATCCACCTGCGCGGTATCGAGCATCACGCCGTAGTCGGACAGATACGGGACGAGCGTCTCCAGTTGCGACTTCATCGTGCCGGCCGCGAGTTCGACCGAGATCGTGCGGCGGTCTGTCAGCGACTTCAGATCGACCGCACTGATCGACGTGCGGATCGGCGTCGTCTTGTCGGTGATCCCGGCTTCTTCGGGCGCGTCAATCACGCCGACGAAATACCGGATCGATCCGAACTCCGTCAGACCATTGGTGAGCATGACGCGCGAGCCCACCTGTGGCCGGTAGCTGCCATCGGTCGAGTCCACCTGGCACGAGGCTGTATCGACGCCTTTGATCGTCTTCGAGATGTGCAGGCTTTCGCGCTTCAGCCTGACCGTGCGCAAGGCGTAGAGGGCAGCAATCTGCGCGCCGGACAGCGCCGTGCCAGCCCAGAAGGCCACGTCCGTCAGATAGCCCTTGAAGGGCACAAACCCGGCGATGGAGACGAGTGAATCGAACGCGAAACTTGGGACGCTCGCGCACGTGCCTGACGCCGTCCCGTTGATATAGAACGTGCCGGCTCCCGCGTTGACAGACACGGCGATGTGCGAAAATCCACTCGTCGAGATGGCTGACGAGGAATCATGCGCGGCGGCCGAATACACCAGCGACAGTTTGTAGGTGTCTTGATGGAGAAAGAATCCCGTGCTGTCGGACTTGACGAGAATCGCCCCGAACGGATCGAACGGGCCAGAACTCGGCCAGATCCACGCCGCGATCGTGAATGTGGTGGTGGAGGCGGCGACCGATGACACCGCGATCGCATCATCGACGCCGTCATAGAAGCGCATGAGGTCGCCGGTCGCGCTATCGTCGCCAGAGGTGTTGGTCGCCAGCGACGGACTGCCACCGTACGTGCCGTGATGCGCGCCGCTGCCACTGTCTCGCGCACTCGTGCCACTCGGATCGTTCAGGCGCCAGTAGTCGGTTGGCGACAGCGCCAGCACGCCCTGCGCGTACCGATCCGGGATGAACAGCGTCAGGCTCATGCGAGACGGTTCCGCTGCGCGTATTCCGCGACCATGCCCGCGATCATCCG
>JAZKBK010000019.1 GCA_040388625.1 Gemmatimonadota bacterium | reverse complement strand
ATCTACTCCTATTGTCGCCTAACAGCGTGCAAGTGTCAACACTCTGACAGGGATACTTGCGTGTATCTGCTACTATCCGTGTATGGCAGACGACCCCCTACTGACGGTGCCGGAGGTGGCCGCGCGGCTTCGGTTGAAGCCTGAGACGGTGCGCCGCTGGCTGAGGTCAGGCCGACTGGCTGGGATCAGCCTCGGCAGCGATCACGCCGGGTGGCGCGTTCGCGAATCCTCACTGGCCGCGTTCCTGGAGCCGAAGCAACTCGAGCTCCCGAAGGATGAGCCAAAAAAACTGGCGGCGTGACCGAGTCGAAGCGTCCACGCCGCCAGCCAAAGCCGCGCGACCCATGACAGCGACACGCGCGGCGAAACGAATCGTAGACCCCAGCGGCTGGGCAGTGGCTGGCTAGTGGCCAGTGTCAAGCGCTGTGACGCCAGATGACACTTGCGTGACGCCTCATGCGCTATCCCCAAGTGCGAGACATGCCGCGTAAACAGCCGCGAAACCAACACGGCGAGGTTGTGCTGACGTTCGCCCAGGCGCGCGGCAACCACGACGCGCTGCTCCAGGTCCTGCACGAGCGCCGACACGAGAACGCGCTGCGCCAGTTCGAGCTCGCGGCGCTCGAGTATCAGGAGCTGCAACGACTGGGCCCGCTCACCACCTGGGACGAACGAGCCGGACAGGCCGAAGCGGCCGCGGTGTATTCAGCGCTCGCCGCGTGCGCGTTCATCCTGTTCAACGATCACCGCATCCAACGGCGCTTTCCGCATCCGAAGGATCTCCACCGAGCGCTGACTCAAGAAATGACCCGTCTGTTCAACCAGACGCTGATCTTCCCTGGCCTACACGAGGGTCGCGTTCAAGGTACGAATCCCGGTACCGCGTTGCCGAACAGACAGAACCACTCGGACGGGTGGATCGCTCGCCGCGATGAACAGGTGCGGGCAGGCTGGCCTAAAGCGCTAGGACAGCCGAGCGATATCGAGGTCGCCGGAGCGATCCCGATACCACCCCGCACCTATCGACGTTGGAAACAGCGTCAGCACGAGGCCAGGAACAAATAGGTGGCCTTCATGCTGCCGAACGCCTGTGCGTCAATGATCTGGTGATGGACGAGGTCTACGAGACCAAGGTGCGATTCCATGACGAGCAGACGTGGGACGACATCTGTCGGCTCGCTCACCTGACGGGTATTCGCTCACCAGCCAAGCAGATCGTTGCGCTGGCCATAGCCAGACTGCCGATCGCGCTCGCCGCCGCGGAGGCGCTCTCCGCAGGACAAAAAAAGACCTCGACCGCCGAACTTATCCACGGCAAGGCGGTCGAGGCCGGAGACCTGGATGCAGCCGAAGCATACAACCAAGACGCTTGAAGTATCGCAGGACACGTCAAGAACAGGCGTACTAGCCGAGCGGCACCTGCGCGAGCTGCGCGACGCCTCGGGCATCAGCGAGGACGTGATCGCGGAGCGCGGCTATCGGACCGTGACCGACGAGGACGAGCTAATCGCTCTGGGCTTCGCTGACTATCAGGCACGGCCTGGGCTGCTCATTCCGCTGCATGGGCCGGATGGCTCGAACAGCCGGTACGCGCTCAAGCCGAACGAGCCACGCGTCGGCAAGGACGGCAGAGCGCGCAAGTACGACTATCCCGCAGGCCAGTCGCCGATTCTGGACGTGCCGCCGCGATGCCTCGATCAGATTGGCGACGCGAGTGTGCCGCTCGTGTTCACCGAGGGGGCGAAAAAAGCCGATTGTCTGGCCGGGATGGGGTACTGCGCCGTCAACATCTGGGGCGTTTTCTCCTGGGCGCACCGCGACCACTCGCGGCCTGCCTTCGACCAGAGCGGCGAGGCGAGCGGATTGCTGGCGCTCACCGACTGGCAGCACATCCCGCTCGACGGACGCTTGACCTATCTGGAATTCGACAGTGACGCCTGGCGCAATGCACACGTCGCGCTGGCATTGCGCCGACTCGCGAACTGGCTGACACGTCAGGGCGCACTGGTCTACATCGTTCACCTGCCCGATGAGCCGGACGGCTCGAAAAATGGTGCCGACGACTACACGGCGCGGTACGGCGACCAGGCGCACGAGCAACTGATGATCGACGCCGAGTCGTGGGGATCGATGGGCATGGTGCGCCAGCTCGAGGCTCGTGTGCGCGAACTTGAGGAAGAACGCGCGGCCATCTTCAAAGTGCTGCACAACGCCGACCTGACCGCCGGCGAGCGCATCGTCGCCGTCAGCGCCGTTTGCCAGACACAGTCACGGATGAGCCGTGGCCATCAGGGGCCGATCCGCGTCGTCGTCGACGCGCCGAAGAACCCGGCGAACCCGAACGACCAGGAGCGCGTCGGCCTCGCGGCCGACGTCGGCCTCAGCAAGAACACGGTGCGACGGGCGCTGGATCGGGTGTTCGCCGACGACGCCCCGATCGTCAAGCGGACCGTCTACAGCCAGAACGCCGACGGCGCACCTCGCGCGCACATCGAACTCGAGTCGAAGTGCATGACCGGCACGCCTGGCATGCTCTGGGCGCTTTCACGCCACGCTCCGCCGAAACCTGAGCCGAAGGTTGCGCGGCCGCGCTGTCCTATCGACGAGCCTCACCCGCACAAGTTCACCGAGACGTGCACCGTGACGGGCCTCGTGGAGGAGCACGAGCGGAAATTGCCTGGTACCCAAAATGAGTACCAGGGAGAAGAGCCCTCGTCGAGTGTGCCTCTGTCCCTTTCGTCGTACGAGGACGGCACCAAAATGAGTACGGGGGGCGTCGACGAGGGCGACGGGCACCGGCACTGCGAGTGCGGGCAGTGGCTCTACCCGGAAGAGGACCGCTGCGACCAGTGCGCGGGGGTGGCCTCGTGAGCGTGCGACACGACGCATGTTCACGGGAACATCAGACGTTCCGTGCGGCGGCCAGGTGTGTCTACGGTGGTGTCGTGGTCCGCAACACCGAGGACGGACCCTTCGTCTTGCTCTCAGAGTGCCCAGGCATGCTCACGTTGACGGTGTGGCCGACACTCGCCCAGGCAGACGCAGAAAAGCGCCTGCTCGATTCGCTCGGTTGTGGCGGTCGTTGCGGTGGCCGCCATCACATCACGTGGGTCGACACGGAGCTCGCCGCATGACCGAAGACGTCGACATGCCGCGTCCGTGGTGTGCGGCAAACGGCCGACCGTACGGCGGGTTTCATACGCTCCTGTCCAGGGTCGGTTTCATGGTCATCGAGCCCAGTGGCACGATCCTCCAGTTCTGCGACACAGACTGCCTCGTGCGCTACTACGAATGGCGCGAGGCGAAAGCCCTGGCGGGTGGAGCCTGATGGTTACTCACACGCCACCGGCGCCGTGCAGCCAGTGCGGTCGAATCACGGCGCCGCAGGTCCTGCATATCGTTCGCGGCGCTCGCACACAGAAGTTATGCGAGTCGTGCTGGCGGAAGCATTTCGAGGTCATTAGTACGGCTCGGCCGGTCTACGTCGACATCGACTGGCTCGGTCCCAGAGGTGCCGCGTGACCGCGGTGTACGCGCGGCGAAGGCCAGGACGCTGCGAGCCATGCAACAAGGTTGCTTTCCATTCGCGCGGTGATGCTGAACGTTTTCTCAAGCACGAGTACGACTGGCTGCTCGCGAGCGGGACGATTCCCGAGTTGCTCGTCGTCTATCCCTGTCCCGCTGAATCCGGCTTTCACCTCGCACGGCGCCGGAGAAACGATCCAGACTGACGGATTGGAGGCCATCACCACGCCATGAACGATCTGGAATATCTCGACACCACCTTCGAGTTCTCATCCGTGGGTGCGGTTCGGCAGGAATCACATCCGGCTGAGGACAAGCATCAGACGAATGCCGAAGACGCCGACTTCGACTGGTGGACCTTGCAGGTCGACGCGGCGCAGACCCAGGACCAGCTCGAGAACTTCATCGGCAGCGAGCGGGCGCGTAAGGGCTGGCTAGCCTTCGACGAGCAGCAACGTGCCGAGGCGAAAGCGAAGATCGACGCCGCGGTCAAACTCAGAATGGAAACCGCTGACTGGCTGCGTCAGGGCGAGGCCGAGTCACGACAATTCAAGTTCGACCAGGAACGCGAGAAAGATCGGCTACGCATGCTCCGGAGCCAGGCCGAACTCGAAGCGAAGAAGGCGCCGTACCGGGCCCAGCTCGAGGTCCTTCGCGGCAAACGCGCATTCCACAACCTCAGCGGCAAGGAAGCGCTCGAACTCGAAGCGCTCGAACGCTGGTTGCATGGGTGAGCGTTTGTGAGGGCTGCGGCCAGCCATTCCATGCCAAACGTAGCGACGCCAGGACGTGCGGAAAAGCAGCCTGTCAGAGTCGTGTCTATCGGCGCGCTTTGCATGATTTAGCAACTGCGCCAGCCAATACGGAAATCGTGCATTCTGACCTGGCGCAACTCCAGTATCGAGCGGAATGCCTCCGCACCAAACGGATCTACAACGTCATCGCACCGAAGGAAGCTTTGGAGCTCGCCGAGATCGAGCAATCGCTTAGCGCGAACAGCCGGGTGCGTCGTTTCTGATGGTCCCGATCGGATTGAGAGACGTCGGTTCAGTCCGCCGATATTCTCAGCGGCACTCACTCGCGGAGGACGATGCTGCTCCGCGTGTCACTGCTGTGTGGTCGTACGCATCCGATCGGGACCTCTCTCGCGGTGCGTGGAGCGTCCTGCTCGGGCGCGGTGGAAACCAGGGACGCGGGCTCGCTTTACCCTGCATCTCTGGTGGCACCTCCAGGATTGATCCATCTCCTGTGTGCCACTTCACCGCGTCCGAGCCGGACGCTCCACCACGACTGACCGTACGTCCAACTGGACGTCCAGCGGCTGACAAACACCAGTCATTCCACTGACCTCAGACTGCCCCTGTCCGGGCGTCCGATGCGTTAACATATTGTGACGCTTAAGCTTCCGGCCTCTGGCCCACTCAAGTCGGTGCGGGCGGAAAACACCGATGCAACGTCGTACCCAGATTGCACAGAAGACGTTCCTGGCGATGCTGGAACGGACCGCCAACATCACCGCATCGGCGGAAGCTGCCGGTGTTACGAACCAGTGCATCTATCTGTGGCAGGAAAAAAGCGATGAGTTCGCCGCGGCGTGTCAAGCAGCCCGCGAATCAGCCTACGACCGCCTGGAAGCCGAAGCACTCAGACGCGCAGTAGACGGCGTAGTCCGGAAGCGACCAATTGTCGTGGGTCGCGAGGTCGTCGACTACGAGATCATCACCGAGTACAGCGATCGGCTACTCGAGGTCTTGCTCAAGGCCTGCCGGCCAGATAAGTACCGAGAGCGGCAATCGGTCGAACACAGCGGACCAGGCGGAACTCCTATCGCCTTCGACGCGGTAGATCAGCGATCAGCTCTGGCGGACCGAATCGCGAGCCTCGTTGCCCGAATAGATCCGCCGCCACCAGACTGACGCTTCGCTGCGTCTGCTTTAGAAACTAAGCGCGCCTTCGCCGCGGCGTGGAATCGTGGAAACGTCAGCGAGTGCTCGACGGTCGGAAACCAGGAAACGTTTTCAAAACGTTGTTGCAGATTGATGTCTCAACGCGCCCGCGCTACGTGCGAGGCTCGTCGGCGAACGGCGTTTTGTCCTTCTCACACCACAGCGCTGGTCGCATACACCACGCGAGGCGTGGTCGCGGGACAAAGTCAGAGAACTGCGAATGTACGATAAGAAGAGTTATCACGCTAGTCCAACTGAGAATTGCCAACCAGCAATTCACCGCAGATAACTTCTCCCGCGTGAATACTGAATGAGCAGGTTCGGGTTCTCCAGAAATTGAGGTCGCGAGTTACTTCTGCTGCCAGCACCTCCCACGACTATCCCTTAATTGGCTTTGATTCCTGTAGGGTGTAGAATCAGAAGGATTGGAGCACCCCGATGGGTCGTGGTGGCTTACGTGCTGGAGCGGGGCGACCGCGCAAGCCGGATCCTCTCGTTCTTCGAGATGTCTATCTGGAGCAGCGGCAGATAGACCTGATCAAGCAGAAGGCGGGCCTCGACGGCACCACGTTCGGGCAGGCGCTTCGCGATCTGCTGAACCGCGGGGCAAGAGCAGCTAAGCCGGTGGCTGACGCTGGAGATCCGCCGGACTGACGCCGAGGGCTTCGGCGAGTTTCCGCACGGTGAAGACTTGCAAGGGCTGGCCGGACTCGCCGCGGTGGACGGACATGCTGCCGACGCCGGCGGCTTTGGCGAGCTCCACCTGGCGCAGGGCCCGTTGTAACCGCCAGTAGCGCAGCGATGGCGTCAGGACGGTCGCGGCGCCAGGCACTGCGGAGCCGATGGTAAGAGGCTGGTGGACGCCCACTGAGCCGTAAGACTAGCATGTGCCAGGGATTTACCAGTGGTTCACCACCTATCCGGCGTCCTTCTCGGCCTGGTGCTGGTCCTGGCGACGGCTCACGCGGCGTCGGCGCAGAGTCGCACGCCGCCCGAGGCGACGCAGCACGCGCTCGACGAGCTCGCCAACGCGATCGCGCAGCACAAGATCACCGTGACGCCGACGCCCTCGCCGCCGCCGACCTCCACACCGCGGCCGAGCGCGACGTCCGCGCCTGTCCCGACTGCCACCGACCCGCCCGAGGATCCGCCCACGGCCGAGCCCGTGCTGCCATTCGGCGCTAATCCGGTGGGCGGCTACCTGCGGCCGACGACGCTACCGAATCCCGCGCTGTACGAGCTCGCGCTGCGCCAGGGTCGCTGGGACGTCGACCTCGGCGGCTGCGGCCTCGTCGGCGTGTGGTCGCCCGTGTGGATGTTCACCCAGGAGACGAACGTCGTGCTGGCCGGTGTGGACTATTTCGCCGAGCTGGACCCCGCGCTCACCTGTCCCATTGTCGGCGCGAGCTGGCACTCGGACACGCCGTGCGCCCAGGACGACGACGGCCGCTGTGACGTGCAGCAGGACGGCGGGTACTGGGACGCGCAGCCGCAACCCACCGATCCGCCGGCCGCCGAAACTGGTGCACCAGTTGGTGCACCACCACCGACACCGACGCGCGTGGTCGCTCGCGCCGCCGTGCAGGCCGCGGCGGCTCAGCCACCCGCGCCGCGGATCGTGTATCAGACGGCACCGACGCCGGAGCCCGTCATTGTCACCGTGCTGGCCACGGTGCTGGTGGTGCCTACCGCAACACCCGCGCCGACTCGGACGCCGACGCTACAACCCTCACCCTCGTCGACGGCGACAGCGCTCCCCACATCCACTCAGGTGCCAACCCTCGAGCCGACGGCGACGCCAGGGGCCAGCGTGCAGCAGTCGTCGCTGCCGGCGGGTGGCTTCGGCTTCGCTGGATTGGGGCTGGGTGCGCTGGCGGTCGTGGCCATGATCTTCAAGAACCGCAACCGCGAGGACGTATGAAGCGGTTGGCGCTGGCGTTCGTCCTGGGGTTGCTGGTCGCGCCGGCGCTCACCTTCGCGCAGTCACTCCCCGCGCCCGTGGTGCCGCCTATCGAGACGCACACCACCGTGACGCAGCAGTTAGTAGCGCCACCGCCCGATCCGAAGGTCGTCTCGGAGTCGGCCGTCGAGAGCTCGCAGGCGATCCTGGTGCAGATCATCGCGCCCACGCCCGTGCAGTGGGCCAACGGCATGCTCGGTCTGCCGGACGTGTGGCGCACCACGCCGCCTGACCTGTCCTACAACAACCCGACGATCCGCGGCCTGGCCGAGCAGATCCGCCTGGCGGCGTTCGTACTGATCGCGCTGGCGGTCTTTGGCATGGGCGCGTCGCACGCGATGGGTGGCGGGCAACCGATGCGCTGGGGGCGACTCTTCGCCGCGGTCGTGCTGAGCGTCGGCAACCTGGTGTGGTGGCAGATCGGCATCGACATCAACAACGCGATCAACACCGTCATCAGCGCGCCAGATATGGCCGGTCTGCTGAAACCGCAGCTCCAGCTACCAACCGCATCGCCCACCGACGCCGCGGCGTCGGCCGTACCCGCGCTGTTGCTGATCGTCGTCTACGCCGTCGTGGCGCTGCTGACGCTGTTTACGTTGCTGATGCGCCTCGGGCTGATCGACGTGCTGATCGCGTGCGGCAGCCTGTTTCTGCTGGGCTTTGCGCTCGAGCAGACCGAGTCCTGGGCCATGGGCTACGTGCGCGTCGCGGCGGGTCTGGTGTTCTCGCAGGTCCTCATCGTCATCGGCCTGAAAACGGCGAGTGTCATCAGTTCGCTGGGTACCGGCGTGGTGGGCGTGCTGCTCGGCATCGTGGTGCTGCTGTTGATCCGAGGTCTGCCTGGGCTGTTGTCCGGCATGCAGATGCCAGGCACCCACGCCGGCGTCATCGGCCGCCTGATCCAGTTCGCCGTGCTGAAACGGATAGCGCGATGAACTGCGCGTGCAACTGTGGACGCATGGCAAAGCCTGGACGGCGCTATCTGTCCGGCCACAATCCCAACAAGCATCGCCGGCTCCCGATCGAGCAACGGATCGCGGCATACACAGTTGAGGCAGGCGAATGTTTGGAATGGACCGGCCCGCGTAATTACAGCGGGTACGGATACATGAAAATTGGCGCGCGAAACGTCCGCGCGCATCGCATCGTCTGGGAGTCAGCGCACGGGCCAATTCCGACAGGCTTGTTCGTGCTGCACTCGTGCGACAACCGCTGGTGTGTGCGACTAGCCCACTTGCGTCTCGGCAGCCATGTCGAAAACATGACCGACCTGCGAAATCGTGGGCGCGGCAGAACATCCGACAAGCGCGGCGAACGCAACCCGGCAGCCCGCCTCGACGAATGGATGGTTCGCGAAATGAGGGCGGCGCACGAGAAGGGCGTCAGTTTGCATTCGCTCGCTGTGCTCACGGGGTTGGACATGGGCCAGGTCGCCGCGATCATTGGTCGCCGCGCGTGGGTGCACGTATGACCTGGCTGTGGTGGCTCGTCGCAGGAGTCGTTGCTTTTCTTCTCCTGTTTATCGCCCCCTTGCTGGGGTACTTTGAACAGCCGTTTGCGCCGTGGTGGCTGCAGGGCAATAGCGGTGAGTCGTTACTCACGACTAACGGCTCCGAGGGATCCGCCCCCCTCGTGGGCCCGGCACCGGCAGCAGTTGCGCCGCCGGTGGATACCGCGCCGCAGGCGCAGGGTGCCACGGCGATCACGACGGTACTGCTGCAATTGATTCAGCCGTGGCTGGGCTCGCCCTACGTCTTCGGCGGCAACGGGCCCGCCGGCCGCGGCGTCGACTGTTCGGGATTCACGTTGCGCATCTACGCGCAACTGGGCGTCAGTCTGCCGCGAACGGCGCAGACGCAATTCAACGCCACCGCCCGCGTCAGCGACCCGCAACCGGGTGACCTGGTGTTCTTCAAAGCGACGTACGACTCGCCTGACTTCATCACCCACGTCGGGATCTACATGGGCGGCGGGCGCATGGTGAGCGCCGTTGAGCCCACCCTCGGCTGGGCATCCCTGGACACCGCGTACTGGCGCGCGCACCTGGCTGGGTACGGACGGGTGCGCCTTCCTTCGCCACCGACCCAGGCCTGACAACACGACAGGAGGTCACGCATGTTTGGAAGTCTCGGCACGCTCGTAACGGGCATCATCACCTCGGCCATCGACACGCTCGCCGTGCCCATCGTCGCGGCGGGGCTCTTCGCCGGTGGCGCGACGTGGGCCATTGGCGATCATCGCGCTGGTCGCAGCATCGTTATTGCCGCGCTGGTCGGTGGCGCGGTCATGCTCCTGGCGCTCACCCTGGCGCAATCGCTGGGGAGTGTCGGCCTGGGTCACTGACCCGGCCATGATCGAGGCCCCCGCCGCACAGACCACGCTCGTGGTGCCCACCGAGCTCGAGCGTGAGGATGCCTTCGCGGACATCGCCGTGCTGTTCGGTGCGGGGCTCGTCACCTGGTGGTTATCGCTGCACGGTCTGGCCGCACTCGGCATCCCGATCGTGCTCGGCGCCGTGGTGTGGACGCTCACCGGCGAACCAGTGACGGACGTGCCCTACCTGGGCGCGCTCGCTGCCAGTTTTCGCTCACGCCTCGGCCTGCGCCGCGCGCACGAGTGGGTCCAGGCCTGGTGGCATCACTTCGGCGTCGCGACCTGGCCGACGACGTGGATCGCACGGCATCTGCCACGGCGCAAGACTGCGCCGGCGCCAGCGACAGTACGTATCGCGGTGCTGCGAGTGGCGCCTACGGTGAACTACGGCATGGCCTCGCCGCGGGAACGTGCCGACGAGGCCGAGTCGCTGGCGCGGGTGTTGATGGGCCTGTCGCATCGCGTCCAGGTGATCGGCGAGGCGCACGAGTTGTCCGACGTGCGCGACTGGCCGCAACCGCCGGTGTTGCAGCGACGCTGGTTGGTCGTGGTGCGCGCCACCGACGACGTCGAGCTGGCCTGGCGCGTACGCACCGTCACCCGCGCGCTCGAGGGTGTCGGGTTGCGCTGTGAACCGGGCGTGCTGCCGATCGACACACGGCCGGTCACGATCTATCCCGACTGTGTGCGGGTGGGTGACGAATGGTGCGCCACGCTGGTGCTACGGCGTTGGCCGCGCGAGGTATCACCCGGTTGGCTCGGCCAGGCGCTCGCCAGCGATCTGCCGGTGCACGTGGGGATTCACGTGATGCCGCAGGACCCGCAGCGCATCGCGCGGTTCCTGAAAAAGCAGCAATCCTGGCAGACGGACTACGGCCTGCGGCACGACGCGGGTAACGAGCTCGGCCGGCGCGACGCCGAGGTCACGCGCCAGCGGCTGATCGCCAGGACCGACCGTCCGGTCAAGGTCGCCGTGGTCCTGACGGTCTGGGCGCCGACTCGCGACGTGTTACGCCAGCGCGTGCAGACGCTCGGGCACGAGATCGGCCTGGTCCTGGGCGATGTCCGGTTGGCGAAGTACGAACAGGACGTCGGCCTCGAGGCGACGTCGGCAACGGGACGCTGCCGTCTGCTCAGCGTGTGGCACACACTCGACTGCGCCAGCGTGGCCTCGACGTGGATCATGCAGCCGGGCACGGTCGACCACGCGGGCGGCGCCGAGCTGGGCACCACGCGTGAGGGCGGCATGCTGGTCAAACTGGATCCGTTCGACCCGTCGCTCGAGTCCTTCGGCGGCGTGGTCGTCGCGAAGGTCGGCATGGGGAAAAGCTTCCTGTTGAAGCTGCTGGCGCGTCGACTGCGCGGCGTGCAACTGTTGATCGTCGAGCAGCGCACGCCGGCGGAGTATGGCGACATCCCCGGTGCGCGCACGCTCAACCTGGCCGACGTCAAACCCGCCGAGCGGGCCCGCGTCCTGCGCGCGTGGATAGATGAGGTCTGGGCCGAGGCAAAAGCCGATCCGCGGCCGAGGATGCTGATCCTCGACGAGTTGTGGTCGCTGTTGCGCGACCCGGAGGTCGCCGAGCTCGTCGAAGAGATCGCGCGCATTGGCCGCCATCACTGGCTGTCGCTGTGGATCGCCACCCAGCAGGTGCGCGAGCTGCTGAAGAGCGGCCAGGCGGTGCTCGACAACGCCGCCATCAGGATCTACCTGCGTCAGCACGATCGTGACCTTGACGACCTGGCCGAAGCGGTCGGGTTGCCCGTGCCGTCGCGCCGGTTCCTGCGCGGCGCGGGGCGTGGCCAGGCATTGCTCGACTGTGGCGGCATGCTCGTGCCGCTCGACATTCAGGCCACGCCAGACGAGCATCGCGAGATCACCACCGACCCGAGAGAAAAGGAGGCGCTACGCCGTGGATCTGAACACCCTGGAAGTCTGGGCAGCGATCGTCGCAACGGTCACGCTGCTGATCCTGTGCCCACCCCTGCGTAAGGTGCTGGTCATCCTGGTCGTGGCCGTGCTGATCCTGCAGTGGCTGGCCGAGATTTTCAGCCCGTGGCCCTCCCAGGACTGAGCGGCGCGCTGCTGCCGGCCGCGCTGCTGGCGCTATGGGCCCAGCCGAACGGCAAGCTGGCGCTGGGCTTGCTCGTGGTGGCTGGTCTGCTGCTGGTGTTCACGCGGCCTCGATCTGAGTCGACTCGCCCCCAGGCCGCGGCCGCCACGAGCACCGCTCCGGCGCCGGCGTGGGGCGGGCCCAACATCGTCGAGCGCTGGCGCTATGCCCAGCCCGTCAGTGTGGGCGGCGCGACCTTCGATCGCGCCTGGCGGCACATCGGCATCATCGCCACCACCGGCGCGCGCAAGAGCACGCTGCTGGCCATGCTCGCCGACCAGCTGCGCGTGCCCGTCGTCATCATCACCGGCGACCATGCGCCGCCGCTCGAGAACTGGGTCCAATCAGTGGGCGGCGTGGTCTGGAAAGCCCGCGGCGACATCAGCTGGTATCCGTGGGGCGGCCCGCTCGAGCTCGCGGCGCAGCGGGTGGAGTACATGTTTCCGAGCAATGGCCAGGACGTCGGCGTCCACCGCTCGATGTTCAAACAGGCCGCGCGTCAGGCGTGGCTCACCGCGGACGAACGGGGTGATGTCCGCACGCTGGCCCAGGTCCTGGCCGTGCTGCCGAGCGTGGCGAAAGGCCAGTCGTCACAGACGATGGTGGAAAACTGGACGGCTCGACTGCGCGAGATGGAGCAATCACTCGGTGACTCGCTAGGCGCCGACCTCGACGTTGTGGAGACGCTGCGCGCCGGCACCAGCGTCATGTTCTCGCTGAACGCCTTTCAGGACACGAGCAACCGCGCCAGGTTCGCGCAGATCGCCATCCTGGAAGCTCTCCGCGCCGCGGAGACGCTCGGCAATATCGGCGTCGCCATCGACGAGGTCGGCCTCATCGGCGGCGAGCTCTTCGGCGACGCGGTGCGGACGTTCAGGGTGCGCAAGGTGACCGGGCTGTTTGCCAGCCAGATCGCCGAGGACTTTCCCAGCGAGGTACGCGGCAACGTGGCCGTGTGGTTCCTGGGCCAGCAGTCCGGCGGCGACAAGCGCTCGAGGCAGTGGAGTTCCGACGCCACCTTCGGACTGGTGCCGCCCGAGGCATTCGGCGAGCACGCGCTACCCCACGGCCGTTTCTACGTCGTGGCTGGCGGCCGCGTGCAGCAAGCGAGCGTGCCGACGTGGAAGCCCAGGAAGCCCAGGAAGTCCGGTCCCGTTCGAACGGGACCCATGGCGAACGAAGAACGGGACGGCACTTCCGTGCCGCGCTACCGCGGGGTGTTGGCGTTGCCGCCTGGGCGTCGCGTGACCGTCATCGAGGTGCCGACCGTGCCGGCGTGGCTGGACACGTCTGACGGACGCCGTGTGTGGGAGCGCGCCAGGTTCGGCGATCCGGACTATCCCGACTGCTGGTTGTCGACGTATGGCAAGAACACCTCAGGGCGCCCAAAGTTCAGCGCGATTGATCCAGTCGACGGTCGGTACAAAGACGGCCAGGTTGTCTACCGCTGGGTCTGGCAAGTGCGGAATGGGCTGGTCCCGGACGGCTACGTGCTGGGTCATTACTGCCAGGAACACGGCGCGATCGGGCCCAACGAAACCTGCTTCAACCCTGAGCATCTGCGACCTGAGCTCGAGTCTGAGAGCACGAAAGAACGCTGGGCCCGCTGGCGCGTCGAGCGGTCCCGCACTCGGACTACTTGACTGTTACTGGGTAACAGGCGAGGTACGCCAGAACTGCCACCACGCGCGCGCGTACGCACGTGAGGGCGCAGGCCCGGTAGGTGTAGACGTGTTGCCGGGATCGTTGGCGTAGCGCTCTCCCAGAGGCGTTTCTGACGGTGTCGGCAGCGCAAGTTGCGCCTCGAGGTTGGCGTTGCGTTCCTGCAGCGAGCCGACGAGGCCGGCGAGATCGCGATTCTCACGCTGCAAGCGGTCGACCAGGCGTACGAGCTCGGTCATACCCGCGGACATGTCCGTGACCGCGTGGCCATTGGTGGTCGGACTGACCGTCCGCGTGGCCAGGAAGCGGTCAAGGTCCTGACCGCTGACCGTCCAGCCGTCCGCGGTGCGGGTGCCGGCGAGTTGGCCCGAAGCCAGGTAGCGTCGGACAGTACGCTCGGACGTAGCCAGCCTCGTGGCCGCGTCGTGGACAGAGATATCGGCCATCGTTTCCGAGGCTATGGCTCGACCTGGTCTCATGAGACCAGGTCGAGCGCTACGGACGCGGCACGGTGATGTGTTGAAATGAGTCCGTGAATCGGTACGTCGTTGGCGAGGTGGTGTTCCTGGAGGCCTATCTGACGGACCCGGCGACGGGCGATCCCCACGATCCGACGACGCAAGACCCGTGCGACGACCCGACGATCGTGCTCACCGTTTTTGCGCCTGACGGCACCAACTCGGTAGCCAGCCTGACGCACGTGTCTACTGGCACGTATACCGCCCACCTGACCGCGAATCAGGTGGGGCAGTGGGAGTACGCCACGAACTCGACGGGCGCGGCCGCGTCCGCCGCCAAAGAGCGGTTCTTCGTCAGCCCGGTCCCCTAGCCTGCGACTCCTGGCAGAGAGCGAATTAGCCTCACGTGAGGCTAATTCCGAGGCGTGAGCGCTACGGCTGCGCCTCGGTGATGCCACGTGCAAGCGTGCACACACGATGACGTGCATGCACGGTCGTTGTGCGAGGTCAGGTCCCGTCTGGTGCGGCCTGCCGCACCTGTTGGTCTGTATGTAGCTGATCGGTCAGCATGGCCAGGGCCGCGGTCGTGGCATTCAACTGATCGACAAGCCGCTCGTTCGATGCGCGTAACGCCGCGACCTCGTCACTGAGTGCCGCGAGCTGCTCGCTGGTGCCCTCATCCGGTGGCGGCGAGCATGCGTCGTAGACACCGTCAGCGTTCGGAATGCACCCAGTGACGAACGCCCTCGTTCGGTCGATCCCGGTAGGGTCGGCTCTGCCGCAGATGTAGGAGCGATCGACAAAAATCTGGCACCGGTAGCCAGCGTAGGCCGGCTCCGGCGTGGGGGTGGGCGCTGGCTGTGCGAACAGCGCGGCAGCGAGGACGATTGCGGCAAGCATCGGTACTCCCTTTTACAGCCGTAGCCACGAGCCGACCGCGACGCCGGTTGCCCACGCCGCGGCAAGTAGGAACGGCCAGTAAACCTGATCGCTCGGTACGAAGAACAGCAGGCAACACAGCGCGACCGTGACCGCGCACGAGCCGATGACCGCGAGGGTGTGCCGCCTCATGAGCGGCGCTTCTTCTGTCTCTTCACCCACATCGACGTGAGCAACAGCCCGAGGACAGCACCGCCGCCGATGTAGACGATCGTCTCCACGACGGTGAGCACCTCAGGCATCCTCGAGCGCCTCGAGGCGGGCTAACAGGCGTTGCGCGGCGAGACTTGCGCCAGCGAGGTGCACGACGGCTCTCTGAGCGACCGGCACCGAGGGCGGCTCGACGGTCATGTCGAGCAACGCGTTGGACGCCTCCGCGGTGTGCCGCAGCGCGTTCGCCAGATATCTGTCGGCCGATTCGTCGCACCCGTGCTCGGTCACGAGCAGATCTCGCGTCCGAACAGCCAGCGTTCCGCGGCCCACCGGCGGGTGAGTTGACGGCCGCGCTCACTTGGCCAGTAGCGGGCCTCGTCGTCTTCGGCGGGCGCGGTGGATGGCCGGAGCCATGCAAGCTCGCCACTGGGCAAGCGCTCTAAAACCAGATCCAGGGGTGGCTGGCCGGCTAATGCGGCGGCCGTAGACTTTGTGTGCATCACTACTCTCCCGAGGTGGCGGTGTGAATGGCGGCCGGGGCGTTGCGAGCTCCCCGGCCGTCGTGCGTATAGACAGGGGCGCTCAGTCAGTCGGTGGCATCGCCTCCCTTCTCTAGCCATTTGTCGATCTGGTCCGCGACGGCAAACACGAGGCTGATCCTGGCGTCCTCGTGCGATGTCACAGCCGCGGCGACAAGCTCGGCGGCGCACTTCATGGCGACCTGACGACGGATCGAACGCTCCTTATCGGGCGATGACGCTGGGCGGCCATTGCTCCGCGCGTCGCGGTGTGGTGTGCCGTCAGGGTTGAAGGGGCGCCGGCCGTTCTCGGTGTCCTGCCAGACGAGTGGGGCATCGCACGTACGACACGTGGATTGCGCCATCAGGCGCACTCCTCGCAGAAAGCGAAGCAACCGGCGCCAGGCTCGCCAGCGTAGCGGCAGTCGTGCCGCTCGTCGTCGTAGTCGTCAGGTGTGCGGCAACCGTCGCACGGGCCGGCGAGTTGCTGGCGGCAGTCATCACACACGAGGCCGCGCGACTCGTGGCAAACCGTGCAGAGCAGCGGTCCGCGTGGGCGAACGTCGATACCGACGCCGCACCAGTGACAAGCAGGGGTTGTCGTCATGGTTCAGTCCTTTCCGTAAATCTGGCTGTAGCGCTCTGCGAGGCGGCGCTCCGCGTCGGTCTGCCACGACAGGTCGCCATCCTCGTGACGCACCAGCGTCAACACCGGCCGGCTGGCAGCGCGAACGTCGGCTACGTGCTTCGCGACGGCGGCGGTGTGCCAGCAACGTCGGCCGCGGCGCCCTGCGGGACAGGTGCACTGCGTCGAATTCGCGAAGTAGTAGAGGTTTGGTGTGCTGGCGCTGGGGATGCCGTACGCGACGGCTCGACCTGACTGATCGCGGACTTTCAGCCACTGGCCGGGATCGTTGGCGAGCTGCTCGGTCTTCTCGCGGCGGTCGGTTGTCATGGTCATGACCGCGCCTCTCGTTCGAGACGATCCAATTTGCCGTTGAGCCAGATGACCTTGCCCTCTGCTTGGCGGTAGCCTGGCGTGCCCTTGGCGTAACCGCAGGTGTGAAGCTCTTCAATCGCTGTTTCGCGCTCTGCTCGCAATTCGTCGATGAGTGCTCGCAGCGTGGTGGCGGCGAGGTCTTCGTTGGTCATCGTCATGTCTGCCGGCGTTTCCTCTGCTCTTATCTACTCCTATTGTCGCCTAACAGCGTGCAAGTGTCAACACTCTGACAGGGATA
>JAZKBK010000018.1 GCA_040388625.1 Gemmatimonadota bacterium | reverse complement strand
GTGGTGCGGGGCTCGAATAGCTGTTGCTGCCCGGTCACGCTGCCGCCTCGGTTTCGATCGCGCCACGGGTCGCAAGGGCGATGAGGTATGCGTCGGCGGCGTCCTGGCAGGGCCACTCTGGGCGATCATCGGGTGTTGATCGGCGCAGTAGGGCGTCAGCAAATGTCTTCACTTCGGCCTTGGTCGCGTTGCCTTTGAGCCTGTTTGCTTTACGCCATTCTCCGGGCCTCCAAGGTTGCACCAGCACCGAGCTCGGGAGGCAGGCGAGGACGGCTCCTGTGGTGCGTATGACGGCGTACAGACCCGTTCCCGCGCGTCCTGCCGGGTTCTCGAGGCCCACTGCGATCGTGTCCTCCCAGAAGGACTTGGGGGGCATGGATTCCTTTACCGAACGCACGCGCTCCCACGCGTCTTGGCCATCGAGTGTCCACTGGAAATACACCGGGGTTGTGGCGTCGTCCTCGTCGATGCAGACGCAATGGACGGCCTTCGTGTCGACGTCGATTCCCGCGATCCAACTCATGGGCCGGGGCACCCCCAGCCGTCACCGAACCGTGCGTAATGCCCTTTCGCGGCGAGGTACTGGTTGTACGGCGACGGCGGCTTGGTGTCGTTCCAAGGTGGCGCTCCGAAGTAGGCGGCGTCCGCGTCGTACTCTCGCCGGCTGATGCCGAACGCGGACACGTAGAGGGCGTTGTGGTGGAACCAGTTTCCGGGACGTTGTCCGTAGCCGGTTTCGCAGGCTCCGAGTTTCGCCCAGTTGTCGGGGAGCCACTCCTTCCACGCCCACTCGTAGGCACGCCGCTTCAGCACAGCGCGGCAAGCTGTGAGCCGGTGTTGCCACCGTGCGAGCTCGGCGACGCGGAACCCTGTGGAGTGTGGCTTCCATGGTGAGCGGGCGAATGTCCGTGCGCGTGGCAGCTTGTCCTCGCAACGCCACGTAGCGACGATCGTTTGCGCGGTGCGTGTTTGGATGGTCGGCCCTGCACCATCGGCTCGCGATACGACTGCGAGCGCAGCCGCGACCAGGTAGAGGCTGAGGAGTGTGTGGGCGGTCACTCGGATGTCAGAGCTCCAGTCTTTTGCTTGGCCCACCTGTTGGCGGGTATGGGCGTGCCGCGGGTCATTCGGTTCCTTTCGCGGCGAGCAAACACACCGCATACGCCGCGGCTAGAGGTGCGACGATCAGGGCGGGGATCACGAACCTCACCATCAGCCGTCCCATTCCCGGAAACGGCCAGGGAACAGGTCGCCGTCGATATGCCTCCACGCACACTCGACCGTCCAGTGAGGGCCGTAGTAACTCATCGGGTCGTTCGGAACATGCGTCGTAATCGTGAAGCGGGTTCGCTTACGACAGACGAAGCACCAGCGTTCTTTTCCATGAGGCTTCGCGGCGACAATGCGCGTAGGCACGCGGTGAATGTGGATGCTCACGTTTCACCGTCCGAACGAAGACCTAGACCACCTGCACCTGTTCGAATCCTTCGCGTGGTCACGAGGTCCACCAGCACAACCCGACAGCGATGGCTCCTAAGGCGAACCCGAGCCACGCCGCCAACCACATAAGCCACTCAGGAACGTAACTACGGTCAGTCATCAGTCATCGCTTTACTCCCAGAGCGATCACTTCGGCAGCGATCGACAGCGCGTCCGTGCCGTTCCAGATGCCCTGCTGAATCAGTCGTGCGACTGCGTGCAGTTCGTCCTGCCGCATGAGCTCGCGCTTCCGCGACCGGTACGACCGGATGACAGCGTTCTGGGCGGCGCGGCACTCAGAGCAGTGACAGCCCTGCTTGTAGAGGCGATAGCTTCCGTGGCCGGGAGCGTGTACAACCCCGATCACGATTCGCCCTCGTTCCCGTCGATGAACGACTCAGTGGCGACCCTGCGCCCCGTCGATTTCTCGGACGGGCCACCGCCGCGGGACGCCTGCTTGCGAAGACTTCCAATGCCCCTAGCGGCTGCCTCATTGCACTCCTGGCACCAGCGGTTGTCCGACGTACGGCGACGTTCACACCCCGGAGTCGTGCAGACGGCGGGAAGACCTCCAATGCCCATCACGACGGGCCACCCAGGACGCTCTTGGCGTGTTCCTGCCAAGATCTGAGCGCGAACCCCTTAGACGATCCGTCGTAGAGGTTTGCCCCTTCACGGAGCGTCGCTTCAAGCATCGTGATGTAGTCAGCGATGAGCTTGGCCTGCCCGTAGTCCAACCCACGCGCCAACTCGTCCAGATCACGAAGGATGCGAATGCCCATTGGATTCCTTCGCTCGGTCATTTGGTCACCGCTTCAAGCGCGTCACGCAGGTTGTCTTCTGCTTGTGCGAGCAGCAGGAAGTCGCCGCCAGTAAGGACGGCCCCCTTCATCTGCTGGTGACGGTCGAGATATGCGTCGGCTGCTTGCGCCACCGCGATCAGGTCACGAACGCCAGCATCCTTGAACACCCGATCCATCCGCGGGCCGGTGGGCAGGATCTTCCATTCACGCCACGACTCGACGGCGAGCTTGATCCTGTCGGCCCAAGGAAGGATGCGAATACCATTTCCAGGACAACGGCTTGAATCAGCCATTCGGCATCGGCTCCCCGTGTTTCCACACGAAGCCATCCCGGACGACGCTCTCGCGTACGGAGTCGAACTCGTTGGTGTTGTCGAGACCTTCGATGTGCGTCTCAACGATCACCATGTCGGTCTGCCAGTAGACCGTGCCGACGTACGAGTTGATAGAGCCTGCTTCGCCCTCTTCGTCGGCGCCCACATTGATGAGGGCTCCCTCGGGCGGAACCGAAGGCCAGTCCACGACGCGGCTAAACGAAGACGAAGTGTTCGGATAGTGCTTCGGGCCGCGCCAGCACATCACCCATAGCTCGATCATTGGTCATCACCTCCTCCCGCACGGCAGTACGCCCGTGCGGGGTCAGTATCGCAACGAAGGATTCCAAGATCAGTTCTAGGACTTCGATCGCTCATGCCGCGAGCACCTCCTGAGCACATCGTTTTGCCGCGATCTCGCAATACCGCTCCTCGAGCTCGACACCAATCGAACGCCTGCCGAGATCCTTGGCGGCGCGAAGCGTGGTGCCTGAGCCGGCGTAGGGGTCGAGGACAACACCGTCAGGGCAGCGCGAGATGATCCAGCGCATCAGAGACAACGGCTTCTGTGTCGGATGTAGCCGTCGTTCGCCTCGTTCGCTTGCTCTTAGAGCCCCGTTCCACTGGTGACGGAACAGGCGAGCGACGCCCGGTAGGTTCGTCCAGACGAGCTCGCAGTCCGCGAAGTCGTTGCTCGTCATGCCGTCGCGCTTGTCCCAGACGAACCAGGACGCGCTGGGCGGCAGCTTGTCGGCGTAGTGGTTGGCGCCGAACAGAACGATGGCCGGGTAGGTCAGCAGCGGCGACGGGTCGAACGGCTCGCCGTCACCCGCAACGACCGTGTCACCCACGAACGTCTTGTCGCCCCACGCCTTCTTGCTGTTTTGGCTGGGGCTGTACCTAATCCCGTAGGGCGGATCGCTCACGATCACGTCTGCCTCGAGCGGCATGAGATCCCGACAGTCGCCGTGGTAGATGGTCACCCATTCGTCCTCGTAATAAGGGCGTTGGATTCCAAATTCCGATTGAGTCCTTCCGGTCACGGGTGATCCTTCCCGCGCTCCTGCCACTCCTGCGACCAGCTAGTCCCCTGGTACTGCCCGTCGTTCGGATGCGAATGGGGGCCGTGGTGACCGGAGGACTTAGCGCACCGATAGCCACGTGCGGTGTTCGTTGAGCATCGTGGGATGCGCCCGTGCGTTTCCCTGAGCGCGGCCAGTAGCAGGCAGATGTCGCACACCTTTCCGCTTCGCATCAGACCGTCCGGGTGCATCCGTGCGTGTTCACGGCGCATGTCGCGCTCGCGCTCGGCGGTCAGGAGTCCGCGAAGGATTCCAACTTCGCATTCAATCCTTCGTTCGGTCATACCACGGCCCCCGCATCCCCGTCGTTACCTTCCGGGGACGCCCCGCTTGGTGTCGGGGTCGCTCGTAAACCGGGGGCCGGGACATGTGGGCAGGCTTCAGGTACCTGCCCGTGAGCGCCCGAGCCCAGGAGCTCGAGCCGCCTTCCACGGAACCACACCGTTACTCGGTGGCTTACGCGTCCGTACTGAATCTCACCGCAGGGGATACGGACGTACACCTTGCGTGAGCCAACAAAGAGGAGACTCACAGATCCAGCTCCGCGAAGTACGCCTTTTCCTCAATCGCGCGGCGAAACTCAACAGCGTGCTTCATACAAAACAGAAGCCGCTGCCCTGGAAAGAACAGAGTCTCAAGCGGGTCAAACGCCACGCTATCGCCCCCGACTACAAACACGACCACTGCCGGTTCGGGGCACCCGCGGCCACCACCCACACGGCAGACCTCATCCGGGCCAATCACAAACTCGTCACTCATCGTCCATCACCTCCTCCCGCACGGCAGTTAGCCCGTGCGGGGTCATTATCTCGGAGCGGGCTTCCTGGATCGCGGCGAGCGCGTCCAGGCGGTCGTTCTCGGCCCCTGTCAGAAGGGCGTATTCACACGTTCCGAGGGCTGAAACGGCGTCCATTTAGAGCCATCCCCTTGATGCACTTGTGGGCCGTTGGTGGACAGCCCGCATGGGCTGTGCCTTTGACGCGAACGAGGGGCGTAATCCTTCGCGATAAAAGCGATCTCCCCGACCATCTGCGGATGGAATCCTTCGGTCGTTCATATTCCGAACACCGGGTTAGAGATGGCCTGCCCGTCATCTGGCTCGCGGTACTTGCGTGCCTGCTTGATCGGGACGATGTACTGCTCGAAGACGGCCGGCGAGCCGCTGCAGTACCAGTCGATTACCGCTTCACGCCAAATCTCGTAGTCCCGGCGCTTCTTAGACCTCAACTCGAAGAAGTCGAAGAAGCGCGTCAGCCAAAGCACCTCGTCGCGCTTCACGACCTCCCACCGAATACCGGGCCTTCGGGGTGCTTCAGCCAGCTTGTCCTTCACATAGAGGGAGCCGATCCCCCCGAGGTCTTCGCGGATGCGCTCGATCATCGGTCGGTCGTCCAGTCTCATCGCGACGATGAACTGCGCCTTGTTCGTGCTGATCGAGAAGCAGCCCTCACCGTCCACGAGTCCGGTGAACCACCAGCCAAGCTCGTCAGAGACGTAGGCTCCTGTTTCAGCAGCCTCGCCGGGCTTTATCCCCCAGAGATGGGGACGCTCGACATCTGATCGGCGCTTCTCGGCCATCAGACGCCCCTCCCGTGCGTCACCCGTACGTCACCGCGGCCACAGCAACGGCTGTTACGGCGATAACGGCGGTGGCTCATGCCGCTGCTCCGCTAGAGCCGGTCGCTGATGCGAAATCGTCTGCAAAGTGCGGGAATGGGATGGATAAACGGGTTGCGCCATGTCCTCGGTTTCCGTATATCCCGTATCCACCACAGTGTCGGCTCACATTCGCAGCAGAACGCTTCCCTCGGGTGCTCGTCGCCACGATGTGATCTACCGGCGTGGCGGTCGCGGCTACAAGATTGAGCATGGCGGGACGTTCAAGACGGTGCGGGAGGCGAACGTCCGGCTGCGGCTGGTCGAGGATTGGCTTGCCGCCGGTCGGAACCCGAAGACCGAGCTCGCTTTGTTGCGTCGTCCGGCCGAGGTGAGCCTGTCGTTCCGTGACTTGGCTGAGGTGTGGCTGTCGGGCCGCTTCGATTTGGACGAGTCGACCCGGGTCAACTACAGGTCGCATCTGCGGCAGGTCAACAGGGTGTTCGGTTCGATGGACGCGGCGAGCATTTCGGCGGCTGATGTGTCGGGTTGGATCGGCGGCATGATCGACCGTGGGTTGGCTCCGGGGACGGTGAAGGACTATGTGGGTTTGGTCCGGATGGTGTTGGATCATTTCGATGACAATCCGGCTCGGCATCGGTCGGTGCGGTTGCCGAAGCAGGTGCGTGCGATTCGTGAGCCACCCGACGCCGACGAGTTCCTCACGTTCCTCGCCGCCGTCGACGAAGAGTTTCGTGGCCCGGTTGTGCTGTTGGAGCAGACCGGGATGCGGATCGGCGAAGCACTCTCGCTCGAGGCCCGCGACATCGACCGTGCCGGGTTGCGGGTGCGTGTTCGCGCCGAGGTTGCGAAGCGTGACCGTCCCAGGTGGATACCCGTTCCCGCCTGGTATGCGGATTTGATCATGCCGTGCCGGATGAGCCCTTCGCGCCTGTCGTATCGGATGCGGAAGGCTTCGGAGCGGATCAACCCGCATTTGTTGCGGCATCGTCGTGCAACCCTGTGGCATCAGTCCGGGATCCCCGCTGTCGAGTTGGCGTCCCGGCTCGGCCATGCAAACACGTCGGAGTCGCTCGACACTTACAGCCATGTTCGGCCGATCAGCGAGGCTGACCCCGTGCTGATTCTGGCTGCGCTCGCGTAGCGTGGTTCGCTTACTCACGATGCCGCCAGTCCCCGCACGTTGATCGTGCCATCCGAGGCAACGGACGCCGTGACGGTCGGACGTGGCTTCGCCCCGCCGTTATCAAGCTCCTCAATCCACGCGACAGCGACGGCAGCGGTCTGGATCAGCTCGGCGCGAAGCCCTTGAACATCGCGTTCCAGCCACGCTTTGCAGCACTCCCCGAACTCCTCACCAAGCACGGCGGCATAGGTGTGGTCGTCGCGGCGCTGGACGCCAGGAACGCCTCCCCATTTCGCATCCTGACGCACCCGTTCATCCTCGATTTCGCACAGGATCGAGCGACGATCATCGACCAATCGCTCGGCATCGAACAGCGATTCCATCACGCCTCCTTCAGGTTCTCGGCCAGCAGCCGCTCAACATCCGAACGCCTGACGAACAGCCGTTTACACCCCGGGATCTCCTGCTTCGGACAGCGGCGGATGATCGCCTCCGCAACCGCGCGTTTCACACCCAGCTCCTCCGAGATCGCGCGGGTGTCGAGTAGCCGTGGCAGGGTGCTTTCGTCGCTGTGTGCGGCAAGTTCCGAACCACGAAACGCGGTGGGCATGCCTTGGTCAGGCATGGACTCCCCTCCCATTGCAAGCTGGACACTTCTTGACGGTGCCGAGCCAGAAGCCCTCAATGATCCCGATGCCGTCACAAGCGCGACAGTCGCGTCGGCGTTTCAGTCGTTCGACCTCGCGCTGCAGGCGAGCGATCTCGCACTGGGCTGCGCTCAGCGGTTCCTTCGTGTCGCGCCCACGTTGGCTCACGCGAGTGCCTGCGCCATCTGCTTGAACCCCGCAAGCGAATCCGCTGATGTGTCGATGAGCCAGTTGTTGCCGGGTTCCGCCTTAGACACGTCCTGGTCGAAGATCGACAGACCGACCATGTGGGGTGCGGTTTGGAGAGCGGCGGGGATTGCTCGCCACCAGTCGCCTTTGCGCGGGTCTGCGCGGCAGCCGAGCTCGCCGATGACGAAGGGTTTCCGCCCGGACCAGAGTGAGTATTGGGACGGGACGGACGCGCCGGTGTACAACGCGCACTCGGCGAACGACGCCCAGCCGGAGTGCAAGGGCGTTGACCATGAGCCGTCGCCGCCGTTGTAGACGTCGGAGCCGACCCAGTCGACGTATTGGTCTCCGGGGTATGAGGCGTTGATTCCTGGCCGGTCGGGTGAACCCTCGAGGGGACACCACCAGAAGCCGACATTCGTTGCGCCGGCTGCCTGGAAGATGCCGACGACCCGCCTCCATGCTGCGACGAACGGGCTGCCGATGTTGGGTGTGCCACCGACGGACCATTTGAATCCGGCGGTGTTGTCGAACTCCCACCACAACCTGAGCATGATCGGGAACTGGTAGGAGCCGAAATGGTTCGCCGCGACGGTGAACACCGAGTCTGCCTTGCCTGCGTTGACGTCGGCGATCGAGTACGGCGGCGACCACGTAACACAGACGTGTTGGCCGCGGTCGTGGATCCATTGCGGCATGTTGTTGTTGATGTCGGCCTGGTCGATCCCGGCAACGCCGATCGTGGTGCCGCCTGACCAGTATTGGACATGGATGCCGTCGAACATGCGGCCAATCTGCTGCTCGCGTTC
>JAZKBK010000017.1 GCA_040388625.1 Gemmatimonadota bacterium | reverse complement strand
GCCTCCAGGACGTCGGGCTGCTCCGCCGCCTAGTCCGCGACGGCTGCCCCGTCGCCCTGATCGCCGAGATCGTCACCTAGCGTTTCTTAGTCAACCCACGATCCCCACTTCGGGTTGCCCCGACGGCACAGTCCGTGTCTCCTCGGTTTGAAGCGACACGAGCTGGGCGAGCCGGTCGCGGGCCTGCGCCTGCAACCGCGTGGACCGGGCGACGAAGATGCCTTTGCCGATGAAGTAGATGCCCATGCCGTGGCCGATGATCTGGAACCACGACGTTCCGCCCACGCTGACGGCGGCGTTGTATTGGAGGAGGTAGACACCGGCGGCGACGCAGATGATCGCGGCGGCGTAGTCGAGGAGCGCACCGAACATGGTTCGTCCTTTCGTTGCATCGTGTAAATGTTAGGTCCGTTACCGGATTGACTTGTGTTCACGCTCTTGTCACGTATAGGTTCCCGTAGTTGCCTTTTACGAATGACCCCGTTGTTGACGTTCAGTTTGTCCTCGCTTATCTAGAATCCCTACTAAGCGAGCTAGATGAACGACTTGGACTGCCAATTTCTTCTGGGCCGCTTCGACTGCTTCAAGGCGGACTAGCGGATCCGAAGGATGTTCCGACGGTAGGTCCGGCGGAGCTAACTCGCTTGGCTTGACGCCCAACGCCGGCGCGATCTTCACGATGTAATGCGGCGTCAGCGCCCGCGCTCCGTTCTCTAGCTTCACGATCGTTTCGCGGGCCACCCCGGTCCGGCGGGCGAGTTCCTCCTGTGTGAGCAGCTTTTGTTGCCGCAGCGCTTTCATTCTCGCCGCACCCCACTTGTCTCTTCCTGTCACGTGACGAAGTGTCGTCGGTTTGATTGTTAAGCGGTAGTGACAACCCTTGACACGTGACGTGTCCCGTGACATGGTGGTGTCACCTTGGATGTTGCACGCCACCCTGAGTTCGCGTCGAAGCTCCGCTCCGCCAGGTTGCGGTCGGGGAAATCGCAGGAGCGGATCGCAGCCGAGGTCGGCACGTCGAGGCGGCATTGGATTCGCTGGGAGAAGGGCTTCCATCTCCCGACACCGGAGTTCATGGAACGCATCGGTGAAGCCACCGGCCAGCCCGAAGAGTTCGCTTCCGCAGACGGTGCCAAAGACGACGACGAGGAGGCAGCCAGTATGCGGCCCAACCAGATGCTCGAGCAGCTTTACCTGCAGCTCGGGATGGCGCTCGGGAAAAAGGCCGCGGCGTGATCGCGCATCCGCCGTTCCCGGACCCGGCCCCGGCCGCGGTCGCGTTGCACCGTCACGCGGTCATCGACCAGCCGACCATCTTCAAGGCAGTCGACAGTCTGGGCCGCCATGTGATCTGTGTGATCCCGATGCGCGGACCGCGCCGCTGCAAAGTCGTGAAGGCGAATCCGTGATGGACGGGTCGTTCAGCGTCACCGACAACAACCCCGACGCCGGGCGGCTCACTGCCTCC
>JAZKBK010000016.1:305-2735 GCA_040388625.1 Gemmatimonadota bacterium | reverse complement strand
CGCCCAGGCCAAGCCTAACACCACCCAAACGCTCGAATTTTTTTCGGCTTCGCGAATTCCTAGAGATTGTGGAAAGCACTTGACACGACCGGGGCAGGCACGCGTAAGCTACGCGCGCGGGTGGGTGCCTGGGTCAGCGTAGCCCTAGGCACCGCCCAGGGCGGAGCGTGCGCCGCCTCAGTCGCGCGCAAAAAAAGCGGCTCACGTCGTCAGTTGCCTGCAAAGCAACGACGGAGCCGAAAGGAGTGTCACATGTCCAGGTTGTCCGATGGTTTCTCTCAAGTCCCGGTCGGTGAGTCTCTCGCATCGCGCTTGTACAAGCGCTTTGGCCCCGGGAGTCGTCCTGACTTGCGGCAGCAGCTCTACACGCGGCTGGAACTGCTCTGCACCGAAGGCCCGCCACATCAGACCGATCGAGCCTACCAAATCGTCGTCCGTACTGCCAGTGATGCCCAAGGCAAAACCGAGCCGTCCAAATATTTTTGTCGGGTGGTCTTGCTCCGGCTCCAGGAGGCGGGCATCATTGGTGCCAGCGATTTCGTCTTGTAGCGCAGCGGGTGCGGGAACTTACGACTTTCTTCGTCGGCGGTTCCAGGGGCGGGCGGGCGGACGTTGTTTGCTTTCTCTCGGCGGCGGCACGCGGTCTTTTTGGCCACGTCCGCCGCCGATCCCTTTTTTGCGATGCACTCTCGTTGCATCGGTTATGCTGAGGACATGTGTCGCTATCTACATGCGTTGATGTCAACGCCTGGTTAGCGATCGCAGTTGCATGGAGGTATTTTCATATGTTGTTTCGTGGAGTTTTTGGCGGCGGTGCCGCCTCGGGCAAGTCAGGATCTGTGGTGGCGAGCCACAATTCTGGCGGGCAGTACCTGCGGGCTCGGACGACGCCGACGAATCCGCGATCGGTCTTCCAGGATGCGGTGCGCAACGGGCTGCGCTTCCTGGCCAGGTTCTGGAGTACAGGCCTCAGCGACGCTCAGCGCACGAACTGGAACACGTACGGCCAGACGGTCGGCTCGACCAATCGCCTGGGAGACGCGATCAAGATCTCGGGCATCGCGGCTTTCCAACGCGCGAACGTGTCGCGCCTCCAGGCATCAGTGTCGCGCGTCGATGATGCACCTCCGCTCGTTGGCGCTCCGGCGCCGTTCCTGGCTGGATCCACGTTCAG
Source organism: Gemmatimonadota bacterium (assembly GCA_040388625.1). Taxonomy (NCBI): domain Bacteria; kingdom Pseudomonadati; phylum Gemmatimonadota; species Gemmatimonadota bacterium. Next base: position 1,561 of record JAZKBK010000016.1, on the reverse strand, counting down.
CTTCTCCGGCACTGAGGGCACATTCACGCTGGCCGGCACGCTGCCCGTGCCAGGCTCGAACTCGAACAGCCACTTCTTTGCGTACGTGACTCCGCCGTTTTCTCCTGGTCGATCGTTCCCGCCGCAAAACACCAGGCTCGCGTTCACCCTGGCGGGCAACGCCACGGGCGGGCCGCATGCGTTCGCGTTGCCGTTCGCGTCCGCCGACTCGCTCCAGCAGATGCAAATCTCGATCACGTACTCGGCGAGCGATGGAGGTCTCGCCGGTCCGTTCACCTTTCCCGGGAACTAACGCGCCGCCGGTTCCGCCGCCCGTTGACCAGGCGGTTGAGGTGATCACCGATCGCGGCGGCGGATTATACGAGGTGACCAGCACGGATCCGTCCGGCTTGGCGCTTCTGGATCCGTCGTTGTTCACGGCCGCGGGGCCAGGTGCGACCGGGACTTCGCTGAGCAACGTACCATACGGCAGCACGTTGCAATTTGACCTGGTAGTCGTCGCCGGCGACGTTGTGGATTTCGCAGGAACAACGGGCTGGTTGCCCGGATCCTTCGTAGTCATGTGATAACAGTTGTTCATATTTACAGGAGTACATACGATGATTTGTCCGCATTGCAAGAAAGACCATCCCGGGTTCGTCACCTCGACGGGCCTTCGCCAGGCTGTTTGTGAGCGCTGCACGGCTCGTGCATCATTCAAAGCCCAGGCGGATCCCGTCCGGGAAAAGCCTGGGAAGCGCTCGGATGCCAAACACCAGGCATAATATATGTACGAAAGTACATATGTTGATTTAAAAAAAGGGCGGGTCGCGTGGTTGATCATCACGCGGCCCGCCTGGCATTTCCGCTACGCCGCGGCTGCCGACAGTTCGGCCTGCATTTTCTCTTGTGCCATCGTGGCGATTGCAAGCATGTCCTCGCCCGCTTCTTGATATAGAAGCGCCATCGAGTGCCAGCGGACCGCTGCCACGTGATCACCGCGATCTCGTGCCGCGTTGCGCATCGCGATCGCTTCCGCACGCAAATCGAAGTTTGCGTTTGCCAGCTCGACATGGTGGAGCGCCTCAACATGAGCATCCTGGAACGTGTCAACCATAACTTTCTCCTTATGAAAAGACACATGTGTATTTTACCATGTGATTGCATAAAAGCTAGTGTTTTCAATGGTTTTCTTCAAAAAAAACGCACACAGTTCCTCTCAGACGCACGTTCTCGATCGCGATCGACTCCCGACCCGACCGTTTTTCGCGTCGCAC
>JAZKBK010000016.1:0-295 GCA_040388625.1 Gemmatimonadota bacterium | reverse complement strand
GATTAGGCCGCCGGGCGGATTAGCGGCAACGCACGTGCGGGCGGATTGCGGCGGTGTCGCGTTCCGTGTCGCTTGCCTTTAGCACGAACGGCGGGCGGGGCGTGGGCGGCGTCGGCGGCGCCCGCGGGCGGGCGAGGATGCACGTTTTCAAAACGGACTCTCGCTCCGCCCGCGCTCCGCCGCCGGTGCCGCCCACGCCCCGCCCGCCGTTCGTGCGGATTGGCAAGCGCCACGGAACGCGCCACCGACGCTTTAGCCCGCACGTGCGTTGACGCTTTTAGCACGGCGGCCTTTT
>JAZKBK010000015.1 GCA_040388625.1 Gemmatimonadota bacterium | reverse complement strand
CGTGGCCGGAGCGGATGATGTTGACCCACTCCATGAACTGGTCTTGGTTCAGCTGCGGCTCGGGTGGCGGTCGCAACACCAGGTTCACGGTTGCGCCCTGCTCGAAATACTTCAGCCGGTGTGCGTTCATTGCCTGGTCGGCTTGGATCTCACGGATCAGCGGCGTCAGCCAAGACATGCCGCGGTAGTTCGCCATCGGATCCGGGATCGGTGCGAAATGCGCGACCCGCTCCGGGTGGAACAACATCTCCTTCTCCCCCGACCTCAGACCACCCGGCTTGTAGATGTAACCAATGACCTCGGTGTCAGGGTCGCCGGCAACCCACGACTCACGATCCGTCTGGGATCCCAGCAGGATCGACACCCAATCCGGCCGCAGCCGAGCCAACCTATCGCCTGTCCGAACGATGTATGAGTTACCCGAGAGGTCGACGTCCTGGATCATCCGCGCCAACAGATCCGACGTGGTTCCGTTCGGCCACGGAGTCTCCAACATCTGCAACGCAGGCGTCCCAAACAGAGCCCCAGGTTTCCCGGAACGCATCTGCCTAAACTGGAACCGCATCTGCGAAAAATGCAGCATCCGCGTATACATGCACGCAAAAACGATGCCGTTCGCCTGAAAAGCCCCCGCGATCAGCCCCGTGAAATCGCCTCGAACGTCCTCCCGATCCCCAACCAGCGTCTGGTTGTACCCGACCGGGTACATCACGTTGTTGTAGTTGATCATGTCGACCCACTGCTGGAACGCCAATGCGTTCGACCGCTGCTCCTCGAGCGCACCACGCGACGCGATCCGACGAACCAAATTCGTCATTCAGTCACGTCGATCAGCAAGGCGCCCGCGGCAAGCAGGGCACAACCGGCCAGGATGACCGCTGCAGGAATGCTGAACATGGAAACACCCGCGATTATGAGCAAAGCACCGGACAAGACAGCAAGAATGGCGAGCAAGAGTTTCATCCGAACGCAACCATCGGCCCGGTGTATTTTGGCGTGTCCAATGACGCAGCCGCTGTCGAATGAACCATCGCCGCCGCCACAAGCGCATCGATAACCCTGCGGCGCGCCAGATCATCACGAACGGTCCGTGACTCCTTCGGCCGCTCGAACTTCACATCGCCCAACGGAAGCATCCGCGCAATCGCGTTCAACGCATGCTGCGTCAACGCCACATCACCCGTGTGATGCAACCACCCCTCGCGCAAAGCCTCCATGAACCGCGCGTAGTCCAAACACGCAAGCGGATTCGACTGCTGACGGTCAACGACCTGAGCGCCGAGCTCCTCCTCGATCCACTGCGACAACTGCGCGCCGTTCGTCATGTCCATCACGACCACCTCAACCGGGTTCCGCTCATGGATCTCGACTAGAGCCCGCTCGACGAGATGCGCATCCAGCTGCGACCCGTCACGGGGAGGCTCGAGCACCGTCGCCGGCCCGAACAACCGATACTCCGGAT
>JAZKBK010000014.1 GCA_040388625.1 Gemmatimonadota bacterium | reverse complement strand
TCATCGTCATGGAGGGCGAGGTTGCCACGCTCCAGATGCTGAGCGACTGGGACGCCGGCAAGCTCCAGCCGTACTATTACGGCGACAAGGCCGACGCGATGGATCTTGACGCCATCCCGTTCCCGGCGTGGGACCTGCTGCCGCACGACCACATTTACAATCACGGCTCGGCCGTGATGAAGCATGATTACTTCCCCAACGTTGTGCACCCAGACGCGTCGAGCGCCGTGATGTCGTTGATCGGCACACGCGGCTGCCCGTATAAGTGCACGTACTGCTCGACGCCGTGGATCGGGCAGAAGCCGCGCTATCGGTCGCCGCACAACATTATCACCGAAATGGGGATGGTGATCGACAAGGGTGTCCGTCAATTCAAATTTCAGGACGATACATATACTCTGCATCGCACAAAACTCCGCGAACTAGCCGAGGCGATCAAGAGTTCGTTCGGACCGGACGACTTCGCGTGCCGCATCCACACGCGCGTGAACACGATGGATGACCACGTCGCCGAGTCGCTCAAAATGATGAACACGAAGGTCACGTGCTTTGGCATCGAGAGCGGCAGCCAGAAGGTGCTCGACGCGAACAAGAAGGGCACGACCGTCAAGCAGAACACGGACGCGCTCATCAACGCGAAGAAGCACGGTTTTTACACCATTGGGTTCCTCGTCATCGGCATGAGCGGCGAAACGCCGGAGACGATCGAGGAGACGAAGCAATGGCTGCTCTCGGTCAAGCCGTACCTCGACTCCTGCAATGTCGCCGTCGGCATCCCCTATCCTGGCTCGCGCTGGTGGACGCACCCGCAGGAAAGCGGCATCGACATCGTCGACTACAACTACGACAACCAGTGGATCGTCGGGTTTTCGGCGCGCGACGAGATCCTCGTGAGGCCGCACGGCGCGACGGTCGACGACATGTTCGCGATGAAGAGCGATTTCTTCAAGTTCATGGTCGATCACGGCTGGGCGAAGGCCGAGTGGGACGAGGACAAGCGGATCCAGAAGCAGCAGGACGACGCGGCGGCGCACGGCGTGCTGACGACGTCCGGGTTCTCGGGGCATTGAGATTGATCATCGCCATAGTCAAGCACTTCAACTACCTGTTCTGGCACAAGGTCTACGTCTTCCGCGCGGGCGTGAAGCGAGGCGTGCCGCTGCGCCAGTTGCTCGTCCACGACTGGTCGAAGTTTCTTCCGTCGGAGTTCGTGCCGTATACGCGTCGCTTTTTCCTCGGGCGAGAAGATCCGGAGACTCAGCTGCAGTATGAATTGGCATTCGGACTGCATTGCTCCCGCAGCCCGCACCACTGGGAGCACTGGGTCGTCGACGGCTATCCGATGAAGATGCCCAGGCAGTTCGCGCTTGAGATGTTGGCCGATTGGGATGGCGCCGGCATGGCAAAGAACGGTAAAAATAACACGGTAGCCTGGTATCTGGCCAACCGCGAACATCTGATGTTGCACGTGCAGACGAGAGCGCTCATCGAGAATGAACTATTTCTTAAGCAAGAGTGTCCACACTGCAAGATGATCATTGGAAATAACGTCTCGGTGCTGACGAACGAAGACGGATGCTTGCCTGAAGACCAGCGAGTAGCATTGCTGACGTACATCGGCGAACTCCATGTGAGACACTCGTGAGGTTTAAGAAAGTCTCGGTGCTCGTACCGACGCGAGGCAGAGTCGAGCGGCTCAAGACGTTGCTCGAGTCGTTCGAGCAGACGACTGCCGGCAGAGCTGAACTGTGGTTTCGTGTCGATGACGATGACGTCAAGACGCAGAAGGCATTACGAAATCGTTCGTACGTCATCGGCCCGAGACTCGACGGATACAAGAGTACGCCGCACTTCTTCAACGAGTTGTACGCTGTCTGTAGCGGCGACGTGCTGATGGCAGGTAACGATGACATGGTGTTCAAGACTTTGGGGTGGGATGAGCGAATCCTCAAAGAGGCGGATTTATACCCGGAGGGTCTTTTTGACTTCGGCGTCTTGACCCATAACGCGCCGAACTTCCCGTTCGCGACGGTATCGAGAGCAGCCTGCGATGCCTTGGGGTTCTTCTTCGACCCACGATTCTTCTGGGGCGACATCTTCTGGCGTGACGTGATGTCGCATTTCGGTCGGGCCATTCCGCTCCCCTCGGTGCAGATTGATCACGACTGGGTCGGGTTCGAACCGGACAGGATCTTCGCAGCGGGAGAACGCACGCGCAGGGCGGATCACTCGCAATACCACGCAGTAGCAGTAGCAGAAGCAGTAGGAAAATTGGAGGCATTATGGTCCACGTCTGCATCCCGGTCTTGAGGCGATACGATCTCTTGCGCAACCTCTTGGAGTCGCTGAAGTCGAGCACCGTGCCCTATGAAGTGCACGTTCTCGACAACGGACGCGACGCTGTTCGGCTGAAGCAGGCCACGGCGTATTCCGTCGTCGATGTCTTCACGCCGAACAGGCCATTCGGCGTCGCCGCCTCCTGGAACTGGTTCATTGAGAACGTAGCCGAAGAGCGCGTCATCGTCAACGACGATGTGACGTTCGCGCCTGATTCTCTGGAACGGATGTCGATGACGCCCTACGACCTCGCGTGGTCGTACGAGGCGGGGTTCTCGTGCTTCCTGATCCGCGACGCGTGCGTGAAAACGGTTGGTCTGTTCGACGAGACGATCTCGCCGGATTACGCCTACTACGAGGACGAAGACTACATGCAGCGCGTCAACGGCAAGGGCACGAAGCCCTCCCTGATTGCGTGCGGGCACGTGGAGTGCGGCGTCCAGCACCCGGTCCAGAGCCAGACGCTAAAGGCGGCGACGCGCAAGGAACTGGGCGAGCACCACAAGAAGTTCATGCTCGCGCGCAGGAACTTCGCCGCGAAGTGGGGAGCGGAGGCGGTGCCGCGATGAAGCGTCAATCAGATCGTCGAAAGATCGAACGACGCGCTGGTAAGCGTGGGGTGACTGTTCGGGTTACAGACAAAGACCCGAATGACATCAAGAGAGTTCGTCGCGGTCGGCACGAAAGGAATCAGAAATGATCACCTTCATCGTCCCCACCATCGGCCGTCGCTCGCTGAAGTCGACGCTCCGCTCGATCGAGACGCTGCCCGGCGACGAGATCCTGGTCGTTGGCAACGTGGCTGGATTGAACGGCAACCGGCCCGAGGTTCGTTACGTACCATGCGCGCCTGGCAAGGACTGGGGACACAGCGAGCGGAACTTCGCGACGCCGATGGCAAAAGGCGACTACATCGCGCACATCGACGACGACGATCTCTACGTGCCAGGCACGCGGGCATTGATGCAAGACGCGATCGAGCAGACGCCAGATCGCCCAGTGCTGTTTCGCATGCAGTTCCCGAACGGCATCACGCTCTGGCACGACGAGGAGGTCCGCTGCGGCAACGTCGGGACGCCGATGTTCTTGATCCCGAACGTGCCCGAGAAGCTCGGCACGTGGCGGCCGTTCGTCGGAGGTGATTGCGCGTTCCTCGAAGAGTGCAAGTGGAGCGCGGAAGAGTTCGTGTGGAGGCCTGAGGTCACGGTGAGCCTCGGGCACAATACGTAGAAGGAGCAGAAGCAAATGGCAAAAGTACTAACTGGATTCGGGTTGTACAATGCGCTAAAGGTTGAGGGTTACACGTTGCCGGATGAGTGCGCTGACGTCGAGTTGCGCATTCCCGTCGACGGTGTCATGCAATTGGCGCTCATCGTCAACTTAACGGAAGTGACGCTTGCACAGGTCGGACGCGCCTTCATCCGTATGGCCGAGGGGGAGAGATCATGAAAAAACTCCTCTGGGTCGGCGACGACCCCGACAGCCCCAGCGGCTTCGGCGTGGCGACGAAGAAGATCCTCCAGTCCCTCGACTACCGCTTAGGCGGCCAGTATGACGTCGCGGTGCTCGGGATGAACGCGAAGGGAGACCCCGGCACGGTGCCCTACCACGTCTACCTCGCGGGCGTCGGCGGCGACGGCTTCGGCGTCAAGCGCATCGCGCAACTCGCCCATAAGGTGCAGGCGGACGTCATCGTCATCCAGCAGGACGGCTGGAACATCCAGGCGTACATCGAGCAGCTGCGACAGTTCAAGGAGACAAAGGACATTCCGGTCGTCGCGGCCGTCGCGGTCGACGGGAAGAACTTCAACGGAGAGTGGCTGCGCAACGTTAGCCACGCGATCTTCTGGACGCAGTTCGCGCTCGACGAGGCGCGCGAGGGTGGCTACCACGGACCGGCGTCTGTCATCCCACTCGGCGTCGACCTCGATACCTACAAGCCCCTCGACAAGACGGCGACGCGGAAGATGCACAACACCGCGCTCGCCGAGGTGCTCGGGAACGAGAAGAACTTCATCATCGGCAACGTGAACCGCAACCAGCCACGCAAGCGTTGGGATCTGACGATCCGCTACTTCGCCAAGTGGATCGAGGACAACAACATCAATAACGCGTGGCTCTATATGCACGCGGCGCCGACCGGCGACGCCAGTATCAACGTCATCGATCTGGCGCGCTACTACAACTGCCTCGATCGCACGCTTTACGTCGAAACGCCTATCTTCACCGGCATCACCGAAGAGAAGATGTGCAAGACGTACAACTGCTTCGACGTCTGCATCAGCACGACGCAGGGCGAGGGGATGGGACTGCCGGCGCTGGAGGCGATGGCGTGTGGCGTGCCGTGCCTTTTGCCTGACTGGTCGGCGTTTGGCGACTGGGCGAAGGACGCCGCCGTGCTCGTGCCGTGCACCTCGACGCATGTGGACTTTCCCTATGTAAACGTCATCGGCGGTGTCGTCGATGAGGTGGAGTTCATCGCGGAACTTGACAAGTTGTACCGCGACAGCAATTGGCGGATGCAGATCGGCGGGAACGGCCTGCGCCGGGTCAACGAGGAACGGTTCCGATGGGAGAGCATCGGGCAACGCTATGCGGTGATTGTCGAGGGGTTGCTTGCAGACGTCGAGGCGAAGAAGGCCGAAAAGACCGTCATCGAGCAGAACGAAGAACGTCACGAGGAGATGCAGAAGCGGCTCGTAGACCGACGGATGAAGATCATGAGCGGTGAGGTGTCTGCGTGAGTACCTTTATCCCTACTGGCGGCACAATTCAAAACATCAAGTATGCTGTTAGCTTCGATGTTACCTCAAATCTAAAACAGGCTCGATGTTCTTACTGCGGTAGATACGGTGAATTGGGCCAGTGCGAAGGGTGCGGCGCACCGAATCGTCCGATTAGGCAGTACGACGCTACGTGCTTTGGAGACCGCTGAATCTCATTTCATTGAGGTGCCTGCATGATGCACGGAGTCGCCGAGATGGTCGCGACGCTGAAGCGCATCGGGGACAAGTTCCCCGATCGCGTCGGCGCTGCGATTTACCAAGAGGCGCAGATCGAGATGACCGAGGCGAAGCGCCGCTGCCCAGTGGATACCGGCAAGCTGCGGTCTAGTGGTCAGGTCGCTCGCCCGGTGCGCGAGGGCAAGCGCATCTCGGTCACGCTGTCGTTCGGCGGAGCGGCGGCGCCGTACGCGATCTTCGTGCACGAGAACCTTGAAGCGAACCACTCCAGTCCGCCGTTCGGCGGCGGCCAGGCGAAGTTCCTCGAAAGCACGTTGAACGAGTCGGCCCCGCACATGGCCGCGCGCATCGCGGCGCGCATCGACCTAAACAAGGAGCGAGAGTGATGTGGATCTGGGTCATTTGCTCGGCGTGCGGCCTACGTTTTCATCGCCTCTGGCAGAGCGTCGCGGCCGATGAACTCCGGTGCTGGGAGTGCCAACGCTGATGCCTTTCCTCGACGAGATCGCAGCACGATTGGTCGCCCAAGGCGTCGGTACGATTGGTGCCAATATCTTCCTCGGGTCTAAAGCCGTTATTCCACCGGGCAATGGGCCATATCTGACGCTTATCGAAACGGGAGGTACGGCGCCGACTCGTGTGCAGAATAAGACGAGCGTCAATACGCAGCGACCGACGGCGCAAGTTGCCGTGCGAGCTAGACGCGATGATGGCACCGGTTACAATGTCGCACGAACGATGCTAAAGGCAGCATACGACGCGCTGGACGGTATATTCAACACGACCCTCAGCGGTACGTTTTACCAACGTATCGTTGTGCGACAAGAGCCGACGGGCATCGGACTCGATGCAAATGCGCGTCCAGTGATTGTTTTCAACATCGAAGCAGAGAAGAATCCAAGCTAGAAGCAGGAGCAGCGACAGAGACATCTCTTATACAGGAGAGTGACAGATGGCAATCAGTGCACACGGAACAGTCGTTGCTCGGGCTCCGGTCGCGACCCCGACGGTCTTCACGAACATCGCCGAGATGGGCGACGTCACGCCACCGGAACTCAGCCGCAATGAGTTCGACGCGACGACGCAAACCCTGAACATCGACACCTACGTGGTCGGCGTGCTGCGTCGCTCGGGCTTCACGATGAAGCTCAACGCGTTGCAGACCGACGCCTCGCAGGACCACCTGACCGGTCTCCTCAAGGCGATGATCACCGAGCCGCCGCCGGTCGACGGCTACCGGATCACGTTCCCGGACGGCATCGTCTGGGTGATGAGCGGCCAGGTGTCTCACTTCAAGAACATGTCGCCGGTCGACGGGCTGATGTCCGTCGAGGTGACGATCCGTCCGACCGGCAAGATGGTGATCGGCGGCATCGTCGTCGGCTAAAGCTGCCCCACGCAGCGCTGCTTCCCGCTCTGGCGGTCTCAGAGGAAGCAGCGTAGGAAGAGACCGCCCCGATTCAGAAGGAGGAGCAGCATGATGACGGTCAGGCACGTGGAGGCGGACGGAAGCGAACGCGTGTTCCAAGTCGAGTCCCTTGAACGAACGGTCGACGGCTCGCTGGTATTCGCCACGCACGAGAAGATCATGACGGGTAAGGTTTACATCATGAACGACGCGGGCAAGACCGTCGTGTCATGCGATTTCGACAAACAGAAGGAGCAGAAGCGATGACTGAAGCAGCATTGACCCAGATTGACTCGATGGACGAAATCCTGTCGTCAGACGACGTTGAGTTCGTGACCATCGAGGGCTTCACGAAGAACAAGCCATTCCGCATCGGCTCGCTGACGGCTGGCGATCTGATCGAATGGTCAGAGGCCAACGAGGGCGAGGCGAAGCGCACGGCTGGCTTGCGCCTTATCTGCAAGAGCCTCGTGAACAGCAAGAACGAGCGGTTTGCTTCTGACTCGAAGAACATCGCCGTCTTCCGACTGAAATCACACAAGGTCACCGAGCGCATTGTCAAGGAGATTCTGGCGCTGAACGGCATGGTCGTCAAGGACGCGGAGAAGGCAAAAAACGCCTGAGGCGAAGTGCCAGCCGCCGTTTCGCGTATCGTCTCGCGCTGACGACCGGAACGGCGGACGTCGACGGACTGCTTCGAACGATGACGGCGAGGCAGTTTCGCGATTGGATGCACTTCGCCGAGATTGAGCCGTTCACGTTCGACAGGGAACTTCGCGCCGACTTTCGTTCCGCGCAGATCGTGCAGGTGATCGCGAACGTGAATCGCGGTCCGAAGCAGAAGGCGTACACGCTCCAGGACTTCTTGCTGAAGTTCGACGACGCAAAACCGGAACGCAAGAAGACATGGCAGGAGATGCAGAAGGTGGCCTACATGATCGCTGCGGCGTACAACGCTGACGGGGTGACCAGCTAGTGGACATCGGGACGCTCACAGGCCAGATCGCGATCGAGGATCAGCTCACTGATCACCTGACCGAGATCGCGAACCACGTCAAGCACTTCGCCGACGAGTTCGAGGGCGCGATGGGGGCGATGGCGATCGGTGTCGGCGTCGCCGCCGCCGCGATCATCGGCCTGACGATCAGCGTCGTCGCGCTCGGCGAGGAAGGCTCCAAGATTATCGGCGTGGAGAACGCCTTTGATCGCCTGGCGGAGTCGGCGGGCACGACAGGCGACGCGTTGCGCGGAGGGCTGCTCGCGGGCATCAAGGGCACCATCGACGACATGCAGGCCATGCAGAGCACGACGAGGTTGCTCGGCTCCGGCATGCAGCTGACGGCGGACCAAGCGAACTTGATGGGCCGCGCGGCCCGCGAGCTGGGCAAGGCGACGGGCACCGACGCGGCGGGCGGCCTCAACATCCTTAGTGGCGCGTTGACGACCGGCCGCACGCGCCAGCTGCAAATGCAGGGCATCATTGTCGACACGGCTGCCGGTGAGAAGAAGTTCGCCGATTCTATCGGCACCACAGTCGAACAACTGAACGCGGCAGGCAAGCTCGAAGGCAAACGCATCGCCATCCTAGACGCGACAAAGACATACGTCGATAGGCTCGGGGAATCGCAGCTGAGTTTCGCCGAAAAGATCAAGCAGGGAGAGGTCGCGTTCGACGACTGGCTGGACGAGTTGCGCAAAGGCGTGGCGTCTTCCGCTGACGTCAACGCGGCGCTCGACGCCATCGGTGCCGCAGTCAGCGCGGCGTTCGGCGCGGACAAGCAGGGCATCACCGAGGCTCTTCTCGGCGGCATCAACGCGTTCGCCCGAGGCGTCACGGCCGTCGTCCCCTACGTCGTCGACTTCGCCCACGGCGTGAAGGACGCTTACGACTTCAGCATGCAGTTCTGGCCGGTCATCAAGCTCGCGGCTGAAGTGTTCATTGCCTATCAGGGAGCGCTGCTTCTTGCAGAGGCTGGAACATGGTTATTTACAGTAGCGACAACGGCGGCTAACGCGATCAGTGTTACGTATACTGCGACAACAGGATTGATGTCTGGTGGAGTAACGGCAGTATCCGGAGCTTTGGGAACGGCGACGTTGTCAGTTAATACATTCGCTCTTGCTGTCGGTGCACTCGTTGTCGGGTATAAGCTTGGTAGCTGGCTTGAGGAGAACGTTGCCTGGGTACGGAAGCTCAGCGATGGCGTGCAGTTTGTATCACTCATTTTTCAAGGCTTTAGTTCTACCGCAGCTGCCTCGATGGTCGCGACTAGCCATGTGACAGAAGAATCGATTAAGGCAGATAAAGCAACCAGTGACTGGGCTGCCTCTATCACGACAACGGTAGAAGGCTCTAAGATTCTATCTGATCAAGAAAAAGATACTGCCGCTGCTATAGACAAGCACAAGTTCACGACTGACAAGCTGACCGAGTCGCAGAAGAAGTACAACGAGGCATTGCTGGAGTATAACTCGAAGACTGGCGCAGATTATTTGGTCGTGATGGATAAGATTGGCGTCGCGATGTACGAGGGTATCGCCGCCGATCACGCACGAGGCGTCGGAGCCGAGACGCTTGCGCAGATCTATAAGACGAGCAAGTTTGTCATCGAGGACGTCATCGGCGCCGAAAAGAAGTGGGCGGAACTCAAGAAGGAGACGGCCGCCGTCCACAAGATCGAGACTGAGAATCTTTTCGGTTTGGAGAAGGCCATCGGTGCTGTTGACGATCGGGAGTTGAAGCTTCTGAAGACACAGCTTGCTCTTAACGAAGCGATGAAGATGGTCGAGAAGTCGATCCCACCAGTTGTCGATGGATTTAAGAGCGTTGTCCTTAATCTTGAAAATGTCGGGACAAAGTCCGATGAGATCGACAAGATCAAGCTAGGGTTTCAAATCGCTGACGAGGAGACAAAAAAGTTCAATGCGACACTGACAGGGCAGCTTCTGACGACGCTTAAGAGTATCCCACAGATCTTCTCGAATGCGTTTTCAGGCGGTGGCGGAGTGCTCGGTGCCATCGGAGCGCTCGGCTCGCAAATTGCTGGCGACTTCATGTCAGCATTTGAAAAAAAGTTATCTGCCGTAGCACCGAAAATCAAGGCAGCGTTGAGCGCATCTGTCGGCGCGGGCGTAGCTGGCACGTCAATCCTCGGGAACGTAGCTGGATTGAACAACACGACCAACACCATCATCGCTACCGGAACAGCGCTCGCCGGAGCAGCGATCTCGGCGACGGCGGCAACGGTAGGCATCGCCGGGTTCGCTGCAGGAAGCGTCGGAGCGACGGTTGCTGCCGGTGCTATGACTCTCGGCATCGGCGCAGCGGCGGTCGGTGTGGCGCTTCTCATCAAACACTTCACCGGCTTGAGTGCCGACGTCAAGCAGGCGCGTGCCGACGTGATTAAGTTCCAGGATGCGATGGGCGGCGTGCAGGGAACAATCAACACTGTTGGAGAAGCATTCGCTCGACTCGGACTATCTGGTGATCAAGCCCAGGCAGCTCTCAAGGCCATGTGGAATACCGATGCCGGTGCAGCCGCTGTCGACAAGGCGATCGGCGACATTACGGACAAGATCCAGCGCGCGGCGTTCGTCACCAATATCCTCGATGGCGATTTTACGAATGCCTTGAATGCTGGACTTGCGATGGGCGCAAAATTGCCACCAGCATTGCAAGCAAGTCTTCAGAAGCTAGACGATATGGGCGTTTTGACAAATAACGCCAAGTCAGCGTTTGACGCGCTGACGGGGAGCACTGGCGTCAGTTTCAAGTCGATGAGCGACATCGCCTCGAAGTATGGCAACGATCTGACGTCCCTCGGACCGAAGTTCGAGGCGGCAAAGATCAGCGACACGGCCGCCGGAATCATCAACGACTTCGACACGCTGCAGCGCGGACTCGACGACACCGACGAGGCACTCCGCATTATGCGGAAGCCGATCAACGATCTCGTGAACGACTCACTGCAGTTCGGAACGGCGATCCCTGCGAACATGCAGCCGTGGGTCGATCAACTGGAGAAGACCAACCAGCTGACGGATACGAATGGAAACTTGCTGACTGACCTGTCAGGGTTGAAGTTCGCCGATCCGATTAAGACGCAGTTCCAGATCCTCATCGACAAGATTTCTGAACTCGTCGACAAAATCTCTGGGTCGAACGGTCTGACGGCGAGCCTCAACAACATCCCCTCGAAGGTCACGACAGAAGTCGAAACCGTCCACACGGACGTCTACAACAGCGTCCTCCCAGGAGACCAAGCGTACGCCGCAATGGGCGGTCGCGTGACCGCCACCGGCATCTCGTACTTCGCCACCGGCACGGACAACGTGCTCACGCCGAACTTCACCCCGCAAGGCACCGACGTCGTACCGGCGATGCTCACGCCCGGCGAGTCCGTCCAGAGCGTCTCCGACACGAACTCGACGGCCGTGAACATCAAGTCGCTCGCCGAGCAGCAGCGCACGATGGCGGCGACGTTGAAGATGATAGCGATACGTGACCGTGAGTTCCCACGCACCCTGACGCGCGTCATGCGCGACGTGATGGCCTCATGAGTCCACTAGGCACCGATCCGCTTGGTACGACGCCGCTTGGCGATTCGTCGTCAGGCTCGGGTCCGGCTCCACCTACGCTCTCTGCGCAGTTCAGCATCGAGGTGGAGATCGTCGGCGTCTTCGTCGACATCACGCAGGACGTGCTCATCCCGACCGAGATCCACATCCAGACTGGACTGAGCGGCGGGACGCCGAAGGATCTTGTTGCGCCGACGGGGACTGGCGCTTTTGGCATGGCCAACGGCGAGTCGAACAGCGCTGGACTAAGGGGCTACTATTCGCCGTTCAACGTCAACAAGCGTGCAGGCTGGGGATTCGGCTTGCGCTGCCGCATTCGATTCTACGATCCGGCTGTCGCGCGGTGGATTACGCGTCTGGTCGGAAAGATCGACGTCATCGATCCGATCTCCGGCATCCACAACGAGCGTATCGCCATGGTTACGATCGTCGATTGGATGGACGTTGCAGCTCAGTGGTCACTGACGACAGACGTTGGCGAGCAAGTCGGCAAGCGATCGGATGAAATCTACGCAGCCATCGTTGCGGCGATGCCAGAGCAGCCAGAGGCAACAAACTTTGACGGTGGCACGAGTGCCTATCCGTGGGCACTAACGCAGGCCGGAGTCAACCAGGTGGCGCTGGCTGCCTTCGGAGACGTGGCTGCCAGCGAGCAGGGATCGATCTACATCGCAGCGGACGGCACGCTGCGCGGCGAGTCGCGGCATACGCGGCTCCTCCACACGACGCCAGACTGGGTGCTAACAGATGCCGACATCTCCGAGGTCGAAGCACCGAGTGCGCGTGCCGACATCGTCAATGCCGTCTACGTGACCGTTCACCCAAAGGTGGTCGACGAAGCACCAACGACCGTCGTCTATGCGATGGCTGACCCGATCCTCGTGCAGGCAGGCGAAACGAAGACGTTCCAGGCGACGTATCGCGACCCGGTGACCGGCGACGCGATCGGCGCGACCGACGTGCAGCCACAGGACATCGCTACCTACATGGACTACTCGGCCAATTCCGTGCAGGATGGGACCGGGACCGACGTCACGGCAGACTTCACGATCATCGTCACGGCGGTCGCGAGCAATGCGGAGTTTGCCGTCACCAACGGCGGCGCGTCTTCATCGTATCTGCGGACGAACAAGCTGCGCGGACGCGCCATCAAGGATCACGGCACCCTGACGGCCAGTGCGCTCGATGCGCCGAGCATCGCTGCGAACGGCATCAGGCCGCTGCGGATCGACATGCCGTTCGAAGCGAGTTTCGAGGTGGGACAGGCGGCGGCCGACTACTACCTCGCCAAGTATTTGACATCGATCGCGAATGCACGCACCGTGATGGTCCACGGAACGACGTCCGACCGCCTGACGCACATCCTCGCGACCGACGTCAGCAGCCGTTTGCAGATCGTCGAGACGATGACCGGTGTTGCCAACGACTATTTCGTCAACGGCATCACGCTGACTGTCGATGCCGATCGGTGGGTGTCGGCAACGTACGTATTGACTCCGGCGACCGACCCGTTCGGTGGGAACTATTTCATCCTCGGCACGAGCGCGTTGGACTCTGCGGCAGTACTGATTCCATTCTGAAGGATTTTAAATGAGCCTGTGGACAGCGATCAAGAATTGGACGGCATCGCCACTCTCGGTCGCCGACATGCAGACGTACGTCAGCGAGAACACGAACTACCTCAAGGAGCAATCCGATCTCTGCGCGAAGCGTCATGCGCGTGTCACTACACTAACTACAGTTATCAACACGGTAGCTGAGACAGCGCTGTTCACCGACACGATCGTTGGAAATACTCTTGGCACAGATGGGATATATGACCTTGACGCCTTCGGCGATCTCTTGAATGATACTGGTGTTGTTCACGATATCACCATCCGAGTTCGTCTCGGCGGGCTCGCCGGAACGGTGTTATTCACCGCGACTGCGTTGAACGTTAATACAAGTGCAAGTCGCAGTGCTTGGCAGCTGCACCAACGCATTATTATGGCCGGGGCTACAAACGCGCAACGCGCTAGCGGTTCACTTGTCCTCGGCGGTGTAGCTGACCTCAATGCGGTTGGTGTAGCTCCAAATCGTGACGCGGTCGGAGGAGGTGGCGGCGGTCTTCTGTTGATGGGCGGACTTCCGTTCAACGCTGTACACAATGCGTCAGCAGTCGACATGACGGCGAATCAAGACGTCGTCGTGACAGCGCAACTCGGAACACCGAGCTTGTCGATGTACGTCAGACTTCATGGTGCGACCGCCTTTGTGATCTGAGGGAAATGATGAAACGTAGTCTAGTAGTATTGCTGTTTGTGCTTGTGTCTGTCCTGCCAGCGTCGGCGCTGGACTGCTTCGTGAACTTCGGCCTCGTCACTGTGTCGACCGGCTACAATGCATCGGCCACGACGGTCGTGCTCAGCTCGGGAGAAGGCGCGCACCTACCGGCAGGCTGCGCCTTCAACGCCGTCTGGTACGACTCGACGAGTTACGCGAGCGCGCTGTCTGACCCGAACAAGGAGATCGTACGCGTCACCAATCGTTCGACCGATACGCTGACGATCGTTCGAGGGCAGGAGAGCACGACCGGCGTCGCGCACAACACGGCAGGCCACGTCTATAAGATGGACGCGACGATCACGGCGAAGACGTTTGCCGAGATTTTCTTGAACTCTGACGCCGCGAAGTTCAACTACTACGGCGGCACGAATGCCGGGAATCTGACGGCGACTGGGACGGACAACACGGCGTTTGGCTACGCCGCGCTGCACAACTTGACGACTGGTACGAACAACACGGCCTTCGGCTTCGACGCGGGTCTCGGCAACGCCGACGGGGCGAACAATAGTTTCTTTGGAGTGAACGCCTGCGCGACGAACACGTCAGGCTTCAGCCTGACGTGCCTAGGATATAATGCAGGCGCAGCGAACACAAACGGTGCCTCAAACGTGTACATCGGCACTCGGGCGATGGAGACTGAGACGACGAGCAGTTTCAACGTGGCGGTTGGATCATTCGCGGGTCAGATTGAGACCGGGCAAGCTGATACGTACCTCGGGTACAAGTCGGGGTTCGTCAGTACCGGTGGTGATAGGAACACCTACGTTGGGAACTCGGCGGCGTTCACCTCGACGACCGGCGACGATAACGTGGTCATTGGCTACAATGCCGGGAATGGCGTCACGACAGGGACTGCGAACACGATCATCGGCGCGAACATCACTGGGTTAACGACCACCCTCTCGAACAACGTCATCCTGGCTAATGGCAGCGGGACACAGGTGCTCGACGTTGATAATGCTGGCCAGTGGCGGATTGGAAGCGGCGGCACGGCTGGCCTCGGTTCCGGTGGACTGAACGTCTCGATCGTCGGCGGATCGACAGGCGGCAACTACACGGCCTCCTCGACGGCGACAGCCTCAACGACCTTCCTCGGCGGACTGGAGTTCGGCACGACAGGGACGGCCGGAGGCGAGAAGCGTGGCGGCGGCATCTATAATGTCTTGTCGGCGACCTCTGGAACGAACATCACGGCGGACTGGCGATTCTACACGACCAACGGCGGCACGATCGCCGAACGCTGGCGGATGCCGGCTGCGGGCGGCCTCGTCGCCGGGACGGCGAAGATTCTCTTGCAGGGAACGGGGACCGGCGCGTCCCAGCTCGCCGTGGCGCAGACGACGGCGCCAACGTGCACGAGCAACTGTGGCACCTCGCCGAGCGTCGTCGGCAGCGACACGTTCATGCTTGTCACGATGGGCTCGTCTGGCTCTCCGGCTTCTGGATTCGTCGTTACGTTCAACGGGACCTGGGCTGCGGCGCCAGCCTGCACGGCGTCGATGGCGAAGGCCGGCATGGTCGTCGGGAAGCTGCCGCTGACCGTGGTCACGACGACCACCACGATCACGGTGGTCACGAACGGCACGGCGCCGAGCACGACCGACGTTTACGCGTTTACTTGTGGAGGCGTACAGTAACATGGACATCACGATTCACACCGACCACGGAGTTTCGACCTTGCACCTCCACATCGACTCTGGGAGCGCGAACCAGAAGATCGATTTACTAACCGCGCGCGTGAGCGCCCTAGAGGCGCAGGTACTTCAAATGACAGCAGATGAACAGACAGCTTTGGATTCAGTGAACGCGAAAATCGTCGCGCTCGTCGCGAAGGACGACGCGATGACGGCAGCGCTGCAGACCAACACGTCGGTTCTGCAGGGTCTCTCGGCAGAGATCGCCGCGCTCAAGCAACAGGCCACCGACCCGCAGGTGGTCGCCGGGCTCACCGCCATCGGCGAGAAGCTCGACACTCACATCGCCGCTGTTACCGCGCAGGTCGCGCAACTGCAGGGCGACGACGCGGCCAACGCCCCGACGTAAGGAGAAACGATCATGTGGACGCGCGCAGCGGCAATAGTGCCTTTGCTCTTACTCGCGGCGCCGCTGCGCGCGCAGACGGCGACGGCTTCGTGGAATCAGAATCCCGAGCCCGACGTCATCGGCTATAAGCTGTCGTTCGGGACCGTCAGCCACGCCTATACGACGGTCGTCGACGTGCCCGGTCGCGTGACGTCGGTCGTCGTGACTGGATTGCCAATCGGCACGCGGACGTACTTTGCCCTCCAGGCGTACAACGCGACGATTACAGGCCCATACTCCGTTGAGGTGTCGTTCGACGTACCAGGCACGGATCCATGCGCGTATCCGCTCGGGTCGAAGGCCGTCCTAATCTTTCCGACTGGGAAACTGAACAAGACGGGAACAGGCGGACCCGGGACGATCGCCTACATTAGCTTCAGGACGGCGTCGCCAAACTCTCCGATCGTGTTTGCGTCGATCAAGGCGAACGGCGTCGACGTACCTGACAGCATCATGACAGGAGACAACTTGCACGCCAGCGGCTCCCTCTGGTTCACGATGCCGCCCGGCCCGGCGACCTACGTGTTCAGCATCTTCGCTCGCAACCTGGCTGGTTGCTCGAGAGAACAATCGACGGGATTCACGGTCACCTTTCCATAGGATTCAAACATGAGATACATCTTCAATGTCGCGGATGCCGTTCCGCACTACCAACGAATCACGACGCAATTGTCGCAGGCTGCACCTGGCAAGACGCTCGTCTTTCGCAACGGCGTGGCGATGGTCGTCCAGCCAGACGGCGTGGTCCGTGACCTGCGTTCGTGGGAGACGGCCGACTCGCCGTGGTGTCAGGCGACGTTGAGCGGAGACGTCCTGGTCTACGACTCGGACGGCGGGCCAGGATTCAACTCGGTCGTGGTAATGTTCAGGCTCGTATGAAGTCCAGCAGCCTCATCCTGCTCGGAGGGAAGACGAAACCCACGCCGCCTCCTCTGGTCCCGAGGGCACCACTTGGACCGCTTCCGCAGCCAGTCAACTACGACCACGTCTTGACGTCCGCGCCGCTGAGCGGACCTGACCTCTACTTCTATCGGGGTCAGTTCTGCGGCCTGCGCGTCAAGGGCGCACCGGTCGTGGCTGGCTCGAATGCATCTAATCCTGAGTGCGTGATGGCCGCGCTTCTCGACAACTATCCGGACTGGGTGGTCGAGGAGTTCTTGCGCCTCTACTGCGGCTACGGCTACACGCACCTGCAGCGAAGCTTGAGCCACGCGCTCTACTACGTTGGGTTCGAACGCTTCAAGGCCGTGTCACGAAAGGCGCAGGGCGTCGGCCTGTTCCTCGACGTCTGGTTCATCGCGAACGAGTTTCCCGGCTTCCAATTCAACCAGGACGCCTCGTTCTGGAAGCCGCTGCTCGATCCATACATCGACGCGCTGCTCGGCGAATGGTTGATCGACCAAGTGTGCCCATGCTGGCAGATGGATCAGATCATGAACGATGCGCCGGGCAACGCGACGATCTCGATCATCGCGTACGTCGCTGATCGTATGCCGCAGTCCGTGCCGATCTATACGCACTGGATTCGAGACGCGATGGCTTGGTGGAAGACTGGCGGCGAGACGTGGAACGACGCGTACCAGTCGACGTTTGTCCACGATCGCTTCTCATGGTGGACGGCGATGCAACCGTACCTGACTGGCGGGCACTACCAGGGCGACACACACATGGCGCGCACCGACCCAGCGACCTACCAGGGACACATCCGGGATACGCTGAATCCGTTCAACGACGGGAGGATGGGCCTATCGCAGAGGAATGGACGTAACGCGCCGTTCGCAATAACGAACTTCGAATGTTCGGCGCAGGACCAATTCGACGGGACGTGCGGCGAGGACGAAGGAGACCTTGTTGGCTTCATCCACACGTGCACGATCAGCGACGGATCGGGCGGCGTGATGGCTGGGTATGGGAACGGAGCGCGGATGCCGGATGGCAAGGCACTGTGAATGTATAAAGACTGAGTTTCTTATACACTATACAGAGGAACTGACGAGGACTGGCCAGGAACGATTCGGCAGGATTTGAATAGTAACAGAAGGGACCGGCTCAGTTCGTTTAACCTGGCCGGTCCTCGTAAGCCTGAAAACCCCCTCGACCTACCTCTTCGCCACCACCGACGTCAACCCTCTGATCATCGCTTCGAGGGTCGCCTTCTTCCGTCGCTGATTCGCCAGATCGGTGCTCAGCGCGGCAATGGCGCCCTCCACCTCGCTGGCTTCGAACTCCAGGACGCGGCGCTTGCTGTTGATCGTAACCGTGTGCTGGTGCGCCCAGTCTTGGGCGACGGAGTCGGCGAGTGCTTGCTTGGGTTGGTTCTTCTTTGGCATGTCTGCTCCTTTTTAATACGACCCCGACCCCGACCCCGACCGCGACCCCGACCACGACCCCGACCCCGACCGCGACCCCGACCACGACCC
>JAZKBK010000013.1 GCA_040388625.1 Gemmatimonadota bacterium | reverse complement strand
TCCGATCTGTTTGGACGGCCTTGGCGTTACCTTTCGAAGGGCCATACGCCTCGCGTCCTGACACCGACTCAGCCCTGCAGTGTGCTGTTCAAGTTGAAGCCGGTATCGGTGCTCAAGTTAGGGCTGCCCGCCTTCGGTGCTGGTGTTGGCGGGTTGCTCGACAGTGGACCTACCTGCACCTCGGTGCTCAATGCCTTGTCGCCACCCGATGGCCCTTGGCCTGGTGCTGGGTTCGGCACGCTCACGATGCGGCTGCCGCCACAGCCCTGCCCTGCTAACACGTCGGTACTGATCACTGTCGCCTTAGGCTTAGCCATATGGTTTCTCCTGACGATGTGGTTGGTGAGTCGTCGGTCATCGAACAGAGGTAGATCGTCGCGTTCAGCTCGAAGCTGCTGCCATCGCGTCCGGTCCAGAGACTCGTTGGTCTTGCTCATGCTGTCCTCTGAACGACAGCTCTAGGGGAACCTAGCCGCCCCTTAGTAGCCGACAGTGCGGTCAGCAGCGAGACGTGGATAGAGGTCGTGTTGTAGTTGATGTGCAGCCTCGCCACCTTCGTCTTGAGGCCTTCGGTCAAGTCGGGATAGGCCGCCGTCGGGCCGAGTTCTTCGATCGTCTCGAACGCCAGGCGCTTCGTCACGGCGAAGTCTTGCGGCGTAGGTTCGTTTCTATCGCTGCTAACAGGCGGCGCGATAGCGCCGGGTACTTGTTCACTACGTTCATAAGAACGTTCACTACGTTCGGTAGCAACACATGGCTGCGAGTCTAAACGTCGTATCTGCGAGTCTAGATTTCCCAGTTGCAGGTCTACCGCGTCAGACTGCCTGTCTAAAACCTCCGCGCCGACCGGCTCTTCTGTGGCTAGAGTGGCAGCTATGGGTTGCGAGTCTTCCGCTTGCCGTAGAGTGGCAGCTATAGGCTGCAGGTCTAACAGGCTGTCAACGTGGAGGCACCATGTCCGCGGGCGGTGTCGCCGTGGCTTGTCGGTCTCTGAGATGAACCCGCGACGCACGAGGTCGGTCAAGTAGGCGTCGATGGTCCGTTCGCTACATTCGGCCGCCAGCGCCATCGTGGAACGCGAGGGGTAACACTCCAAGCCGTGCTCGTTCTGGCAGACCTTCGCTAAGCACACCAGCAGCAGCTTCTTCGCGGCCCGACTCCGCCGCATGTCGGCCGGCATCTTGGCCTTCAGCACGAGGTCCACGAGGTAAACGGCCACGGCCTAGACCGCCCCACCGCTTTCCGAGGCAGGCCTTGAAATACCCGGCCAGGTGTTCAAGATGCTGGTGAGCGACTCCTGCTCGGCGCGCTCGGCTACCCCCGCGCGGTTCCAGACCGGAATGTCGAGGTACATCGTGATGGTGTTCTCGACGCGTTCCCTGAGTGTCGCCGGGTTCAGCGCGTCGAGTTCCCAGGCCTTGTCACCGTACCGCTCGCGATACCAGCGATACCGCACATCGGATGGCTTAGCCGGGAATGACGGAAGGCCGGCGAGGTCGCCCGCGGTGAGCGCCACACGTACGATCTCGACGTTGCCGCCGTACCGTGCGAGGCGCGCCGGCAGGTCAACGTCGCTCATGTGCATGCCGCTGGGGTCCCAGTCGCCGACGTAGAGGACCGTCAGCCGCTTGGCACTACCATTGCTATCATCGGCGGCCTGGTGGAGCGCGGTCGAGGAGCCGTAGCCGTGCATCACCCGGAACGTCACGCCGAAGTCGTCCAACACCGGGGCCAACGTGCCGCGGATCGTGCCCTTCTCGGACCACACCTCGATCCATTCGGGCTGCATCGCCCAGCGGTCCCGGCGGTACGATCGTTTCACCGTCTCGACAAACGCCGCCGGATTTTCCCAGGCATTGATGCGCTCTGGCTCTCGCGTCTCGTCTACGATCCACGCCCACGGGATCGAGCCCGCCTCGCGCGCGTCCCTGAGCTGCGTGCTGACCTTGTTCGTCTCGTTCTTCGCCATTGAGGCGATCAAGCCGCGGGTGAACAACTGGTAGCAGACCGCGCGCACCGTCGCTGGCTGGATGTCCGACAAGATCGCCCTGGCGGCCTCGATCAAGTCGATGTTGCGGCGTGATTTCCCGCGGCCCTTCATGCCGTTCACCGCGCGCTCCGGTGTTCAAGCGCTGTCGCAATAAATCGCTGCCCAAGGGCTTCTACCTCTCGAGCGTCATATCGAACAGCGCGAATACCGCCGCCAGATTCGGCGAGGTCGATCGGGTGCAGCAGGCCTGCAGTCTCCCATTTCAACAGTTGGCTCTCGCTCACGGAGAGCGCGGCGGCGGCGTCTCGGCGTCGTAGAAGGATCTTCATAGAACCTCATTGCAACAGACAGCCAAGCTGTTGTAAACTGCCGAAACTGTCGCCGATGAGAGTTTTGCAACAGGGGACGCGAACCGTGAAAAGAGACCGGTTGTCCGTGACCTGGCGGGATTGGATCACCGTGACCTGGCAGGAGCGGATCGACGACGAGTGGACGGTGACGTACTACGGCATGCGGGCAGGGCGCGACGTCGTGATCGCCGCGTTAGAGATCAGCCCGTCTAGTTCGGCGTTGGAGTCGTGGCGGACGCGCGTCGAGGCGGGTCAGACGGTTCCGTTGGCCGGGGTGACAGCGCAATTGCTTCGAGGCGTCAAGCTTGGGACCGCTCGTCGTCTCCTTGGTGCCTTGAAAGGCCTCAAGGAAACGATCCACCGCTCAGATCCACTAGAGACACGGAAGCAGCCGCTGGCGAAGACAGCGCCGCCTAACCGCAACAAGTTGCGCCAATACCTGCGGGAGGATCAGGAGTTGCGTCTGGCGTGCGATCCTAATCCAGCCAAGACCCTCGCCACGAAGCACAAGGTGAACCGGTCAACCATGAGAACATGGCTTCGCCGCGCGAAGCACCTCTAGATTCCATTCTGCCCGTCGTTCTGCCCATCGGGTGTGAGGCGCTATACGGAACCATCAATGATTGTGCAGATTTCAGGGTTGGGCAGAATCAAAAACGAATAGACCGCAACCTGTTGACATCACGGCGCTTTCCGCTTCTTACCAGTGGCGTTCGCAACGCGGAGGTCAGGAGTTCGATCCTCCTGCGGTCCACCACTTCGTTTCCACCCCTCAAATTCCCGTTCTGCCCAGGTTCTGCCCATCGACGGCGCGAAGCTCTCCAGCGCCGCGACCTTCCGTTCCGCCGTCGGGTGTGTGTAGCGGGCCAGCATCCGCGTCGAGGAGTGCCCCGACACCTCCATGACGGTGTAGTCGTCCAGCCCGCCGGCAATCATCTGGCTCAGAGCGGTATGCCGGAGCGTGTGCAGCGTGACATCGCCGCTGCCGATGCCGGCCCGTAGGACGGCCCGCTTGAACGAGTGCGCCACCCCGTTGACCGTGTAGCGATCGTGCGTCCTGGTGTTGGTGAACACCCACTCCGATGAGGTGTGCGGGATGGCGTCGAACACCGCACGGAGGCCCGGACCGATCGGGAGCCGCCGTGTCCTGCCGTTCTTCGTTTCCAGAAACACCAACTCCCCCGCCTCGAGGTCGACCCAGCGGAGCGCCAGTAGCTCGCCGATGCGGGCGCCGGTCATCAGCGCCAACGTGACCATCCGCCCCAGCTTGCGAGGACACGCCGCCAGGAGCCGGGATTGCTCGTCAGCCGTCAGGATGCGCGTGCGGCGGTTGTCGACCCGTAGGCGCTTCACGCGCCGCATGGGATGTTCGACCAAGTAGCCCCACTCCACCGCCTTCGAGAACACGCCGCGGAGCGTGTCGAGCTCCCGGTTGACCGTCCCCGGCTGGATCGGTTTCTCGGCGCCCTTGTGCTTGTGGCCGCGCCATTTCCCTGTCAGCCGCTCGCGTTTGAACTGCTCGATCCGGTGCGCCGTGATCTCGTGCAGGATGAGCGACCCGAACGCCCGCCCCAGCACCTTGAGAATCTCCCGGTCCCGCTCCACACTGCGCTTGTGCTGCTCCGCGTAGTCGGTCAGATACGTGTTCCCGAACGTCTTGAACGTGACGTCGGGCTGCTGGCGGATCTGGTGCCGGCCGTCGAGGACGCGCGATCGCTCGCGCGCCTCGATGTTCTTCGCGTCCTGCTTGTTGGCCGTCTCCGTCGTGTTCCGGTAGCGCATCCGGTTGACGCGGAAATCGTAGAACCAATGGTGCTCGCAGTTGGGCGACTTCAGGCAGTGCAGCGGATGGTCCGCCGGCAGCCGCGGGCTGCAGAACTTCCGAACGCTCACGACGGTTTCTCGATCTTCAGAGACGGATTATCAGCAATGAACTCTCGCACCCTGATCACAAACGCTAGCGTTGTGTCGATCTCGTCTTGCGTTCGGCCTTCGTCGCGCATCTTCTTCCCGATCGACGCGAGTGATAAGCCGGAGTCGGCCAGGGCCATGTGGCCATCCGAAATAAGTGTCATGGTCTAGGTTCTCCCGTTCAAGTGTTCTGCCGCGTCGAGGGTGACGGCCTTCATCGCGCACCACTTTTCCGCTGTTCGATCAGGTGGTTGAGGAATCCCACGCAAAGGCGAAAGTCCTTGCCGTCCTGCTCGTACAGGTACGCCAGCGTATCGATCGCGGCTTGCAGGTCTGGCGGGTCGACCGCCGCCGGTTTCGGCGTGAACTTCAACAACTGAAACGGCGCAGCGGCCTTCATCGCGCACCGCGCTTCGTCACGCTCGGCTCGTCACACTTCCAGTGATACGCCGCCGGCTCGAGGTCCGGCCCGAGCCGTTCCAAAACGAGATCCGCGAGCACGTCTAGCGCGTGCAGGTCTTTCGGCGACCGCCGGCCGATCGCGTCGAGTTTCCCGAGGAGCTTTTGCACTGCGTTGGCCGCGGGCCGTGGGTCGAGCGTCTCTTTCGGCATTCTGACCTCCCAATGAGAGGCCAACGGCACTGAGGCAGGTGCTAACATCTGCGGCAGGTCCATCGGCGTTAACGCGCTGATGTTCCGAGTCGGGGCGCCGGTTCGTGTTTGACGCACGGGCCGGCGTACCGCATACCCTGCCACAGTCACCCGCCATCTTGCAAATCAGCCAATCAGGACACGCTGGAGCAATTGCGCCAAGGTGAACGCCGTCGATGATGCCGTGACTCGCCGCAATGGCAGCGTGTACGGACTATCGAAACTCAGATCCACCGATTGAATCGTGTAGTCGCCCGCTTCTCCGAAACCGCCAAGATCGATCGAGACCGTCCGTCCCGCTTTCGTCTTCGGATCCCGCGTGGAATACTGGCAGGACACGATCGGACGGCTGAACTGTGCCAAGTCCGCGTCACACGTGGCAATCAGTAAGTCTTCCCCGAAGCGCCCGTCAGTGATCGTGTACTCACGGATCCCGTCAGTCGGGTTGCCGTCCTCATCGAGTTCTAACTGGCCGAGCGCCGCCTGCGCGGAGAGATCGTCCCGCTGCACCCAGATCGCCACGGCCGAGCCTTTCGCCATCGCCAGCGGAACGCCATTCCACTGATTGATCCCAACCACCGCGGGCGACGGGAGCACCTGAGAGCCATAGAGCACGGTTGTCGTGATGGCGCCTGGACCACTCGCGGGAATCCCGGTGAGCGTGTTGCCGCTGTAGCCGGTATACCGCACGGTCTGTCCGCCGCCCAGGATGGCCCAGCCGCCGTTGAACTGAAACGGCCCCGCGCTGGCGGTCAGCAACGTCGTGGATCCCGCGTTGACTTGTCCCGACGGCTGCGTCAGGCCAGATGTATCAGACGTCGGCGCGATCGCATTCCCGGCGATAACGGCATCAGGCACGTTGTCGAGACCCGCATTCGTGTTGACGTTGTCCGCGATGGGTCCCCATAAATACAACTGGGAGCCATTGACCAACGTCCTGTATATATTGCGGCTGGTCGTGGGAGACGGACCCGTCGAGACGTAGAAGATCGCCACCTGATTCGCTGTCGCCGAGCCCACCGCGAGCGCGTTCGAACCAAGGCTGGCGTCAGTCGCGCCGTCGATCCAAGTGGTGGTGGAATTGTCAGAGATCGTGGTGAGCAGCTTCAATTGGGATCCGCCGGCCGCCGTGCGGTAGATCTTCCGGCCCGTCGTCCCGCTCGGCCCGAGGGGAATCGCCGACAGTGGGACGACATGCACGTCAGAGTTTCCCGCCGTGTTACTGACTGGCCCAAACTGCCCGCTGCTGCTGTAGAGCGAGCCCGCCTGGAGATTCGTCAGCGTCGTCGAGACGTTGTCGCCGATCGCAACTACAAAGATGTTCCCGGTCGGTGTGGTCCCGGTGACCTGAATCCGATAGAGCTTCCGCGACACGGTCCCGCCTGGGCCAAGGGGAATGTTGCTGACGTCGATCTGATTGTTGCCAAACGGCAGCGCGATCACGACGGTCCCGGCCGGACCCACCGTGGTTTCTCCGGCGGCCGTCACGAACGTGACACCGACCTGAACGTGATCGCCAGGGGCCCAAAATTGAGTCCCGGCGACTTCGGTGAGCGTCGGCGCACTACTCGGCGCCGCGATCGGGACGCTGCCCGTCGTGACTGAACTAGTCGGCCCCGGCACGGTTTCGCCGGTCGCAGTCACGTACGAGACTCCATAAAGGTGAACGCCCGCGTCTGGTCCGGTCCCGGCCGTCGGCGTTCCGACCGCCGGCGCAGAGGTCGGTGCCGGATAAGTCCCGACGGTAATAGTGCCCAATGGCGATGGGAGCGATTCGCCAGACGCCGTGACATCCGTGTAGGCGTAGCCGTACAGACCTGAGCTAAGACCAGCGCCGACCGAGACCGCGAGTAACGGCGCGACACTGGGCGCGGCCCCTGGACCCACTAAAGAGCCGCCGCCGCCGAGCTGCACGCCCTCATACGTGACAACCTGCGCTTGCGCGCCAGAGGACGTGACGCCCGTGATCGCCGTGCCGCCATTCACGTTGAACATCACCGCATCTGGCACCGGCAGGATCGTTTCTCCGATTGAGACATCAGTCGGGATCGCTTCACTGTGGCCTTTGCCGGAGACGCGCGTGCGGATCTGCGAGTGATCGATGCTGAACTCAATAGGGGACGGTTTGTCGAGCGGCGGATGCGTGGTGTTAATCGGATCGGGTTGCTCCGCGTCCGGATCGATCAGGAAGAGCTTGATGTCTCTGGCGTAATCGACTTTGGTTTTGCCGACGACAGTGAAGTCACTGATCGCCGTGGCCAGACGGCGCATGCACGTCATGAAGTCTTCAGAGCCGTCGAAGATGATCGAGACGTTCGGCAGGCCGTCCTGCACACCGACCGTCGTGAAGTCTGGCGCATACCGCACCGCAATCGCCCGCGCAATCACGGAGGCCGAGGTCTCCACCCAGGTACCGTACGGCCGGCGCTTGTTCAGCCGGAAGGTGTGATCGATCAGGCTCACCGGCCAGACCGGATTCACGTTAGGGAGTCCGGCGTAGGTCTGATCGAGACTCTGAATCTCTCCGCCGAAAATCAGCGCCGAATCATCGAGCGTGCCGAGGCCGATCTTGAGCCCCTCTCCCGCATTCGGCGCCGTGTCCCCAAACACGCACGATCCGGTATTCGGTTGCGCGCCGAGCACGTCATGGATCGTCAACGACGGAAACCGCACCCGCGAGGTCACGACGTCCCCGGCCAGCTCAAATAGCGTCGTCCTCGCCGCTGATGTCGTGAAACTCCAGACCGGCCCGGTTGCGGAGCCGCCGGCATTGAACGCCACGATCTTCCAGTAGTACGTCGTGCCTGGCAGGAGCGTTGGGATGTACGAGGTCGATTGAATCTGCGGAGCGACGATAGTGGTCGGCGGATTGACCGTGCTCAGATAGACATCGAAGTTCGTGGCCCGCGCCGACACCCACGATAACAGCGTGTAGTACGCCGTACCCGTATCTGCCGGACTCGGTGTGCTTGGCGTGTCAGGCGCCGCGGGAGCAGTCGGCCCGGCGCCAGTCGTCCGTCGTCGTTTCGTCCACGGCTTCGAAGGCTGGAACCTCATTCTGTGAATCCCCGCAAAGTCGAGATGATGGACTCGGCGTACCGCAGGTTCGCCTCATGCCGCGCGATCGTGCGCGCCTGACTGCGAACCAGGCGCGTCACACCAGCCAAACGCCAGCGCAAGCTGGCGATTTCCACGTTTCGCGCGATGAGTGCCCGTTCCTGAGCAATCGCCAGCGCCTCAAACGGGTCCGGCTTGCCATCGCGTCCGAGTGTTTCGCGGACGATGCGGCGATACATGCCGTCATTCATGGTCAGCGTTTCGCGCTGGCAATCAACCGAGACAGCACCGCGATCTTGTCGCGCGAATTCACGAGCCACGTATCGATGGCCGACTTGAGCCGACACGGTTCACCCGCGCCGCCGCCGATCCACACGCCGAAGTCTTCCCGAAACGCATCATTTTTCGGAAAGTCGAAGAGGTCGCGCGCCGTGACGTAATCAGATTCGCTCCAATGCAAATAGGCCATCGTTTCTGCATTCGTGAAACGGGTGAGATCAACGACCTCCGGTACCATCGCTGCCCGTTCAGCCATTTCCGCTGGAACGTCCACCACAAACACCGGCCGGTCAGGCGGGATCTTGCCGTCGTAGCGTTTCGCGCAGTCCTCGACCCATGTCGGGACGACGCCGCCTTCACACCGGATGAAGTGCTTCAAGGTGATCGAACTGCCTTCGGGTGGATTGACGACTTCAAAGTGCTGTACTGCTGCTGCCATCTGTTTTCTCCCAGTTCAAAGTGATTGCGATGGTGAACTACCTGTTCAGTCCAGGCGCCGGCCCCACCGCAATCGAGAACGGCCGGCCTTCTCGATCAGCGACTCGACATCCGAGCCGCCAGTGACCTACTCCGCGAGATCTCTCGACACGCCTTGCACGAGCGCACGAGTCGCCCCTGGACCCGGTGTAAGCCGGTCGCCGTTGACCCGCAGGCGCAGACATACGCGCCGGCCCGCATCAGTTGCACATCCGCCTCGAACAGCGTCATCGCCCCTACGTGACCGCGGTCGTGCTCGCCGTTCAGTGCCGCTGTTTCCCATTTACTCATGTCATTCCCCTATGGCGATCCGCAGTTGGACGCGCCGAAAATTGAGATTCGAGCAGAGCTGATCGATCGCCGTCGCTTCGTCCGACGTCGCATACCGCCGATAGGAGTTCAAAAACCGCGTCATGTCGCCGTGCATGTCCTCGGTCCAGACCGGCGTCTTCGCCACAGTCCAGCGCCAGCTTTCGAGTTCTGCCGGCACGCTGATCTTGTGAAACTTGTCCTCGGCAACCACTTCTCGATAGTCGAGGAGCTCCGCATGGACCACGTGCCCGGTTTCATGGAGTGCAATCAGGCACAATCGGAGGTTCCGCAATGGCCCGATTTCGATCCAGCGTCCCTTCCGGCTCGCCGTGCCGTTCGCAAGCCGAGGATCGGCGCAGTCTCGAATGTCGATCGCTTCGGACATCCAGACGTGCTGCAGGAAGCTCGCGATCTTCTTCACCAGCGGATTGTCCCGATCGTCAAAGTCGCCGGAGATTTCATCGAGCCATTGACGCTGCTCGGTCGGCCCGAGTGTCCCGCCGATGTCCGCCAGAAATTTGCGGAACCCGCGCCGCTGGCAGAGTTCCACGCGATCGGCTTGCCGCCGTTCTTCGATCAACCGCTCGCGGAGGAGCTTCTTGTGTAGCCGATTTTCCGCGACCAGCTCCCGCCTATGCTGCTCTGACTCGCTGATCCGTTTGTCAGCTTTGCCGCGGATGTCGGTGATTTCCTTCTCGAACGTCGCCTGGAGTTCCTTCACACGGTCGAGATGCCGTTGCGACGGTGGCGCCAACACAGCCGGCGTCACGCCGAGCGCCTGCAATCGACCCCGCGCCGCCGCGATCGACATGCTCATGTCAGCTTTCCGTTCCCCGGCCCGGTCGGTGTGGCGGGCCATTTCGATTTCGCCACGGTGAAAAATTCATCGAACGGACTCGGCGCCGTACTCACCGCCGCGTCTCGTACCTCGAGCTCCAGGCGCGCGATCGCGCCGCTCAGCGACAACAGCAACAGCGCCTGATGCCGAATCTCCCGCAGGAGTGGAGCGAGGTCGGCCTTCGTACCAGCCGCCACGAGCTCCGCTAGACGCGCGCTGAGCCGTGTCCGCGTGTACTTCGTCTCGTCGTAGGCCGTCTGCGCGTCGGCCAGCCGCGAGAGTGCCGTCGGGCTCAGAGGCCGCTCCTGATGCCGCCCGCCCTTACCGAGCGTGCCTCCTAGCCGGTGAACTTCGCGACTCTTGCGCCCGTTTCCGCCGCTTCGTCCCTTCTGACCGCTCACTTGCGCTCCTTTGTCAAAAAAACCCATTCGGTGGACTTCATTGCGTGTCTG
>JAZKBK010000012.1 GCA_040388625.1 Gemmatimonadota bacterium | reverse complement strand
GGGATAGCGATAGCGAGCTGCGCTGCGCACATCGCGACGAACTTGCGGGACCCGAGGAGCGAGAGGATCGCGCGAACGAAAGGGGAGTCGGCCATCCCCTAGTCTACTATTTTAGTCGTGGCGTCGCGAGTATTTTAGTGACACGAACCGGCGAGCAGCGCGACGACGAGGGCCACGGCCCCCGATATGGCGGCATGGAGCACATAGGTACGGACGACAGAGACGGGATGGATCTCTCGGCGCAGTAGGACAAGCTGACTCGCAATGTGGGGGAGGAACCCCGGGAGCCCGTTCTCGTCGGGGGTGAGACGTCGCATGTCGAGTAGCGCGACCCCCGTAGCTTCGGCCTTCGTTGCGGCGATCTCCGCCCGGCTGATCGCCATCGACGTCAAGGCTTTGAGATCGTCGAACCGTTCGATCAGTTCTTTATCTTGCATGGTCGTCAACCTTCGCGCGGCGGGAGTTCTTATCTTGCATGGGACCTCATGATGAACCCGTCGACTAGGGAGCTAGTGCGTTGGCTGGTTTGCTCTACGGCGGTCTGCCGCGTGATTAGCGCAGTCATATCGGACTGTTTCGCGTAGTATTCCGCGCGCGCCTCGAGGTCGTGGAGGCGCGTCTCGGTCTGCGCTTTCGTTACCCGGCGCTCTTCGATCGCCTCGTCTAGCGCTGCCTTCACCTCGTGCTTGAGGTTTTCCGTCGTGACCAGTCCTTTAACGTACGCGTGCGCTCCCACTGTAACAGCGCAAATCGCCGCGAACTTCCCCAGGAAGGTATGGGCGTCGCTTAGCCACGTCCAAGCTCTTCGGTACCAGGGATGCCCCGTCGAGAGGTCTACGGACCGCAGGGGGGCCCGCGCGGGGGGCGGGTCGCTAGGGGGCAAGGGCCGGCCCTCGACGTAGGCTTTTACGTATTCGGCCTTTTTCTCGTCCACGGACTATTATAGTCGCGGGTCGCGGGGGGTGCACGGGGGGATTGACAACGAAAAGCCCGTGGGCGCAAAGTGCGACATGGTAAAGGTTCTCGCCGCTTGCGTCTCGTTGGCCCTGTCGCTGGGGTTCGCGGACAACGCTTTCGTACCCCTGTTGAGGGTGCTCGCGAACACGTTCGACGCTTTTAGGTACCACCATTTTGCCGCGCGTCTGGCCGAGGTGCCGTTAAACGATCTTGGGAGGTTCGCCGAGAATCTACCCTTCGAGCAGCCCGGTTACGTATTGTTTCTTTCGACGATGTATCGACTTCTAGGAGACTCGCCCTACATAGGGTGCGCCGTCAATTGGGCGCTTTGCGTAGTTGCGGGGCTCATGCTTTGCGATTGCGTCAAGGATCGTGTGGCCTCGACCGTTCCCCTTTTTTGCGTCTGGATTCTGGGGCCCGATACCATCTACTGGTGCGGGTCGACTACGAAAGAACCGCTTGCGGCGCTGCTCTTGATCTTGGGGGTGTGGTCGGTAATCCGTAAGCGCTGGGGGGTTTTCGTGGGGAGTGCTGTTTTGGCGATATGGGTGCGCTCCGCGCAATTGCCTATTCTGGCCGCGGCCGCGCTGTCGTCGTTCCCCCGCCTCCGGAGATTCAGGATCGCCCCGCTTGGCGTCGCCTTCTCTCTTCTCGCGTTGTATGTCTCGTCCTCGGCCGACGACGAGCTTAGCCCTCTGGGCCGCGCGGGACACGATCGTCTTGTGCACGATACGGTGTTCGCGGACAACACTTCACAGGGCTCCATATTGCTAGGGCTCGGCTCTGAAAACCGCATGATCGACGCTTTGGCCGTACTTCCCCGAGGTGTCGTAAACGTGATCGCCCCTTCATACATTAACCCGTTCGCGTTGCCCCTGGTGTCAATAACGGGAACGAGCTGGCTTCTCTGGGCGGGCGGGGTTCTCGCGGCGGGGGCTCTTTTGATGGTGATGTTACAAGGTAACGCCGCAAGCGGAGACGAAACCCCGCGCGAAGTGCACGTGCTTAGGGCCGCGACCCTGATCGCCATTTTGGTTCTTGGGTTCTCGGGGATCATACACGAGCGTTACCATTCGATCGTAGTCCCTACGCTTCTGCCGTGGGCCGCGTGCTGTCTGAAAACAGAGCGGCTTCGCTACGGATACGTGCGTCTCGCGTTCGTGGCGGGTTTCGGTGGGGTATTGATGGCGCTAACGTACGCGGCGCTAAAAACCTAACACGCCCCCTTGCAACATCAGGTAACGGTCTATTGCCTGGATCTGAGGTGCCCCCAACGCGCGCCCCAGGAACACGACCGCGCCGAGGTCCCCTTGTAGAAATCGTGTGGTTAGCGTTGGGTTAAAGCCTATACCTAGGGCATTTGTATTGTTGTTCGTTGCTGTCGCGGCCGAGACTGTCGCCGCGACTTTGCCGTTGATTCTAACCGTGTGCGTCCCTATTCCGTCGTATGCGTACGAAAGAACGTACTTCGTAGAATTGGCGAGAACCGCGGCAGTTTGGACACGCAGCGTATTGAGACCCGCACTCACCGCGACAACCCGGGAGTCGTTACCTACGGCCAAGCCGATGCCGAGCGCATCAGACGCAGAAGCCCACGCGGTTCCCGCACTCTTGTCGAAGAGTGCGCGATATATCTGCGTTACCCACCATGCCGCGGGGGTCTTGTAGAGGCAAGAGACGAGAAAGCCTCCCGTCCCCGTGTTAAACGTGGCCGAGTGCGGGATCGTTAGACGCTTCGTCGTGCCGTCGTACGTGACCCCCGGGAGAGCTCCGAACACGTTCGCGGTGAGTAGGGGCTGATTGGACCCCGTCCCTTCGGCCGCGTTATTAGCGCGCCTTCCTATATCGTTCCACTGCGCGACGCCCGTACCAGGAACGACGCCCGAGTTAGAGAGGAGATAGAGTGTAGGATCGAGCGTCGCGGGATTGCGACGGGGAGCAAGCGAGGCGTTGCCTAAGGAGCTTATGTTTTGCATGATTTGTTTTAGAGAGCCTCGTTATTTTGCCACCCATCCGGTGTTCGTGGAAGCACCAGATTCCTTCACATAGAGAGTCGTGTTCGCACCCCCGGAGGTGTTCAGATAGAGGTCACCAGGCGATCCGGTCTGTGTCCCATTGGGCGTTCCTGCCCCCGAGTAGGTGGCGGGGCCGCCGTTGACCTGGAACCCTCCCGCGCGCTTCGCCCTGAACCGCTCTGTTAGTGTAACGGTGTTGGGGGCCGCCTGCGTTGGCGCCGTGTAGATAACGAAATCGCCCGCGGTCCCGCCCGTCGATTGATCGACGAGAAACCCGCCACTACCGCCAGCGCGCGCGTTCTTCCCCGTGTTGTAATCGTAGTTGCATAGCAGCCCCGCACTGTT
>JAZKBK010000011.1 GCA_040388625.1 Gemmatimonadota bacterium | reverse complement strand
GCGTCCCAGTCGCTCAGCATCTGGAGCGTGGCAACCTCGCCCTCCATGACGATGACCGTATCGAACAGTTGGCGCCCATCGACTGCGCGATAATCCCGACGCTGCTTGAGCGTGCCCTTGTAGTGGTACGCATCCTGGCGTCCAGCTTCCTTGACTTCCTTGGGCTCGTACGACGGATGAGGTCCACCGGCGACAAGCAATGCCTCGGGATTTCGATCCTTGATGTACGCGGCGAGTTCGAGTGCTTCTCCGAACTGCGGGGTACAGAAACCGAACATGTGGACGTCGCTATCCATGACGTGCTCGGGTAGATGAATATTGCCCTCGTAGCGTTTGTCCAGCATGGAGGTGACGACGATCTCATGGCCCTGCTCCCTCAGCAGTCCGGCGATGTAGAGCACGCCGAGCGGCACGTTGGTCTTGCTGTCGGCGAGCCATGGCGACGACGGTAGGATGCAGTGAATCTTGCGCGGACGAATCTTGCGGAGCGGCAACCCGGACGTGCTGACCGTGTCGCAGCAGCCCTCGCCGCTCATCTGGTACTTCGATGCCGCCATTGTCAGGATCTTGTTCATCTTTTCTCAACCTTTTCCGTTGTCACGGCGTGTTCGCCGAGTGGATGCTGGTTAAACGATTAGGATCACCGGAGAACGATTTCAAAGGGTCCGGTGTAACTTTTCCTTGCTGGCCCTTAGTATCATTGATCTCGGCTAATCCTCGTCGCTCGGATTAGCCCTTATTCAGTCAAACCTTCGTCCTTCCGAAACTAAGCTCCCCGTTTTCGAAAACAGATGTTGCAAAACGAGTAATTGTGGACGAAGTCGCCCGCGTATCCGAGGTCGGTCTCGCCGACGAAATCAACCTCGAAACGATTTGGTAGATCGAGCACAAAGACTTCCCTATACGGTGTCACTTGCAAATGTCGAGAGATGCTCTGCTCGAACTGCACAAGGTCGCGGAAATAGTCCGAGGTGATCATGATCAGTCCGCCCGGTTTCGTGATCCGCACGAGTTCGGCGAACCCCTTGTCGTGATCGTCGACGTGCTCGACGGTCGAGATGCAGAGCGTCACGTCGAATTTGTCCGACCACTCCGCCGGCATGTCCTCGACTGACGAATCGAAAAGCGGCAGCGCGACGTTGTAGAACGTTCGCTGTGCCGCGACCATCCACGAGTAGTCGCCGTACTTCTCGGTGTCCGTGCAGCAGAGCCTCGGGTAGAGCGTCGCGAGATACGGGTCGAAGAACGACGCGCCAGCGCCGACGTCAATGATCTCGGCGTCGTTCGGTACGTTGAGCTCGGTCAGCTGCTGCATGACCGACGCGTACTCCCAGAACCGGTGCGGATGCCACTCGCGGTGCGGCACGCCATTGGTCGTCATGCCGCGTTGGAACGTTGCGATCGGGTCGACATATCGCTGCAGGAACAGGTAGTCGGCGTCGTGCAGGGAGCGGGTGTAGGGTCTCATGCGTTCCTCGGCAAGAACTCACCGCCGTCGTAATCAAGAAGTTTCAACCATACATGCCAGTTGCATCCGCGTCCTGGGTCGCTTTCCGCCGTGTGAAAGAACGACGCAGTTACCGTCCCATCAGCGTGAACGTGATGCAGACCAATGCCGCAATACCAGCCGCAATTGCAGCGGATGAGTGGCTTCAACTTGTTTCCGTCACTGTCGACCAGTTGCATCCAGCACGGTTGTCCCGCAAATTCTGGACCATGACCAAAATCCTCGGTCCGTTTCGGAATCTCAGTCATGCGTATGGACTCGTTCCATGGTATCGCGCCCAGCACTCGCGCAGGTCGATCCCGGCCAACGCCAGTTGCATGTTGGCCAGTTCGAGGTCCTTCTCACCGCCGTGTGCCGGGTGCCAGAACAACACCTCGGGAATGCGGACGAACCGGACGCCGCTCGCGTGCAGGCGGTGCTGAAACTCGGTCTGCGCGTGGCCCCACAACGTCAGTCCCTCGTTGAGGCCGCCAACGGCGTCGATAACTTCCTTCTTCGCCATCCAGACGCCGGAGTCGATCGAGGTGTAGTCGAACGTGATGCCACTGAACCGAGGGCCATGCTGGCGCCAGTCGCTGCGCTCGCACTCGGCGATCCCTTCCCCGAGGTGGCAGCCGTTACTGGTGACGAACGAGTCCCCTTGAGCGACTGCCTCGGTGAACCGTTTCACAACGTCGAAGTCCAGCAGGTAGTCGGCGCGCGTCATGAAGATCCACGACGCCGTCGCCTGTCTGATCGCGAGGTTCGTCGACCAGGAGTGCGTCCGCGTCGGGTCGCCGTGCTTCACCGACTGCACGAGCACCGGAACAGGGAACTCCAGACGATCGACGACGTCCTGCACGGCCTCGATCTGGTCGTCGGTGTTGTTGTCGACGAGCACGATCTCCCTCACCTGCGACAGGTCTTGCCGGCGCACGGAGTAGAGCGACGCCGCCAGGTTGGCGAGTGTCAGGCTTCGGAAGTACGTGAAGCAGATGGTGATCATTGCGTCTTAGTTCCAACTCACGATAAGATTCCACACTACCCATTGACGAGCACGTCGATAAAAACCAAACCCCTGATTGCAATCATGCCAGGTGACTTTAACAGACCAGATAGTCATCCGAGCATCACCTCGGTCGCGATCGGGTGCCCCGTCCCGGCGTCGATGAATCCCCCAAGGTCAAGGATCGGCCCGCTGCTGCCGTCCGGCATCGTGAACCGATCTTCAGTGCCAATGCCCAACCCGGCGGTCGCCGCGACGACCTCGGCGATGTCCAGCAGCGTCACGATGGACCGCGTCGTCGATAGCGTGCCGTCCTGCGTTCTGACCTGCACCTTCTTGTAGTCGACGCTCGCATGCAGGGGCACGGCCGCCGCGAGCGTCGGGCCGTAGCCGTCGGCCGTCGTCTTGCGCTGGTACATGACGGTTGCCTGCAACGGTCGCGTGACCTTGTTCGCGATGGCGACGCCGCCGCGTAGGACGTCCAAGAGGCTCATAGGCTGTCCTGCGTGATAACGCCGAAGATCGAGACCTGCGCTGGTTCGTACGTCTCGTTCGTGTACCAGCTGGGCACGAGCAGGTTGTAGACCGCCGCCGGGATGACATACGAGACGGAAAGTCCAGCCGTATCGAACGACAGCGCGACGCTGCCAGCCTTCACCGACTTCAATCCCTGCAGAACGACGTCGTTGTCTAACTGACGATCCGCGACTCCAAGTTGCCCGGCGAACTCCGCCGTCGCAAACTTCAAATCCTCGGGGATGACGTTCGTGCCGATCGCATTGCCGTTCTGATCGAACATGCTAGAGCGCGGCCAGCACAGTCGCTGCACCGTCGTCGCCGGCAGCCCGGTCCACGCTGGATGCACGCGGTAGTAGGCGACGCCGTTCTGATAGAACAACTCCTTGACGTCGGGCAAGAGGAGCTTGTCGAGCATGCGCGTCGCGTTGATCAGCAGCGCCTCCTTGCTGTCGGCGCCGTCCCACGCGTCGAACACGACGCCCGGC
Organism: Gemmatimonadota bacterium; assembly: GCA_040388625.1. Lineage (NCBI taxonomy): Bacteria > Pseudomonadati > Gemmatimonadota > Gemmatimonadota bacterium. Next base: position 22,752 of record JAZKBK010000011.1, on the reverse strand, counting down.
ACGCGCGTGTCGTAGTAGGCGTCAGCCTCGACGACCGTCAGGTAGCTGTTCGCGTTCGATGCGCCGGGAGTCGAGATGATCGTTGGCATTAGGGAGCCGTCGCTTTCTCTGGCGCCATTGGACCGTAGGCCAGCACGGTCTCGACGCCAGCGTCCATGCGCTTCCAAGAGTATTGGTACGTCTTCGCCTTGAACAAGTTCAGCAAGTCGTCCGAGACGGGAGCCACCCACATCTGCGTGTTCAAGACAGGATTGACATTGTAGACGCCGACCGGCGTCGCGTTAATCGAGATGAGGGCCGGGTCCGACGACGTCGTCTTCGCGCGCACGTCGAACAGCACCGACCATCCGGTCATGTCGACCAAGACGTTGTTCTCGTCCACGACGTTCTTGAGGCGGAACACTTTGTCCTCGCCGACGAAGAGCGCCCCGTTCCCTCCGATGGACGTCATCACTGCCATCACTCCACCTGTCCTTGCACGTCGACGTGCGGTAGGTAAGAACCTCCAACGTCGACCTTCGTGACGTACGAACCTTCCACGTCGATGATGGTTGGACCCGCGAAATTCGGCTGCTTGTCCTCGACGTGCAGCAGCTCTGAGACCTGCGCGAGCAGTGGTGTGATGGAAGGCACGACGGCGTCGGAAACCTTCGCCTGCTCGTCGAATCCAGACGCCAACAGCGGTGTAACAAGTGTCGAAGCCGAGTCCGCGACCTTGCACGACTCTGTTATGGATGCGAGCAGCGTGTCCAGCGACGCGAGCACCTGGTCGGAGACCTTGCACGATTCGTTCGTGCTGGCCTGGATGCTAGCGCCGACCTGAATTTGGTCCTGAACCTTTAGCGATTCGTTAAACCCAGAAGTCTGCAGCGGGTTGAGCGTCAGACCCGTAACAGCGTCATGGACGTGCAGCAATTCATCGAATCCCGCGGCGAGCAGCGGCGTAATTTGCGCCGTGACGATGTCCGCGATCTTCAAACTCTCGTCGAAGCCGCTTGCCTGCTCCGGGTCCAACAGCGTGCTGACGCTGTCCGCAACCTTCAGGTTCTCGACGACCAAGACTCCGGTGCCGGCCGAGGCCGTGACCTGATCCTGGACGTACAAGAGTTCGGAAACGAGGATCGACAGGTCGGTCGTCGGGAAATCCTGGACGTGCAGCAGTTCGTCGAACCCTGACGCCGCGAGCCAGAGCGCCGCCGTGACCGTGTCCTGGATCTTGATCGACTCCGTCGCTGGAGTCGTCGCGATCAGCGGATTGAGAACAATCGTGGCAACGTCCTGGACCTTCAGCGATTCTGACGTCGAAATCTGCTCCGGATCAAGTGTCGTCGTCGGAGTGTCCTGGACCTTCAGCGACTCAGATGAGTTGGCCTGCTCCGGATTGATCGTCGGGCCAAGGACAACGTCGACGATCTTCAGCGACTCATCAAACCCACTCGACTGCTCTGGGTTCAATAGAACAGTGACGGTGTCTGCGATCTTGAGCGATTCCGTCGTCGACGCCTGCTCCGGGTTCAGGAGCGTGACTACGGAGTCAGAAACCTTGAGACTCTCGGACCCTGCCGTTATCGACAGGTCTCCGGCGTTGCCCATTGCCGCCGTGACCGTGTCCTGAACTTTTAATGACTCCGATTGGTTCGTTTGCTCTGGGTTAAGCGTTGATCCAAGAACGACGTCCGAAATCCGGATCGTTTCATCCGTTACGAGTTCGACCTGGTTATCTTGGTCAGCATCAACGAGTGTGACCGTTTCTAGCAGAGTAGTAAAAAGATCGGTATTGAGTACAGTAATAGTGTCGGCGATCTTTAGCGATTCAGATAGATTAGCCTGAAGTGGATTAAGAATCGAAGCAACAGTGTCCGCAATCTTCAGTGAGTCAGTAAGTGGCCCGACTGAAAGATCTCCACCCGATTCCAGCGCCGCCGTGACGGTATCGGTGATCTTAATCCACGCTCCGAGACCACGCAGGTCGACTTGCCCGAAGTCATCGAGGCGCATTACCTCCTGGATGAGACCAGTATCAAGGGTGCGCTGGACCGTCAGCTGCTCAGAAATCTTGACGTTGCCCTCGCGCAACCCAGCAGAACGCGCGTTCTGCGATTGCACGGAACGAGTGACGCCGTAGGTTTGGTCTAGCGGTCTGCAGCCCTCATCGGCGACTTGCACCGACAAGATGGGCGGAGGATCGAGCGCGGCCTGGACACTGTCGCTAATCTTCGCGATCTCCATCGCGCCAGCAGACAGAGCGACGCCCAGCGCCGCGCCGAGGACGAAGTCCATGACGCGGAACGAGTCCTGCTGGACGTTGATGGAGAGGTCAGCCATTCAGTACTTCTTTGATGCGTTCGGCCACACGTGCTACACTATTGTCATTCGTACCGTTGTCACCTTGAAGATTTCTCAACGCTTCTTCAAGCAACCCTCGTGGTACCTGTACGATCGTACAATCGACCAGCTCGACCCGCAACTCTTCGCCGATGCCGAGTTGCCCTTCTTCCATCAGCGCAATCCTCCCTCAATTTGACTCGAGCCGGTGACTGGTTCTCCAATCAAAGTTGAAAGATCACCGGCCGCGCCGCCAGCTGCTTCTTTGATACTGATCAGAATCGAGCCCTTGCCTTGCCCTATACCCCCGACGTCCGTGATCGTCCAGTCAGCGGTGTCACTTGATGTCGAGGCGACGATCTTGTATTGGCACGCGCCCATCTGTGAACTCGAGTTGTCGCCCTGGTTGACCAGATCGGTATAGCCCCCCGCCGCATCGCCCACAATCGTCACCGTCCCGTTGGTCGTATCGCCAGTCATCACCGCAAACAACACTTCTGCGGCTTGGGCCAGCGTGCCCGAGGTAATCGAAGGCGTGAGGCCCGTCGTCGCATTCATGGCGGGCGTCACATCCACGCTGGTCGGCGTCGCGGCGCCAGTGACTTCGCAGATGAACCACCCGCCCATGTCCGCCGAAGTGCCATTCGGGTTCCAGGTGACGGTCGGGGTCCCGCCGGCCGTGTTTTCGAACGTCGCTAACCACAGTTCCGTGTTCTGATTGAAGGTACTAACGAAGCCGTTAGCGTATTTCTTGACGGTCCAGGTCCCGTTGATGCTGTCGGAGATGGCTGGCGACCCCGTCGTGGAGTTGTTGAAATTGAAGCCCCCTGCGACGAGGGTGGATCCGGCAGTCACAGAGCCAGAAAAAGCGAGCGTCGTACTGCCACCGGAGATGATCGTCGCCGTGGTGATGTTCGTGATGCCAATCGCCATTACTGGGTCACCCGCACATAGTCGTATTGCGCGACTAATGGATAGTCCGCAGGGTTCGGTGTGCCCCCAAATCCACCTACGGCCATCGAGAGCACAATGTATTGTGCGAAGGGCGGCACCGCGTCTCCGCTGACAGACCCCAGCACCTGGAATCCTGAGCCGTCCTCTGGATCAACCGACCAAACCATCGAGCCAGGCGACCATTCCAGTCGGTAGACCATGAACCGCGACGACGCGTCGTACGGCAGCGTCTCCATTCCAGGCCCGCGATTGCCCGTCGTGAAGTGCGATTCACAGTTCACGATCGTGCGCGCGAAATTGCCGAACTCTGCGATGTCCGCCTCGCACCATGCACCCACCGGCCAGTTGGCACCAATCTGGTTCGCCGTATAGAGCTGTTTGTCCCAATTGCTACCGAGCAACCAGAACAAAGGCCACGCGCCGCTGCCCGCCGGCGGCTTGAAGCGGCAGGTAATGGTGCCGTACAGGAATGATTTTACGGTCATCACCTGTCCACTGGTGTAGTCATATGAGCCAGAGGTGCCTGCGGCCGTTCCAACATTCGAATTGTGCGGCGCAGCTTCGTCGCGATCAGCAGCCGTCACGGTCTCGTGCTTGGCCGTGATCGTCAGGAGCGAACTGCCAATCACGACATTAGCCGGAACCATCGCCTGCAGTTCGTTGTTATTGACGTCGCCTCGACGATCGTACGGCCCTTGCCACCTTGTCGCATCGACAGAAGAACCATTAAAGTCGTCGGCAAAGATTGCCCCGACGATCTTGGTTCGTCCGAAGCTCCCGACGCGAGAGGCTAAGTTACTCAATACATCACCCCCGTCGAGCGGTCCACGTGCTTGAACACGAGGCTCGTGTCGATGATGTAGGGGAAATCCTTCTTCGCCCACTTGCCAAAGCCCGCCTTCGTCAGGATGTTGCGCTTGATCGTCTGGTCGCTCCAGTAGAGGTCACTCGTGCCGCTGGCGATGTGCTTACCGCCGAATGAGTCGACCCACACGCGGGCGGGCGCGATAAAGATGCGCTTGATCGGATACGGGTAGCCGGGTACGGTATACGTCTCGACGTCCGGCTCCTTCGCCCACGCCTCAAGCACCGACCGGTGGATCATCAGCGCGCCGGTCGGCACGCCGCTCACCCAGATCACGTCGCCATACTTCCAGTCTCGATAGGCGCGCGTCCCGCTGCCGCGATAGGCGAGCGGCTCCGGCCCCATCAGCTCGATGCCGCCCTTCTTCCCTCGCCGCACCTCGCCGCTGCCCTTAATGTGGTAGAGGCCGCTGACGACCGGCGGCGCCTTCTTGCGCTCCATCTTCCAGAACCAGCGGTCGAACGTCAGAATGGTCTCGGGCGGCGGACACGTGTCGTCTTCGATCAATAGCAACGCGCGGAACGGCCCGCGCAGCATCGAATCGACGATCATGTTCTGCGCGTCAGGCACCGTGTAGCCCATCGGGACGCTGCGGACCAGCGCCCAGTTCGGTGGTGTCACCATGCCGACCATCGCGTTGTACCACTCGACGCGAATGATGCCGAGGGTCGGCGTGCCCATGAGAACCTGGACGGTGTCGCTGCCGGGCTTTGGATGCACCGGGTTGAGGGCGAGCATCGCTGGCTTGCCGTTCTTCTTAGACATGCTCGCACTCCTTCACGCGCTGCATCCATCCTCCAGGATTCATCGTCAACAAGTAGCGCTCGCTGAGCAGGTCTTGCACGAACTCGCCAGGATGCTCGTCCATGTAGTCCTGCACGCCGCCTCGGGCGCCTCGGTCACCAGTGTTATCGTCTTTGGGACACTTAACCTGATCGATGCTGACCGCGTTACTCAAGAATATTTGTCCGCACGAACACCTGTAACCGCCTGTAATCGAATCAGGCAGCGTGACCTTGTGCTCGACGCCCCATCCGATGTTCGTGTCCTCGACCACGAGCCAGTCGCCGACGCGAAGCATCGGTGCGTACAGTTCCAATTCGTCGCGAACGTGCCTCTCAGAATGGTCGGAATCGAGCACTACGAGGCGACCACCCTGCTCGGGCAGTTGGCTCTCGACAGCCTCGGCCATTTCTGGATCCGCGCTGTTCCCGTTGAAGTACGTGATCCTCGGATGCTGCACGAACCACGTCTTCCGATAGTCCTTGATGTCGACCGTCAGCACCCTGCCGCCATTGATGCGCAGCATGTCCATCAGGAACGCGAACCACAGGGCCGATCCACCCTGGTAGGTACCAGTCTCGACGACGACTTGCGGTCGCAGGCGCGACATGAGGTCCTGGTACATCCAGATGTCGTTCGGGCACTTCATCATGCCGACGCCGAGAAAGTGCGTGTAGTGCCACGTATGACCAGACGAGTACCACAGGTCGTGGTAACGCTGGAGGAGGTCGCCGTTCTCCTCGCGCGACTTCTTGACGCGCTCGATGAGCACCTCGGTCGGGCACGCAGTCTCGTCGTCGACGACGGTGAGCGGCTGATAACTACTAACTGTTTTAGTTTCTTCCTCAATCGCTTGGCCGGCGCATCGCGGACAGTCGCACGCTCCTACATACTCAAAGCCGCAAATATCGCAACATGTAATGGGAATACTCATCGTTTCCCATCCTTCGGCTTCTGCAGCGTCACGTTATAGCTCAACGTACCATGCGCTCCGGGCACGCGCGACAGCGCGAGCGGGTGCCACGGCTTCGGCCTCGGACGTCCAAGGTTGTCGTGCACCTCGTAGAACGGCGTACGCGGGTCGAGCCACGCGAAGCTCTGCTCGATGACGCGCGTCCGATGCATCGGGTCCGAGAGCCAGCCGCACGACTCGTCGCCGCCGTACGGCCCGCTGACGTAGACGATGCCGCTCGACTGCATGACACGCCACAGCTCGTCCCACCACTTGAAGAAGGACGCCGGTTCGAGGTACTCGAGCACATGCGTCACGACGGCCGTGTGGACGCACGCGTCTGGCAGCGGGAACGGCACCTTGGTCGGTACGTGCGGGATGTCTCCACCGATTCGCAACGCCACGCTGCGCGGTTGCGGCTCTCCACCGAGGGAGACATCGAGCAGGATGCCTTTCTTCCGCGCGACGACCTTCTTGACCTGGGCGGCTGTCACATCTTCCTCGCCGACGCAGAGGGAGCGTTCGCCATCTGCGCGTGGTTCATGAGCGCGACCTGCGACGCCTTGATCAAGTTCATTCCGAGCTGCGCCATCTCGTCGGCGCTGGCATTGAACTGCTGGACGAGCCGAGGGAATACGAGTGAGACCGTGCCGTCGTTCATGACGCTGATGTCGACCGTGATTGGTCCTGCTTCTTTGTCTTTCTTCGCCACGACTGCTCCTGCTGCTGTATGTTGCCGGTCCCCACGACCGGCAACCCCGCTACGTGCTGAAGACCCAGTTGTACGTGATGTTGAGCGCCTGCGTCGTACCCTTCGTCGACGACGCGAACGTCGCGATGGACAGCGCCGTGCCGGAGCCGACCGTCGCATTGTGGTACTGCGCGATGGCGTTGATGGTCACCGCGTTGCTGATCGCCGTCGACACGTACTGGAAGCTCTGCGAGAGCGTCCAGGTTGCCGCCAGCGATTGGATGCCGGCGCTCACCGTTGCCCGCGCACCACCAGCCGTCGACCCGGACGTCGACGCCGTGCCCTGCTCGGACGAATCGATCGCCGACTTCGTCGAGAAGTTCGATGACTGCGCCTCGGTCATGTGGCCGACGGCCCAGAAGCGCGCCAGTCCGAGGTCCGTCAGCACCGTCGCCGCCGACGACGCCGTCGAGCCCTGCGACGACTGCAGCCCGACGAATGCCCGAATCACGGCGCCGTGCCCGTAGGTCGTGATGACGTTCTCGTGCCAGTCTCCGACTTGCTCTTCGCCCGAGATGCAGTCCACGAGCGCGCCGCGCACGAAGCCCCGGATGGAAATGCCATCGGCACTGCGCCTCCGGCCCATCTTCGGCAGCTTCCCGTCCTTCCCGACGCGATGGACCTTACCATCGTGCGTCCGGATCCTTTCTCCCTGCTTGAATGACATTACTCATGCTCCTTTCGAAGGAAAGCCGCCCGCGTTAGGACGGCCTCCTCATTCAAGTTTACGCAGTGGTTCCAACGCAGATGCCCGAGTTCCCATCGGCATCCGAGCGAACCCTCGGGATCATGATCGCCATCACGAGGTTGTGGATCATCATCCCGTCGAGCGACGTCCAGGGGATGACCGTCGGCGCCTGCCCCATGACCACGTCGGCGACGTCCGACGTCATCTGCATGAGGATGACCTTGTTGCCGATGGACGGCGACGCGGCGTTGCCGTTCGGAACAAGGTCTGCTGTACGGATGGCCTGCAGCGAATCGATCTGCAGGAGCCGTTGACGGATCGTCGTAACCGTGTTGGTCGAGGTGCTGTAGTCCTGGTCCATCGTGTTGCCGATCTGCGTCCCGACGTACATGCGGTATGGACCGAACTTCTTGTCCGTCTGCAGGATCGAGATCATCGACATTACTTCGGCGAAGACCGTCGCACCGACCGGAGCCGTCGCTGGCGTCCAGGCGGTCGCTGTCAACGTCTTCAGGTTGACGTTTGGATGGTTCAGCAATCCAGGCGCCGTGTAGCCGGCATCCTGGAGGAGCTGACCGTCAAGCGTCGTCGCGCCGTTGATCATCGCGTCCTCGACCGCCTCGTTCACCGCCCTGACGCACTGCTTCACGATCGCAGTATCGAGCGGCATACCGGTGCGCTGACTCGTCTTCAGCGTACGAATGTCAATGTTGAACGTGTCAGTCGTAAGGTAGATCGGCAGGCGGAACGGAGTGATGAGCGGGCTCTTGTTCTCTCCGCGCGCCTGCGGACTCATCGTGCGCTGCGCTGCGCCGATCTTGCTCTGCGTGCTCCACTCCAGCTGCGCGACCGAGAGCGGATCGGAGAGCGGATAAACGAGACCCGCCGACATCATGTCGGCGACGAGCGTCAGACGCTGGAGCCCGACCTCGACGACGGCCTTGTCGATGCTGACCTGCGCCTTGTCCATCAAGGGCGCCAGGGTGCGAAACTGCATCTGCTCCTGCTCGATCGCCTCCATCATACGGAAGCCTGGCGTCCGCATCGCCTCGACCGACCATCCACCAGTCTCCAAGATGGAGCGCGTGATGATGTCGCTGAGCGGACTGGCCGCATTGCCAGCCGCCGCCGTGAATCGCATTTCCTTTTCCATCGCGTAAAGCCTCCTGACGCCAGAGCGTCAACCTATCTGTTCTTGTTGCCCTGGCGCGCTCCCACGAAAGCGCAAGGGTGATTCCCTTGTCTTACACAACCTCGACGCGGATTCGGGTCAGTACGCTCACGCTCGGCTTGTTTTCGAGCGAGGACGCCAGCACGACGCCCGCGCTGAAAATCTTCAGCGTGCCGTCTCCAGCCGATTCCAGCTTGTTGCCCGCGACGATGTTCTGGCCCGACGCAATGAACGCCCAAACGGCAGCACCTGGCTCGCAGACACTGACCTCGACGAGGTCGGCGAGCGCGTATGCGTCACTGACGCCTTTGTTCGCCATGGAGTGCTCGGTGGCGAACGCCGGCACGCAAGCGATCGATGCCGTCGCGTGCTTTCTCCACCGAATGACGCCTGCACTGTTGAACCGGTCCACCAAGTGGCCGGGCGTGATCGCCTCGGAGGCTGCCAGGTCGTTGACCTGCACGCGATTTCCGCCGAGAAAGATCGTGTTCGGGTCGAGTCTCGTGATGCTCATTCTCTATCTCCTTCGTGTCCGGTGCCTGGGCGCTTGCCTAGGGCCTTAGGACAGCCAGTTCGAATTGTTTTAGTGCTTCGACTCGGCCGCTCGATGCGCTTCAAGTCCCGCCTTGTACGGATCTGGCGGTGCGTAGCTGACGTGCTGCGACGCGTTGCGTTCGACTGGGACACCCTTGCCGCTGAAGTCGAGCACCTTGACGTGGGCGTACCGCGCCAACGTTTGCAGTTCGGGAATCGTGCGCTTCTTCAACTGCTCCTCGGTCTCGCCACCGAGATCCTTGAGCGAGCTGACGAGGGACGCGTGCAGCGTCTTCTCTTCTGCAGCGCGAGACTCGAGCAGCGTCTTGATCGGCGACGTCGGCGCCAGACGCGCCACGAAATCATCGTCGGTCATCGGCTGTTCGAGGGTCACGATGCGTGCCTCGGCGACCTTCAGCCGTGCCGCCGTCTGGCGGCCATCGGCTTCCATTCGCGCGATGGTGCCGTGCGTCGTTCGGTTGGCTTCCGACGCCACACGAAATTCTTCCAAACGCGCGTCGCTTGCCCCGGTCAGAATCGATTCGTCGCCGTCCTTGAAGCCCGAATACTTGTCAGTAACGAGCGCGGCGATGAGTTCGTCGCGCGTGGACAGTTCCTTTGCCATCTTCCTACCTCCGCAGCCACAATCGGCTGATTTGTCGCACATTAGCGTGCGCCTGTCGTGACTCGTCGGATATAAGATCGAGTCGGGTCGTCCAATTTGAAAGTTTTCAATTTGGATGGGTCATCGTCGGTATTACGCTCCATCAACTTGTAATTCCCACGGTCGCACGTCGCCCCTAGCGCCATCGAGTGGTCGTGTACTGCCTGGATCGCCGACATGTCCTTCGTCGAGTGTCGTGCTCCCGCAAGGACCTTGATCTCACCGTCGTCAGATGCCGCTACCCACTGCTGCTTGACGGCAACCGGCTTGCCAAGCGTCACGTCTTCGCCGTCGACTGTGTAAGGCACCTTGAACGTCTCTTCACCTTTGCAGACGATCACGAAGTCGTCGAAGATCTGCGACGCGTAGGCGTAGGGTTTCGGCGGTTCGGGCGGATCGTTCCACTCGTCCATGATCGCACGCTGCACGGCGTCGATGCGCTGCGAGAGTGGTTGATCTTCGAGAGCTGTAAAGGTGAGGCACGCTGGAATGCGGTGCAACGACGAACGAACGCCAGATTCAGAAGCGATGGCATCGTTCGCTTCCATGTAACGATCGCTCAATTCGCTGCGCGACGCGTGATAGGCTGCTTGCTTATCATGATGACCAGCGGCGACCTCGTGATGAACCGCCAACGTCTTGTTTCCGACAGCCTTATTCGCTTTCGCCGCTTCTTCGTGGAATTGACGCGCTTCATCGTGACGATTCGAGGCATTCTCATGCCCTCGACCGCCAGCCGAACTGAGTCCATGTGATGCTGCATCGGCTGACAGCGTCGCTTGGTGCGCCGCCTTTGTTGCTTCGTGAGCGCTACCCTTCGTGTACTGATTGATCCCTTCCGGATTGTCGAGCGCAACGAACGTCAAATGATCTGCACAGACGCGCATCGCCGCCCGATGCGTGCCGCATCCCATCTCCATCGAGCACGCGCCTCGTCCGCCAGGTAGGAACGCGAGGTGATCGCCCTCGGCGAACGTCCAACTACCGACATACGGCTTCACGCCATGCTTGCCAGTCTTGTGATCACTGATGACCATCGCGCCGACGGACACCTCAAGCGACTTCCCATCGGCGAGGTCGGCGTACATGTCCGGATGGAGATTCTTGGCACGCGACTTCTCGACCAGCGCCTCGCCAAGCATCTTCTTACTCGCAGCGTCGACGCGAACGTTTCGCATCAGACCGATGCCATGCGAGTCCCAGATGCCGTTCTCACTCGCCGAGCACTGCGTGCCGTTCTTCTTCGGGTGGCCTATGGTAATCGGCTTCCCGTTCCACGACTCGGCGCACTTCTGCAGCGTCTCGAAGGGCACGAACTCCGGCGTCTCGGCGTTCACGGCGTGAATGACGCCCTCCATGAGCATGACAACCGGGACGATGAGGTGCTCCTTGTCGCCGACCATCTCGGTGCGGACCTGGCCGAGGGCGCCGAGGAGGTGGAGCGAACGAGACTCGGCCGTCTTCATCTTCGCCTGGATGAGACGCTCTTGCGTCTCGGCGTCCGCCTTACTCGAATGGGTGCCGAGTTTCTTCTTGCCGTCCATCGAGTAGAGGACCCAATTCGCGCCTTCGTGCTTGATCATGTGTTCCTCATTCCACCATCAGGCTCGCCGACCTCAATATTCATCGGCGTAAGCAGTCGCGGAACCAGCGACTGGCATTTTGGGCACGTTTCCGCGCCGATCGCGCGGTGCAGCCACAGACGAATACGCGCGCCGCTCAGGAGTCGGTCGAGTTCGTCAGCCGTCGGTTCCCACTCGGTCATCACGACGCCGTCCTTGTCGACAGATGCCGGCAGAGGAATGTACTGCGGCTGGTCCTTCGCGAAGACGATCAGTTGGGCGTTCTCGTGCAGTGTCGGTTCGACCGGGGTCATGACAGCACCAGGTTGGTTTCTTCGACGTAGTCATACGTCTGGACGCCGTCGACCGTCTCGACGTAGCGGTCCTTCAGGTAGCGCGTCCCGGAGAACGTCACGACGTCCTTCTGCACCGGAACCGTCACCAGCACCTCGTGCACGACTTCGAGCAATGGGTTCAAGAGGCGAACGCGTATGGTCATGTGTTCCTCACGCCACCTTCGTCTGCTCGTCGTACCGCGGCCACTGCCCCGGACGCATCACGTTGTAGACCTTCCATCCGAGCGCTTCCATGATCGCCGCATGGTGCGAACAGAACTGGCGAAGGCGTCCATCGCTGACTTCAGCCACGAATTGCGCAGTACGACAGCAACGCCTCGATCGCTTGATGCCGTCGTAGTTGCCGTAACTGCAGACGGTCATCGATCCGTCCGCTTCTTTCGCAGCATCGCCAGGTGCATGATCTTCTCGTTAAACACGGCGACCGCCGTCGGATCAGAATGCAGCGATAGCACCTCGTGGCGGATCGGGCACGTCTCGCAGTCAAACAAATTGGCGTTGTAGTCCTCGACGATTTTCCCGAGGTCCGTCGCTTTTTTCTCAAGCGACGCCGCCATGTCGCGCACGTCCTGGATGGCGTGGTCGCGCGCCTTCGCCCGGCGCCAGACGAGAACGAGCAGCGTAAAGAAGACAATCTGAAACACGAGTCGCTCCCAGTCCCAGAAGTCCCAATACCTCATGGATTCGATCATGCCTGCTCCCTCGACCGTCGTTCGATGGTGGCGTACTGCTCCCTCGTCCTGCGGTCGACGACTGACAGCTGTTCGCTAACGCGTTCAAGCCGCTGGCGCGTGTGCTCCAGTTCCTCTTGCTCCTTCTTTGCCAGCCACTCTGCCTCGACGGCCTCAGCAATGCGACCAGGGTGTTTCACACGCACGAGCCAGCGCATGAAGTCCAACGTCATGACACCCTCGCGCTCTTGGCGATGCCGACCGACGTCTCCGCCAAAGCCGTTCCCCGCAGGGCCATCTGCTGCCACTGGTCCCGCGACGCCTTGACTTCTTCCAATTGCCAGCCCCACACCCACATCCTTTTGTAACTGCCGATGAGGATTAGGAACAGCAGGACGCCGAAGCTAACGCTGCTGAGCTTCTGCGCCAAGCTGAGGAGATCGGCGATGGTCACGAAGTCAACCCCATGGTGCACCGACAGTTCGGATGCAGCGGCGGGTCGTCGCCGACGGAGAAGTCCTCGTCCATTAGCACCTCTTCGCCATCGACCTCTTCGCACTCCGGGCACGGATCGCCAGCCGCAATCCAGACCTTCTTCTCGTCGCCAGTAAGTAAGCCTTCTTCGACCGCCTGCGACCAGCCCTGCGCCAGACCCTCGTTCGCCGCGTCCATGGCCTCGGTCCTTGCGATCATCTCGGCGCGCGACTCGTCGCCGATGGCGTCGAGGATCTCATCGTAGGCGTCCTCGCCGGTTTCTTGCTCAATGGCGATGGCTTCCTTGATGCGCTCGGCGGACGTCTCGGAGATGTCGTCGGCGAGTTCGAGGGCGTGTTCTCGTGCCCAGTCTGCGGCGTCTGGGTTGCTGGCGTCGAAGCGCATCTTGAGCTTAACGAACGATCGCTTCGAGGGTTCTTTTGCTGCTCTACGTTGAGGCAACATATCAAGAGCGGTGTTACCGCAGTCTTCGAGAGCGGCGAGCAAGATTGGTGGGAGACTCTCGATCAACGCCTTCTTAACGGTACTTGGTGCACTCTTAGCACCGACCTTCCGCCCAGCGTCAAACGCCGCTTGGACGACTTTCTGGATCAGCGCAACGTGCTTGTCTGCCGTCACATGAAGCGCGGTCTCCCGACTCTTCCTCAGGTGACGCACGTTCTTATACGCCTGCAACAGCAGTCGTGCGCCGCGTTCTGGCGCCAAGGGAAAGGAAATCATTTCTTCGTTTCGTTCTTAGTAGGCACGAATCCGATGACTCGCACCAACGGCTTTCCGTCAGAAGACAAAATGACGGTCTTCGACGTCATCGGAACGTTCACAGACGAAGGTGGCCCTATGCCTGAATCGTCGATCATCGCGTCTTGAAGACCTTCCGCATGACTTGATGCATCACGATGCCGTCAGCGCAACCAGCTGCCGTATCCCACCAGTAGTGTCGATTGCCCGCGATGCGACCGATTATGACGAATCCCGCGAGCACGGATCCGGTGACCCACATCGCCTTGCTAGTCGTGGGCACCATGAAGCACGCATTCGCCGAATGACCGGACCACCACGACGCGTGTGGATCTTCGTTACCGCAGTCCATCTGTTTTGCGCATGGACGATCTTCCGGGAACGCCTTCTTCATCGCCAGAGTAGACAGACCAGTAGCGACCAAGCCAACGCCTTCGGCGGCCAGCGCTCGCTTCTTGTCGTCCTGCTTAAAGGCATCAACGGTGTCGAGCGCCACGCCTGCGCCGAGCGCCACCCAACTGACGGCACGCGCTGCTTTCTCACCATCCTGCGCGTAGGCTGGAGTCGACAAGAGAAGGACGAAGACGATGACCTTACCCAAGCGCCACCTCGGCCCGGTTCCCGTCGGCGTCCGTCAGTGTGATCATCTCGACGTAGACCGTCACGCCGTCAAGTCCAGCCCATCCAGCATACTTCTCTCCGGTGCCGGGCTTCACGTAGGCGACGGTCGCATGCGGCTGGTAGGTCGGGTGGTCGCTCGGCACACAGGGCAGCTTCGCCGCGATGGCCCGGTTGACGGCTGCAAGGTCCTCGCCCTTGACGTCCACGTAGACTACGTCGTAGTTGGCGCCCGCAAAATAACCGGTCTTCCCGAGGGTGAACGACAGCGACCCGACCTTCTTGAGTGCCGTGAGGCTACCGTTCAGCGTTACCTGTACATCTCCGAGCACTGCGGCATCGGGTGCCACGAGACCATACTTCACAGTGACGTGCGCGTCCGTCTCTCGGCCACCCGCTGCCTCGTCGACATCCGCATCCGGAATGCCCAGACCATACGCGATCAGCTTGTCGGCGACCGACGGCGGCAGTTGCACTTGCGTCGAGCCATACTTATAAGACGACAGGCCGATGACCTTGGCGACCGTGTCCTGGTCACCTGACCGGATGGCCGCCTCCAGCACACGGAGCAAGTCACGGTCTTCAGCAGCTTTGAGCGCGGGCACTTTGGCCTTTGCTGGCAATGGATTGCTTTGATCGTCGACTTGCTTCGTCTGCTGCATCGCGTCTTGCGCCTGCTGCATCTTCTCGGCTGCCTCATCGGCAATCGCTTGCTTTTGCTCCTCGGTCAGCGGTTCGAGCTTGAAGGCCATCGCACGGATTTCGTCATCCGTGATAATGATCTTGCCCTGCGTCTTGTTGATTGTAGCGAGCTTAACGCCGTAGTCTGCCTTCTGATTGTCGTCTTCCTCCTCGGTCGGCCAACCAGTCTCGTATTGGTCCGGTCCCTTCTTCGGCTCGGGCAAGATACCATAGGCAATGAGGCGGTTAGCCAATTTCCGAAGGATGTTTGGCCCGGCATGAAGCGTGCGACGATCCTGAACGCGCGAGTCGAAGTTCTCGGCGTCCTGCTCCGAGGCGAGCGACCCCATCTCGCTGCCCGTCAGGATGCGCATCGGAATGCCGGTCGTGCCAGCAATCTGCTTCAGGATGGCGTCGGCGTTCGATCCGAAGTCGAACGGCTTGCTCTCGATGAGCTTGACGTCCATGCCGCGTGTCGGCAGGAAGTTCGTGATGCCGTGCTGGTACTCCTCGAAGATCGCCTTCATCGCGGTGAGGTCATCTGGGCTGAACGCGACGTCCTTCTGGATGTTGGCATTCAGCGTATGCTTGGCGCGCTGGAAGGCCGACTCACCGCCGCCGCCGGTGATCTTCTCCAGGTCGAACAGCAGGTTCCATATCGCTTCCAGCGTCGGGATGCCGTAGACGTTGTTGTCGTGCGCCCCTTCGCAGATATGAATGACGCGCGACCAATGCACCCGTCGTGCGAGCATCGGCGAGGAGAGGTCGGTGCGCCGGATGCGGTACCAGAGCGGCTCGCCGAAGCGTTCCGACTCAGGATCGACGTCGAACTCCTCGATGGTGACGTCTTCGTCCGACGACTGCATGCGGCCTGACGGGCTGCGCGCCTGGTTGCCAGGTCCACCGCCGCCGAAGAACGGCTGGAGGTAAAGGAGCTTCGTGCCGCGCGGCAGCTCGGTGTCCAAGAAGCCAGGAGCACCGAGCAGGACGACGCTGTACGTCGACTGTCCCGCAAGGATGTCTGCACTCAGCAGCTTGTTGCCGATGCCGTGCTGCTTCCACAGATCGTTCCAGGCCTTCTCGAACGGCGTGCTGACCTTCGGGTCTTCATCCTCGAACAACTCGACGCCCTCGCGCCACGTGGCCTTGGGGAACGCCTCGATGATCTGCTTCGCGATGCCGCCGCGCGCATATTCGTCGCGGTACTGCTGCGACGTGACGATGCGATCGTAGCCGAAGATATCGTAGAGGTCGCGCCGGCCGTCGAACTGGAAGCCCGCCTGGCGCGAAAACAGCGAGCGGTCGAGCAGCACGCTGAGGAAGCGCATCTGCTCTTCGTTGAAGCGTGGCTTGGCTTCGGGTACTGGTTCTTCTACCACGTCAGCCCTCCACCAGCCGCGCGCAGCTTCTCGGTGGCGTAGCGCAGCGGGTCGATGATGTGGTTCTTGTCATCAGCCAGGATGGGCGTCACGGTGCCGGTCTGTTTGTCGACCTCATAGGAGTAGTGCGTCAGCTCCTTGATCGTCTGCACGCAGCGAGGATGCACGACGATGTCGTAGTTCTGCAGGAAGATGACGCCTTCCTTGACAGAGTTCGGCCCTTTTTTCGCGGCGACCATGCGCGGAAATCCGTGGCGCTGCAGGTACGAGATGGTCTCGGGCCGCGCGGAGTCGGCCACGATCTCCCATTCGCGAGCGCCTGGCACCTTGTCGAACAACGCTCCGAGGTGGTCAATCTCGACGCCGATCTGATATGCCTCGTAGTCGACAAACAACTTGCGTCCTGCAACGTGGCAGCGCACGAGGGTCGAAGGGTCGACGCTGAAGCCCCAGTCAGCACCGTACTTGAAGACGGCATCAGACGGAGCGACGAATTCTTCTTGCTTCCAGTTCTTGAACACGCGGCTTTCGGAGTGCTTTTCGTAGCCTCCGCCCCAGACGTGTTCATATTTTTCGTAGTCCCTACGCTTGTCCCATTCCATCTCCTTGCGGAGCACTTCTGGAAACCATGGGTTGTCAGCGTACGTCGAACCAACGACGATTGAATCTGGCAGTTTTTCTTTTCCACGCAGCAACGCATCAATCGGATCAGTCGAGTGCCGTGGATTCCACGAGAACCACAATTCGCTTTCTGGTTCACGAATCGTAGGGCGCAAGAGCGTCAAGCTTCGGTCGCTGACCGTCTGCGCTTCTTCGACCCAGGCGACATCGAAACCCTCTAACGACTTGATCGAATCAGCCGTATGGTCTTGCATGCCTTGGAAAATGATAAGGCCATCTCCAGGCGTCTCAATCTGCGTGTTCGCGATGTGGAATTCAGAGTCAAGGCCAAAAGCTTTGATCTTGTCTTCGAGTAACCGCTTGACGGATTGATCCAACGTACGTTGCACTTCGCGTACGCACACGACGCGCGTACCCGGCTTCTCAATGCAACGTTTCAGGACGTTCTTGGCGAATTCATGAGACTTTGCACTGCCGCGTCCCCCGTACGCACCCTTGTAGCGTGAGGGTTTCAAGAACGGCGCATAGATGCGCGCTGTCGGAAAGTCAACCGTGCGCCCCGCTGGTGCTGCACTAACCACGGTGAGTGCCAGCAAGAATGAAATCATTCATCGGCCTTCGGATCCACGATTATGCTGCGCACTTGCGTGATGGCGATCGGTCCGCCGTCCTTGCCCGTGACCTCAAGCTTGTCGAAGCACGCAGCGACGCCTGCGTGCTTGCCCATCAACTTCAAAGAGCCAGGCTTATCCCAGAGGCGGAACTCTACTTCATAGGTGATGCTGCCGTCCTTCGCGTGGCGTATCTTTTTCTTGACGGAGGAGATGGCGCGCATGGCGCCTTCTGGTGCGCCTTCCGCCGGTCGCAGGTTGCCGTAATCGTCGACCTCGTAGTGCTCGACGCATGATTGCGCAAGGAGTGAGACTTCGTGGAGCACGCTGTCAGCGTTCGTGTTGACGCGCGCGAAGCGTTGCGCTTTGGCACGCTCGACGGCTGCCGCTACACTAGCATCAGCTAGCAGGCGTGTAGCTTCTACACTTGCAGAGTTTGGTGCATAACCTGCGCGTATGGCCGCTTGTGCGCCATTCAGGTCGATCAGATACTCCTGGACGAACGCAGCGCGTCTTGGAGTAAGTGAGGGAAGCTCTTCTGAAGCCAAGGTCCGCTTGACACTACCACAACTTTAGTGGACACCTAGCATAAAATCGATTAAAAGAAAAGAAAAATCTTTAGGTCACTGATGAACATGGCACCTTGCTTACCATGCTTTTCTTGCTTATGTTGCTAATCTTGCTTATCTTCTTTTCTTTTAAAATTGAACATAAGCAAGATAAGCAAGATAGCTAAGATTAGCAAGATAGAGACGTGCTCATCTTGACGCGGCCTTAAAGAGAAGTAGTTACTCCACTGACGTGCAAGCGCCAGAACCACTGTCGTCCTTGCTTCTCAACTTGTATCGTCGTCTTTTCTTTTGCACGACGCACGGCGAATTCTGATAGCCCGTGAAGTTCTTTCGCTGTCTTCATGATGTCGACGGTTGGATGCCAACCCTCATCGGCGAGGAACGTTTCAAGGAAGGCAAGCGCCTCGCCGGTCTTCCCGTGAGGTTCCGTTTCTTTCTCCGCCTGTCGATTGGCAACGGCTTGTGCTTGAAGGATCTCGCCAGCCGACATCTCCATCTTTTCACCCCACGCGATGGAGCCGATCGATGGATCAGCTTTCGATGGGATGATTTCATACGAGAGTGCAGGGCGCTTGTTCTTGGCGACGAGATTGTTTTTCGCGACGGCGAGCAGGTATTTCGAAGGATCGTCCGGATCTGGCAGCGCGGCAACGATGACCCTGACGAGCGCGGCGAAGCCGACCGAACCTCCACCCGCTTCCATAGCGTCAGTGCCAGCGCCCTTGCGGTAGTGTCGAATGGCAGCGACTGATGCGCGGAGTCGTTCTGCCAACTCCTTCAGTGGTCCAAGTGCCTTGCGCACCTCGAGGTCATTGTTTGTGTTCAAGACGCGTCCCTTGCGGCTGCCAAGGTAGCTGACGAGCGGATCGACGACGATGAACGTCGCATTGAATCGTGCGCACTCGATGCGCAGGCGTTCGCAATCATCGCTCATCTGAAACGGAACGACGTCGCCCTTCTCGTCCTTCGTTGCTCCAAGGAATGACACGCGACCGAGGTCAGCACCAGCTGCAATGAGACGAGGTACTACCGTTGTCTGAATGTCATCTTCGGCGATCAACATGACGACGTTGCCTGGCTGACGCGTCTCCATTTCGCCGGGAAATGATTCACCGGTCGTGACACGCGCAGCAAGGTCGACCAAGATCGTTGACTTGCCTTTCTCTGGACCGCCTTCGAAAAGCGTGATGGCGCCAAGCGCCAAGCGTGCATGCCACAGCCACTCAAGCTTCACAGTCTGTACGTCGGAAGCGAGGATGAACTCGACGCGCCCGTCTGGATCGAAGCCGACCGCCGTATTGACGATGGCGAGTGCAATTGTCTTCTCGCTATACCTCTGCACGCCGCGCTTCTCGTCCCACTTCGGTCGCATCAACTTGCTCTGCCTGAAGAGGCGGTCCATCTTCTCGGCGTCGCGGTTCGTCCAGTAGGCGAGGATCGAGCATAGGGCAGCATCCGCCTTGCTGTGGTCGTTGTCGTGACCAGACAAGTCACCGCTCCACAGGGCAGAAAACTTTTGACCGTTCTTCGATGCCTTGGCGCGCGAGAGGATTGATTCGTCAGTCAGCTTGTTTGACGATCCGTGGCCGTTCGCCTTGACGACTTCCTCTTCCGGTGGAAACATCTTCGCATAGAGGATGGCGATCTCGCTCGTACGCACCTCGACGGTTAGCGGCGTGCCAGCGATATGTCGTCCCGTGACCGTGAAATAGCGTCCGCTGTCATAAAGTTCGAGCGGACCAATGCGAGAACGTGGACCAGGCTTGAAGCCGCGCGCGATGGCGTGCACGCCGAGGCCGCTGGGAGACGTCTCGGCGTACGTGTTCAGCGCTTGGATGTGTTCGATGGCATCTGTGCCATCGGCATCGAAGCCGACCCACCCATCGCCGAGCACGAAGCCGATGCCATCACACTTGCCATCTTCGAGTGCTCCAAGAGCATCGTTGAATGAGCGCCACGTCGTCGGGTCTGTAGACTTGGCGTAAGTCTCAGGATCCGTCGCGATGAAGAGAGGCTTCGTCCACTTGCCTTCCTTGCCCTCGGCAGGTTCCTTCCAGATGTAGTGCCAGACGACCCAACGATGTTCCTGCTGGAGGATGAGCGGAATGTTATCTGGCTGGACTTGGAGTGGGACGGGACGAGGCGTCATGCTATCTTGTCCGCGCGCTCACGATCCCAGTACGGCGACTTGCACTTAGGACAAACGGTTGGATGTTTTTCAGTCCGTCGGATCCACACATGATCACAGCGTAGGCACGTCATGCGGAGGATCTCGAGCGCGTCTGCCGTCGTTAAGGTAGACTTTTGTTCGGGTTGTTCTTCCATAGGAAAAGACAGTATATACTTTTAATAATTTACTGTCAGAGCTGCAACCCAACCGTCCAAATCCTTAAGGATTCCAGTGTTTTAGGCGTCTAGCACACTTTCGACCACTTTGCACAACTTTATTTTTCAAAGGCTATATTTAGTTCTAAAAGAAAATGCTAGACATCTAAATCGTCTCGCTCTACTATTCATCCATCGGCCGCGACTCAGAGACACTGGGCGCCGCCAGGAGGAGACAGACATCATGGCACTCAAGACTTTCCGCAGAGGCTCTTCAACCTTTCCGTGCAACGTCTGCGGACGCCTGACACGCGAGACGGTCACCGTCGGCAACAAGATCTGCGCGCAGTGCTTCGAGCTGGCTGGCTTGGAGAATGAAGTCAGCGACGGCTACAAGACGCTGGCCGAGGCTCGCGACGAGGCGGTCGCGCTCATCGCCGACGTAGAGTCGAAGGGCGGAGACGCCAGCGAATGGAAGGTCACGTTCAACGTGTCGGCGGAGGTGGAATAATGAGCCCCACCGACAAGATCCTCGACAAACTCTCCAAGCTCAAGGCCTCCCGCGAAGGGGAGGCCGCGCTCGGCAACTCTGCGGCCGCCGAGGCGTTCGCCGAGGCCATCAGCCGCCTGCTCCTGCAGCACGAACTCTCGGAGGCCGACATCCCGATCGGCGGCGTGAAGGACGAGCCGATCGTCGAGCAGCTGGTCGACCTCTCCGCCTATGGCATCAAGCGCAATCACGCGCGCATAGGCTGGCAGGAGGCGCTCGCCAGGATCGTCGCGCCGGCGCACCTCTGCAGATTCCTCGTCCATTCAGGCTCGAACTTCATCACCTTCGTCGGCACGCGAGAGCACGTCGTCGTTGCGGAGTATGCCTACGGCGTCCTCGCGGCCGCAGCAGACCGGATGAGTTTCGCGGCCAGGGAGCAGTGGTGGAAAGACGAGTGCGGCGGGCAGCACCTTGAATCGAACGGCTTTCGCGCCAGCTGGCTGAGCGGGTTCGTCCAGCGCATTGCCGAGCGCTTTCGCGAGGCGCGCAAGCGCGAGGTGGAGCAGGCGGCGAACAGCAGCACGGCATTGATGCGCCTCGACGGTGTGCTGGCCCGCGCGCAGCGACACGTCGACGAGAAGTACAAGCGGAAGACGGCGGCCGCGAGCACCGGTGGCGCGAACGCGGCAGGATATCGCGCGGGACGGGACGCGGCGGACTCCATGAAGATCGGGCAGAGGGGCGTGGGATCAAACAACAGCAAGCAGATCGGAGGCAAATGATGACCCCCAAAGAACGAGCCTTCGTCGAAGCCTGCGCCGCCATCGGCCAGGCGATCCGTGACCTCAAAGAGGTGCCGAACGGCCTCCTCTACGTGCGCGTCATGGCACACGTGAACCTAGAGACTTACACGTCGATCATCGAGGCGTTAAAGGCCGCGCGGTTGGTGGAGGAGAAGAATCACCTGCTGAGGTGGATTGGACCATCGTCGACCATCGACGACGAGTTCATCAACGGAACGTCGACGATTCCGGGGACGCCGAAAGGCATCCTGAATAAGGAGAAGAAGCAATGAACGATCCGACCTACGTCTCGGCGCTTCGGTGGCACGGCACGAAGCAAGAAGACGGCCGCACGGAAGGCATCAGGCTGACCATTGGGAAGAACCAGTACGGCATCGACGCCATCGAGATCGAACTGTCCTACGAGGAGTGGGGCAAGGTGCTCGCCGGGCTGACGGGGAAGGGAACGGGACGATGAAGTTCAAGGTCGTCGGCTGGTATTCATGGAACCCGCACAACGAGCACGTGGCACCGTTCGCGCGCGTCACCTTCGTCGACGTGGAAGATGCAGAAGACGCCAGCGAAGCAGGCAGCAACGCGCTCGACAAGATCTACGAAGAGAAGGCAGAATCGGTCGACCTGCTGAACTGGTACGTCGAGGAGGTGAAGGCGTGACCTACAAAACCCTCCAGCAGTACGATGGCGTCCCGTTGTCCTCCAGGGGCGGCCGCCTGACCTTCCCGACGCCACGCTACCAGCCCGGCGCAGCCTACGTTGGCACGCAAGACCTCCGGACGCCCTACGGCAAGGACATGCCAGCATCGGAAGTTCGTCCGCTCGGAACGAAGAAAAGTGTAGACACCGCACCGTCACTCGAAGTAGACTCAATTCAGTTGCTGGCAATCACGCCACACAAGGAGAAGCAGATGACCATCACGCTCAAGACCCTCAGCAAGAACGGCAAGCAGGCCTATTACTCCGGCGCCGCCCAGATCCTCCGGTTCCCGCTCGGCGTCTTCCCCGGCAAGGTCGCGCCGGCCAGCTTCACCGTCACCGACGACCTCTTCGCGCCGGCCTCCGTCAAGGAAGCCAAGCCCAAGCTCACGGCGGAAGAGCGCAAGGCCGCGCGCGCCGCGAAGCCGAAGCCGACGCTGGCCGAGCTGG
>JAZKBK010000010.1 GCA_040388625.1 Gemmatimonadota bacterium | reverse complement strand
GTCAAAGGCTGTCGCTGTGCTTAAAAAGGGTCGGTGGTATCACGTCGCCGGCGCGCTGTTCGTGCGTTCGTTCGGCGCGTTCGGTGGTGCTCGAGGTGCCGCGTTCGTTGTTCGCGCTCGCGAGCTGTCGGCCGCGTTAGTCGACCTGGCGCGCGTCGTCGTTCAAGGTGCCGGCGCTGGTTTGTCGTGCGTCGGCCGTTTGTTAAGCGGCGGCCGGTTCACCCTTCTAGGGTTGCGCTCCGTCTGGTTAGTGCGCTAACCTCTGTGGGTCATGTACTCCACCGAACTGGAGGAACACAGATGGATCGCATCACGAGTAAGCACCTCGAGCAGCTATGCCGGGTGTTGAACAATCGGGTGAACGGCAACACGGACCCGCTATGGACGCGCGTCGGCAGTGAGAATGTCGCGACTATCGGAGCGTTCTATATCGACGGCGCCTACGGTGGTGTCGCGCTCTATCGGATCGTCACGGATGGTGGTGGTGTCACTGACATCTTCCGTAATGGGCATATGCCGAAGCGGGACCTGTACGCGCGTATGACTGCGCTGCTCGACGGTATCGGCCTGGCACGCGAGCTGGTGTCGGCATGACTGCGGCGGAGCGTATTCGTCTGGCGCGTGAAACTCTCGAGGCGCTGATTGCACTTCGCGAGGGACTAGAGCCGAGCCCGGCCGCTGCAGATGTGTACTTCGCGAAGACTGAAGGACTGCGTGATGCGCTCGCGATCGTGGCGTCTGCTGCTGCTGTTCGTTCGTCTGTTGAGCGTGGCGACGCGCTCGCAGTGTTCCGTACCTCTACCGAACTGGAGGGATCATGACTACTGCCGAGAGGCTTGAGGAACTGCGCGCGGCGATTCGCGCGGAGAACATTTCCTATGGCGAGCTTGCCGAACTGCAGGGGATGGCCGATCAGATTCCGGCCGGCGATCTCGAGCTGCTCGAATGGGCAGGGGTGCCGGAGTTTCCCGAAGACACTTCCACCGAACTGGAGGAGCTATGAGCTATTCGAAGTCAGACGTGCAGTTTCACTCGGACGGATTCC
>JAZKBK010000009.1 GCA_040388625.1 Gemmatimonadota bacterium | reverse complement strand
TCACGGAACGGCAGATCGGCGGGGCGGATGTCGAGACGGCCTCGCTTCGGGAAGTGGACTTCATCAATGGCCAATACGTGGAATCGGGGGATTCTTTGTGAGTGACACAATCAACGCAAAAGGCAGCGACAGTAAATTCCGTCCCCATCCTGACGGGCAGTACATCGGTATTTGCGTCGACACGATTGATCTAGGCGACAACGTTGAGACATTCGCCGGTCAGCCATCGAAGCTTGCTCATAAGTGCGCTCTTGTTTTCCGCACCGGCGAGCGCAACGAGGAGACAGGCGACTACATCGACATCGGTCGTGAGTTCACCGTGTCGATGGGTGAGAAGGCCAACCTCCGCAAGTTCTTGGAGCAGTGGCGCGGCAAGGCGTATGACGCCGAGCAGATCGAAGCCGGCGTGCCGTTGCATAAGCTCACAAACCAGGCCGGCCTGCTCACGATCGCGCAGGAGACGAGCAAGCAGGGACGAAAGTATGCGAAGATCACGGCCTGTGTCGGGGTGCCGAAGCAGATGAAAGGCGGCATCGGTCAGTACACTGATTACACTCGCGCCGATTACTGGGACGAGAAAAAGGCCGCATATCTAGCTGCAGCTCGTCAGTTCCGTGCAGAGCAGGCACCAACGTCGACCGATGATGATGAAGCGCCGCCTTATGAAGATTCAGAAATGCCATTCTAGGTCATGATATGAGTCCTGAGAACTTCTGGAATCACACCGCATCGGAACCGGGTACCGGGTGCCTTCTTTGGACGGCGTCGGTACGAACCACTGGCTATGGGCAGGTGCGGTGGCGCGGTAAGACCACCTCGGCGCATCGCGTCGCATATGAGATTGTGCACGGATCACCGGTGCCAAATGGTAAGGTCTTGTGTCATACCTGTGATCAGCGTTTGTGCGTGAACACTGACCATCTCTTTGTTGGAACACAAGCAGACAATCTGATCGACTGCGTACGGAAGGGACGATTACGCCCACATAATCGGTTGAAGGATCGTTGCATTCGCGGTCACGTCTTCGATGCAGCCAATACCATCATCATTGTAAGACACGGAGTTGTCGCTGGCCGCGCTTGTCGGGAATGCAAACTGGCATGGAGCCGCGAACACAAGCGGCAGAAACGGCGCACGACATGAGCGATACTCTCAACATTCACTCGACGATTCTCGACACATTGCCCTCGAGTGACGAACTCTTGTCGCGCCGAGTCGCCATCGTGCGGGAACTGTCACCGCTCCGCGCACTCTACGGTGGGAACGGGTATCGCGGCGAGCGCGCGTTTAAGCAGGAGGAGGCGAAGATTGCGATTGTCGTTCGAGCGCGATTGCGCGATGCTGGCGAGAAAACGACCGAGCCGCAGATCGATGCGCTGGTGCGAACGGACGACAAATACACGGTCGCGCTCACCAAAGACGTGAACGATGCGGCGCGATGGGTGGAGCTCGAGGAACGGCTAGAAGAAGTGGAGTGGCGGCTCCGGATGCGTCAGACGGATGCATCGCTACTCGCTGCTGAGGCACGACTCCAATGATGAGCGAGCGCTTCCGCTTCCTCTCAGAACACACCGGCCACGAATCATTGACCGGTCGGACCTGCACCGTGATCACAGCCTACGACGAGAGTTTCCTTTGGCCATTCGCAGTCCGCTTCGATGGGGATGGGACGACGAGTGTGGCCGTGCATCGCCAGCTCTCGCCGATCGCGGAGGATGGCTCAGTTGGCGAGCCGTTAGTCCCACCGAAGGGCTCACGGAAGGGCTGGGACACGTTTGCGAAGATGACGCCCAAGTGGATCGTGACCTCGGACGGGATGTTCGTGCCGGCCATGCAGGAACCGGAGAACGCGGCATGAGTTTCAATCCGTGTCCGAAACCGATTGCGCCACCGAAGGCACCGAAGCGCCTGAACAAGGTGAATCGCGCCCGCGTGGCGGACAACTTCAAGCGATGTTATCACTCGCGCGCTCGGCAGAAGCTCGTCAACCTGATGGCCTGCTCGGCGTGTGGTACGTGGGGATTTTCCGAGAATGCTCATGTGCTAGGCGTGGACGGCGCGTCGCTCAAGGGACCATATAAGTCCGTGGCGCCCCTCTGTGGCCCGCGCCCCGATGGTAGCGACGTCTATGAAGGCTGTCATCGGTTGAGCCATCGCGATCCAGCCGCGTTTCGCGAACGCTATCCAACGTTCAATCCACGCAAAGCCGCGCGTCAGGCAGAATCCAGGTGGCAAGCCTTCTTGCGAGGCGATGCGGGCGGGCTCCCCACTCAGCACGAGGACCGACCATGAGCGACAAATATGTTCTTGACGCGGTTGGCGAACCTATGCGCTGCGCCGATCTCATGGAGTGGGCGCGATGGTTCGAGACCGCAGACAGCGCGCGGCGCATTGCTGAGACGAACGTCGGCGATGTCCGCGTGAGCACCGTCTTTCTCGGTCTGGATCATTCATGGGGAAGCGGCCCGCCTCTGCTGTTCGAGACGATGATTTTCGGCGGCGCGCACGATGAAGAGCAGTGGCGTTATTCAACTCGCGCCGAAGCAGTCGCCGGTCACGCCGCAGCGGTAAAATTGGCCGGGGGCTCCGCGCATGGCTGACCAGGACGCTCGACCACCCGCTGCGCCCCGCGATCTTACCGGTTCCACTCCGGGACCGTGGAAACTCGTCGAGGACAGCCCTTCGGAATGCACCGTGCGGGCGCGCGGCAAGGTTATCTCGGGGATCGTCGCCACGATTCATCTCAGATGGGTTCACGCTGAGCAGCGCGCCGAGCAGGCGGACAACGCGCGATTGATTGCGGCTGCACCGGAACTGCTCACTGAGAACATCGCGTTGCGCGCTGCTCTCTCTCAGGCACGCGCCGAGCGAGACGAAGCTATCCGTGCGTGGCTCGTTGTGGATCGCGACGGCAAGTCCAGCATGGTCTACGCATCGCAAGGAGACGCTGACCGGGCGGCGCATAACATGGACGCATATCTCGCGAAGCCGAATGGCCCCTATCGTGTCGTGCCTTTGGTCGCCGCCGCCCGTCGTTCCGGGTGCACGACATGAGCGAGCGAGCCGCGATGTGGGAGCAACTAGAACGCGAGGCGCGCGAACAGGTTCAGGCCGAGCTCGATGTCGACGAGGTCACGCCCTTGGAGTTCGGGGCTGCGATTGTCTGGTCCGACTGCCGGCTCGGTCGAACCAATGGCCTTTCTGAGGTGCATCGGGTGGGATTCCCGCAGATCAATCACGCCTTCACGGCGTGTGGGGAGTTGATCCCGGCGCCGATCCGGTGGGTGCGGGCGAGTGCGGCGGTGATTCGGACGATGGGTAAGTGCAAATACTGCGAGGCGGAACTGGCGCGGATCAAACGGGAGAAAGCGGCATGAGTGCCAAAGACAAATTGAAGCCGGGAACCGCAGCGTGGTGGTCTGCGCGGACACGATTCGATCCGACGACTGGCTGCGTTCTCTGGGCTGGATTCGCTGACCGATTGGGTTACTGTCGCACAACGTGGAAAGGAAAAGAGGGTACGCTCGTTCACCGCGTCGCCTACGAACAAGTATATGGGCCGTTTGATCCGTCGCTGAAGATCTGTCATACCTGCGATACTCCAACGTGCGTCAATCCGCTGCACCTGTTTCTCGGCACGCACAAGGACAACATGCGCGACATGTTTGCGAAGGGCCGGGCCCGCCCGCGCGGTAAGACAACAGCGCCCTTGACAGCATTCCCGGCAGTGTCGTATAGAGTGTTGCGACGAGAGAAGCAAGCAATGTTTGATAAGGAAACTTTAAACGGTGGCGGGGATAAGGACATAATCCATCTTATACGTACCATTGGCTCCCAAGCAAATGGTGATGGGGAAGTGCCGGTATGGTGTCGCGTCACTAACGTCCCGCCAACGCGACCTACCCAAGCCATCGTTAAGTGGGAGCCCGCCAAATCGGCCTCGCCACAATTCGCGCCTGAGAAGGCCGCTGTCGCGACACCGGCGCTATGCTGTCCATCCCCGTCCAGCCCCGTGGTGACCACGTCGGGGACCAGTGAGGCGAACACATGAGCGCGAGCGATTTCAAAATGGTATACCGCGCTAGCATGACAGGCGTTGCGAATGGGACTATCGACCCCAGGGGATCGGCACGCGACCGTGACGTAAGACTCGCTGTCTCGCTGTGCAGATGTGGACACCAACGAAACCTGCATAACGCCGCAGGTGGAGTCAGTGCGCCGAATTTCGATTGGCGCGGTGGTACTGGACCGTGTGACAAGCGAATACGCGCCAAGACATGTAGTTGCAAGGCGTTCGTCGCGTCGGTGACCAGTGAGGGAGAGCGATGAGCATCAGACTACGCGTCGTCGACGGCGTTCTCGTCGCACTGTGCGCGGCTCGATCGGTCGAGAAGCCGGGCGACGTGTACCTCGACGATGGACAGCACTATGCGCTCGCAGAAAAGTTCTGGAACGACTACCCGCAATGTGGCATCGCCCCGGACGCTACTTCACTCTCGCTTATTGAACGCGAAGAATCTAACAACCCGAACCGCGAAGAATGGGATCGTACATTCGCGTCTCCCGGTCTTCAGGGAGCGCCGCGATCATGAGCGCGCATTTCAAGTCTAAGCCGGTAATCATGTCCGACGTGTGCATGAATTGTCAGCATGAGCGCCGCGATCATCAGGGAAAGCAAAACCGAGGCTCTTGCGTGAAGTGCTGGGAAGTCCTCTCCCGTCACGCGCCGCATTGCCAACGGTTCCGCAAATACATCCATGAGGGACCGAAACACTTCGCACCGAACGGTCAGCCGCTCGCGGGCTACTACCCTGGCGTCGAGTGCGAGCACGGCTATGACGCCTGTCCGATCTGCGATGCAATTCAGGGAGCGCCGCGATGAGCGACATGAAATTCCGCCTCGGGGACTCTGTCGAAGCCGATGGTGAGTATGGGCAGATCGTTGAGGTGCGCGCCCCGGGCACGCGATACCTTTACCTCGTCGAGTTAGAAAGCGGCTCCGTGATTCCCTACTTGGAATCCGAACTTTCGCCCGTGTCCGCTCCTCCGGAGTCCCCGCGATGAGCGCGCCAACAACTGAACGCGATCCCTTCAAGGATGCGACGCTGAGCATGGAAGAAGTGGCCGAGATTCAAGCGGCATTCGACAAAGACGACTACGACACACTGGACATCGAGGCACTTCTCGTCTCGCACGAACGGTTCCGTGCACAATGCGAGGCGCTACTCGGCGCGGTCGGCACCCAGGGGGAGCGCCCATGACCGACCATGTGAAAAAAGATGGCGACATTTGCGAGTTTGCATCGCGCGGTCGGCCTGAGTTTCGGGGCATCGTTCGGCTCGTCGATGTGAAATTTCTCGTTGAGTTCATTGACGGTCCATTCGACGGTCAGCGTATCTACGCAACCGCTGAGGAATTGACTCACGCCGCGGGCACCCAGGGGGAGCGATGAGCGCGCGGCGGATTCCTGAACTGTGGTGCTACGCCTTCGCGTGGATCATGATCGTGCTTCGCATCGCGGGCATGTTCGCGCACATGAGCGAAGCATGGCGCGCTGATACCATCGGGTGCGCCTGCGCCTTCTTACTCCTCGCGATTTACGAGCGCCTTCGGAGGCATGCCGCATGAGCGCCCCCCGCGAGACGCAGCTCGACCTCCGATTCCGAGTGCCATCGGTTCGCAGCGCGACCAGTGAAGATGCGGCGGATGAACTTGAGCGTGCTGGCAAGGCGAAGCGCGAACGCCGGCGGTGTCTGATCTGGTTCGCTTCGCAGTCTGAACCACGGACTCGGCACGAGCTCGCCGACGCGCTCTATCAGCAGACGGGTGGCATCGGCTCCGCATGCGGCCGATGTGCTGAGGTCATCTCGCTCGGCTGGTTGGAGGAGATTGGACGCAAAGAGAAGCGAGCGACGATTTCCATTACCGATCGCGGCCGGCAGATGGCGCGGCTCCTCACGAGGGCGGCGTAGTGGCGGATCGACTGACATTGATCATGGAACTCGGAGCACTGGCGACGGATGCAGCGCAGCGCGGAGACGACCGCGCCGCTCAGACGTTGCGAAGCGCCGCCGAGCGATTGTTCGCCGACACATCGGCGGTTGACTACATGGACCGGCATAGGCGTCGGGACAGAGAACGGAAGACGGAACTCCGTGGAATTCCACGGAAATCGACAGAATCCGACGACTTCCAAGGTCGCCCCCTCGGTTTTTCCCCCACACCCCCTTTTCCAACTCCCCCTGAAACACAACACAACACCGCGCGCGAAGCGATTTCGGAAGACGCGGAATTATTCAAGCAGTACGCCGGTCTGCTATCGCTTGCGATGGGCGAAGGTCCGTTCCGCGATGCCGATGCCTTTGTGCGGCGCCGACCGTCCGATACGTGGCTCGGATGGTTCCGTGAAATGCTCGCTCTCATCGGGCCGGGGTCGCAATACGTGGCCGCAGACTTAGCGCAAGTGTGCCGGGATGATACCGCCCTTGATCGGAAGATTGCCTCGCCGAAGGGTCTACGGGTCTTCTTGGGGAGCGCGCGGGCCGAACGGATAGCCATTGCAGCGGGTTCAGGGTCGAACGGCGCGGCCGCAGGAAAGGAACATTGGACCGACCGCAAGGCACGCGAGGACCACGAGACCGGCGAATGGCGGCTATTGACTCAATCGGTCGAGACGCGCCGAGCTCGTTCGATAGATGGCGACATTTGGTGGGGTCGGATGCACCGGGACAGCGGCCAGACAGGTGCGGACCTCTACCGCTATGCGGCGAAACATCTGAGCGAGCCGGGTCAGATGGGGGAAACCGCATGAGCCGCGACCAATTCACCGCAGAGTTTGCCCGCGGGATGCGCTACATCCTGCAAAAGCATGATCGCGCGATGGCTGCAAGGCCATATGCAGCAACGGCCTACGAGGAGGCCCAAACCAATCTTGACGGCGCGATTCAGCAACTCGCCGATCATCTCTTTGACTCGCTTGAGGCCATCAAACAGGAGGCGATCGAGGCATGATTGAAATGGCGAAGTGCCGCTGCGGCGCGTGGTTATCGATCGTGATCCTCGAGTACGGGGCGACCGCGGAAGTCTGTACCGTCTGCCGCTATCGGCAACCGCTCCGCTCGCGGGTCATGACGGACGAACTGGTCACGCTCTCACTCGAAGAGCGACGGACGGAGATCACCCGGAAGGTGTGCGCGTGGCCGGGCTGTGGTCAATTCGCGTCATCGCACCGGACGGACCTCTGTGCTCCGCACTGCACTGAACGCCGGTTGCGATTGAATCGGGAATACGCGCGAGCGAAAGCGGACTTGGTCCGAACGCGGGCGCATGTGGAACGGCCGCGCGCGCGCCATGCATCCGCGAAGCACGCAGGCATGGGCACCTCCGGCGCCGAAGAACGAACTCACGGTCCATTGTGAATTGAACGCGACGATGGAACAGATTGAGGCGCTTGGGCCTGAACGCGCGAGGGCCCTGTTACTCGGCATCGCAAAAGTTATCAGCGCGCAATCGCTATTTACGCCCACTGAGCCGACCCCGAAATGACTGACGAAAAGGATTTGACGTCTCGGGTACTCGCAGACGGGAACCTCCTCGGCTTCACGGCGCTGTCATCACAGGCGCCGATTCGCCCACCGGTCGGCACGGTGCGCTATCAAATGTGGCGCCTCACGGAGCGCGAAGATTCTACCGTCTTCGAGCCGATGCACGAACCTACGGCGACAATCGGAGCTGCGATGCGTGCGGCCCGTGACGCGCCCACTGAGCCGACCAATGAGTGACGAAACCGACTTCTGGATGGCGTGGCGCGTCCGTTGGTTGCCGCGACTGGCGCTGTGGGCTGCGCTCCTGATCACGTTGGCGCTCGGCGATTGTATTCGCTCAGACTGGGCTATTGACCGACGGCGCGACGCGGAAAGCGCGTGGGGGCGGCGAGGGAAGCCCGCTGATGCGCCACCACCCTTCCGGTTAGGGCCTGGTGGCGAATCCGCGCGACTCGTGGCTGGCGAATGTCATTACGACCTGAAGCGTGCGGGTACAAAGGCCGACTCAGCGGCGATCTACAAAGGCCAGCGGGACATGGACAAGGGAACGATGTCATGCGTCGAGTGGATGATCAACAACGGAGAGCCGACACCGTGAACGACTGGGACGAAGATTCTAGCCCGATTCCCGCCGCGCCGCTCGCGCATGACGGTGTTGCGGAGGCATACGAAGCGACATCGGGCGCGCCGCTCGCGTCCACGGACCCGCCGAATGAGCCGCTATTCTGTCGAAAATGCGGTGGGCACGCGGGCCACTATTCCGATTGTCCCGAGGTCGAACGCGCGCTCGCGTCCACGGACCCGACACCGCCAGCACGGAGACGTGACAAGTGGCGCACGCGAAAACCGTTCATCGCAGAGACGGAGGAATGCCACCACTGCAAGAAGCCCGCGCCGCTCGTCCCGGTCGATGAAGAGGTGACATGGGGCTCGCAGGTCGAGGGCTTCGCGGCCACGCCCGTCAAGGTACAGTCATGGTTCTATCGCTGCGACTGCGGCCACGAGTGGTACACCCACGCCGCGAGCCAAGTGCATGAGGCGACCGTTTGGCGCGCAACAATGGAGGCGATGTCTGACATTATTCTCACATTGCGGGCCGAGACCGCCGCGCTCCGACAGGACCGCGACCGACTCGACTGGCTCGAAACTCGGGTGCGTCACGACACGGCGCAATCGCTCGCCGAGGCTGACCTCGAAGGCGCGGCATTGGAGGCCAACCTCTATCTCTCGTGGGATGCTGGCGTGTCGCTTCGGGCCGAAATCGATGCAGCTCGCGCGGCCCCACCACAGGAGGACGCGAATGCGCACGTCGCCAGAGATGAGTAACGACCGAGCCTGCTGCGCGCATCTTCGTGTGAGTTATCGTACTGAGGATGTCGAACACGACTTTGGGCCTCCACGCGATGATAGTGGGATGCCGGGTCCGAGCAAGGCGCCGTCTGGCATTCATCGACTCACGCGCGGTTGGTGGGAATGCGATTCGGGATGCGGTAGGCAGTTCCAGCCCGCCGCGTTTGTGCCACAAAACTCGGAGGGGATATGATCAAAACGGACTGGGCAAAGTGGTTTCTCGTCGCCTCAGCGCCATTCGACGTTGTGGATCCGATCCTCGATGATGGGACGGGGCCGGTCGAAGAAGAGCGTACCGTGATGTGGATTCGCGCGTCAGATCGGAGACGAGCCCGCGTCTTGATGGTCCGCGTCTGGCGTCGTCGGACAAAGGGTGGTCTCGCTTGGCGTGATGCGCCGTGGCTGATCGATCACAATCCATTCGCCGGTATGTCGGTAGAATGCGCTGCTGATATTCCGGTTGATTTCGACGACGATGTGGTCGAGCAGACGGAGCGACCGACATGAGCGACGCCATCGACGAGGCCGACGATCAACTCGCGCTCTATCGCGAACAGAATGGCGAGGAGTGGCCGAACTGCGAGGTGCCCGACTGCGAGCACAAGCGGTGCTGTTGGGCAGGAACCGGATTCTGCTACCCATGCTCAGCGCGTGTGCTAGGCAAGGCGGAAGTGGAACGCCGCTATCGCGCTACGCACGCCTCAGACGGGCATTGGACTGGCTCGGCCGTCGCGGCCCATGAGGAGGAAAGGTGAGTCCGCGCACCGCTCGCAAAGCTCAACCCTCGGTCTCGCCATCAACCGCGGTCGCAGCTGGCCGAAAACTGGTCGCTGAGCAGCGCGTGAGTCTCTTTAAGGCGCTCTGTCGCCGGCAATGCGTTCCCGAACCCACGCTCGAACATCACTTCGCCCAACCGGAGCGCGCTTGGCGCTTCGACCTCGCCTGGCTCGAGCCCAAAATCGCATTGGAAGTCGAAGGAGGCGCGTGGACGAAGGGCCGACATACCCGCGGCGGTGGATTCATTGAGGACATGGCTAAATACAATCGCGCGACGGAGTTAGGTTGGCGCATCTTCCGCGTCACGCCCTCGCAACTCGATACACTCGAAACCGTCGAGATGATCAGACGCGCGCTCCCGGATGTCCCTAAGTAGCGTAATGCGTCTTGCGCAATCAACAAGTAGTCCACATACTATCAACATGAACCGTCCCTTGCGTTCACTTTGGAGCATTGCCTCCTGAACGCTGACCCCGCCGAAGCCGAAGCTCAAGACGTCGAAGCAACGCGCTCACTGTCCGAGCGCGTTCTTGCTATCGGGGAACCCCGCCTCTTGATGGCCAGCATGGATTGGGAGAAGCTATTCAGCTCAGCCAACCCGCCCGGTGCTGTCGCGCCTTCAATGGCTCGCGATACCCTGACCCGACAAGCCATTCGACGTAAAGAGGATCGCCGCCGCGCCTACCGCTCGGGCATCTCGGGTCTCGTCCGGGCCATCGCCGCCGCATGAGCGAGAAAGCCATTGTCGCTTCCGTTGGACTTGATATTCAACTGACGGACGAGGAACGCATGCAACTAGAGTCCCTCGTTGAAAGGCGAATGCTCGCCGCAATAAGTCGGTGGCGCAGGCAGGAGGAGCAGCGCATCGACGACGAGATTATCAATGGGCGCCCCGACGGTCGCAGCCCCGTCGGGGTGATCCGCGCCGTCGCAACGAGCACGCGATGAATCGCCTCTCACGCCGAGCCAACTGGAAGGGACTGAGACGCGAGCGGGAGAAGTCGCACGTCGTGCCCTGTCGCGTGTGCGGTGCCCCGCTCCGCTTCGACGTGCCCGACCCAATGCGCCTCGGTCGATCAATGGAACAGTGCACCAACGGACAGTGCGTAGGCGCGACGCCGCACGTCATCAAGCCGCAGTCGATGAGCGCGTGATGTGCCAACAAGGCCGCTCCGACCGTGTTCACAGCCCGGCTGCCCTACCCTCGTCGCATATGGTCGATGTGCTCAGCATCGACAGCAAGAGAGCCGAGGCACAGCACTCGATCGCGGCTACGACTACCAGTGGCAGCGGTCCAGCAAAGCCTTCCTTCGCGAGCATCCCCTCTGCCACTACTGCAAGCTACGCGGGCTCACCGTCGCGGCTGGCTGCGTAGACCATGCGACTCCACACCGCGGCGATCGCACGCTCTTCTGGGACCGTAGGAACTGGCGAGCCGCATGCATAGCGTGCAACTCATCGAAGGGCGATCGCGACGAGTCGACATTTCTCCGATTTATCAGCTCCCATTGAAAACATGATTTCTTTCAGGGGGTGTCGCTTTCTAGAC
>JAZKBK010000008.1 GCA_040388625.1 Gemmatimonadota bacterium | reverse complement strand
CCGACGAGCCGGCGCGGCAGCCATAGGTTCCACTCCCACGACCAGTTGCGCGGCAGCTTCACGCCGCAACTCCCGGTGCGCATCTCGACAAGCTCGTGGGTGAACGTGCAGGCGCGGTCGAGCCGGTCGCCCAGCAGCTCGCGCACGATGTCCGGCCCGAAGCCGGCGCGCACCACATCGCGCTTGACCGAAACGTAATGAACGACGTCACCCGACGTGCACGCGAACCCCCATATGACCGCCGGGCCCGCCGCTGACGCGTAGACGCGCTCCGGATCGCAGATGACCTCGGTGGTCGCCCACGGCGCGGAGAGCAGCCGCTCGACTAGCGGCGCCTGCTCGGCCCACAGCTCGCGCGTCTTCTCGCGGACGTAGGCGCTGCCCGACGATTCGCGGATCGGCACTTGTCGCACGTGAGCCCCGCGCTCTTCGCCCTCGATGCCGCGAGAGTAGGACGCGGTCCAGAGGTAGACGATGCCGTCCTCGTCCTCGGGGGCGTAGGGACGCTTTACCCATTCATCACTGGCGCTCACGCGACGTGCTTCCAGTTACGCCGCGTGATGGCGGAATAGATGGTCGACTGAGCAACCCCGTACTCTCGAGCAAGAGATCGAGTCGACACGCCTGACGCGCTCTTCAGTCGGATTGAAGCAACGTCAGTCTCATGAAGGACCGCATACGACCTGCCCGACCCTGGATTCGACCTGCCCTTCGCGAGCATGTCGCGAGAGTTCTCTGCGCACGTACCCTCGCGAAGGTGCCCCGGGTTACAACATGCCGGCCTGTCGCACGAGTGCAGCAACACCATGCCTGGTGCAGGGAACCGATCGTGAGCGAGAAGGAACGCAAACCGGTGAGCCGGAAAAGTCCTCACGACACCGCCGAGGCGAAACCCAAAAACCCCATAGCCTTTTGGGTTTAGGGCCGCAGTCCAGGGCCAGCATTCGGAGGATGGCCCCCGCTGAACCTTGGCAAGGAAGCGAGAAACACTCTCGATTGAGGGCGAGGCGGTCACGCGACGAACATCTTCGTATCCTCGGCTGGGTTGCTACGTAACTAGAGCGTCTGATTCCTGTAGCACAACGTCGTTTGATTGACGACTGCGCTCACGTCTTCGCTGCTTTGAGAGCCGTACGACTCGACGCTCCCAGCCCTCGGTGCAGCGATACTTGTCGACGTGGTTGAGACCGCTGCGCGCGATCTCGCACCCCTCTATGTCGACCAGCGCGAGGGCGAGGTCCTCATCGCCGGGCGACCAGATGACGACCATGCGGTCGTAGTCGATGCGAAGTGTCACGAAAGTCGAGCGGGCAAGGGAGTGTGCCTCGGGTGATTTCCGATAACCGAGACACTTCGGCCCGTTCGGAGCGGCAGTCCTGGAGTCGAACCAGGGACCTACAGTTTGGAGTTAACCGTTCTGCGTCGGCCCACGAATGGGCAAGGGGTTGCGGGACGGGTTTGCTGTTGCTCTACC
>JAZKBK010000007.1 GCA_040388625.1 Gemmatimonadota bacterium | reverse complement strand
CCAATGGCTTCTACAAGCTGACCGGGCTGTTCTGGAACAACGGCGGCTACAAGCACCGGCTGACGCAGACGCAGCCGGCCGAAGCCGAGGACTACATCCAGGGTGCCGGCTGGTCGGTATATAGCGACATCCGCTACCGGCTCCAGGTCGCCAACCTGCGCTTTTCGCCAGCGCCCAACAGCGTCTATGCGCTGATCCTGAAGTACATCCCGGCGGCGGTGCGCCTGTCGGCCGACTCGGACACCTTCGACGGCTACAACGGTTGGGAAGAGTGGGTCATCCTCGACGCGGCCATGAAGTGTCTAGAGCACGAAGGCAACGACGGCGACGCCGCGCTGCTCGCTCCGCGCAAGGCGCGCATGGAGGCGCGCATCGCATCGATGGCCGAGCGCAACCAGTCCGAGCCTGGACGCATCCAGGATGTGACATCGGTCAGCGCGTGGCCGTGGGGAGTGGGTCTGCGATGACGCTCCCCGCTTTCGCTCCCGTGCAGTTCACGCCGACGACGCCCGATGAGCTCGCGCGGCAGGGCAACGCCTTGTCTGGGCGCGTCGCCGGTTCTCTGCGCCCCGTGCTCGCCAATCCTCGGCTCGACTCGGTGACGCAGTCGGTGAGCCTCGTGACGTTGACCAACAACGTCATCAACCACAAGCTCGACCGGCAGCCGCAAGGGTGGGCCGTCCTCGACGACACTGGCGGCGGCGGATACCGGCGCGTCGCCTGGGATGCAAAGACGATCACGATCTACTCGCCTTCGACCTGCACCGTCTCGCTGGAGGTGTGGTAATGGGCGACTTCGAAAACCTCCAGGTCCAATTCGGCGCGCTCGATACCAAGATGGATCCGCGCACAGCGCCCCCTGGGACGCTGACGATTGCAGAGAACGCGCAGGTCCAGACCCAGGGTGTCTACAAGAAGCGCTACGGCTACACCGCGCTGCTGCACAATCTGTCGAGCATCATCCGGCTGGCCACGCTTGGCAGCATGCTCATCGCGTGCGACGGCAATGCGCTCTACAACTATGACGCTGCTGGGTCGCCGCCGTTCAACGGCTGGCACTCCGTAGGCCGCGTGCCAGCGGCATCCATCTCGCAGAAGTCGGTTATCCTCGATCAGAGCGTGTCCGCATTCGTTGGATATTCAACCGCGCTCTCTGCCGGCGTGCGTGTAGATTCGTGGATCGATTCTACCAACGGCTACGTGACGATCCAGCTATCGAATGAGGCCACGGGCGCCCTCATCTCGCGGACACTTGTCGACTCTACAGGCGTCTGGAACGTAGTCCATTCCGTGACCGTGGGCTCATTCGTGTTCGTCGCCTTCTCGTCGAACGCGCTCCAGAAGATCAACGCGGTCCTCATCAATTGCTCTCTCGAGACCCTATCGGCGAGCACGAACATTCAGACAGGAGCCGCGGTATCAGCTGCGCGCGCAGCCTTCGACATGGTTGCCGTGAGCTCGACGGACGTCGTACTTGCCTGGTCGAGCGCCACTCCGGACGTGCGCGCATGGCGCATGAATGCGATCACGTTCGCTAGTGTTGCAGGCCCCACCGTCGTTGGCGCAGAGGCCAGCAATCGCGGGCTCGCCGTGATGGCCACTGAGGGCGAATTCGGCACGGTGCTCTACTACAATCTTGCCCTTGGTGTGATGCGCGCGGCGTGCTTCAACGCGGCCACGACGGCGCAGACGGTGGCCCCGTTCACCGTGAGCGCGGCAGCTGCACCGGTGAACAGCAACGCCGGGCTGGTGCGCTACGACGCCACGACGGTCCTTGCCGTGTGGGACTGGGCGGCCAACGCGCCCGCTTTGCCATACGTGGAGTGGGCGACCGTCACGAGCGCTGGAGTCGTCGGCACGGTCCGAGGCCCGCTCTACAACCACTTTCTGTCTTCCAAGCCCTACACGTACGCCTCCAAGTTCTACGTTAACGCAGGGTATGCGTCGGCGGTCGGGCAGCAGGTCTCCCACTTCACCGTGCAACTCAACGACGCGGTCACTTCGGCGTTCGTGCCGGTCGCGGTCCATGCCTATCGGTCTGCCGGTGGCTCGTCTCCGCCGATGCTGTCCGACGTGGTTGCCTCGACCACTGGCGTTTATAGGACGCTGCTCACGTACGCGTACAAGTTCCTTTCCACTACGACCACGAGACAGGGACTCATCTCCGCGGAGACAGACTTCATATCGCCGACTCGCCTGCTCCCGGTGGAGGCAAACGGGGACACGCTTTTCGCGAACGGGGCAGCGGTCAAGTACGACGGCGTCAACGTCTCGGAGAACAACTTCCACGCTTACCCAGAGTTCATCTCCGCAACGCCTGGCGCGATCGGCGCGGCCGGAATGGACAATGGCGTCTACAGCTACGTAGCGGTCTATGAATCGGCTGATGCCAAAGGAAACACGGCGCGCAGCACGACGTCAGTGCCCATTGCAGCCACGACCACAGCGGGGGCCGGACTCGGCAAGGTGACGTTGGTCACGACGCAGCTCAACATGACGCAGCTCGGGTGGACAAGCGCTCGCCAGCAGGGGTCGATCTCGTACTTCAGGACGGCACCATCCACCGGAGCGGTGACAACCCACTACTACGTAGGCTCCTCGAAGATTGACCCCAAGTCTGCCACTGCGACGTTCGTGGATTCCACCAACGACTCGCTCATCATCACAGAGCGCCGTCTCTACACCGACGGCGGCATCCTCGACCGCGAGCCTCCGCTGCCGTCGAAACAGATGGTCCTGCATCAGGGGCGCGTGTGGGGCATCTCATCGGCGGACCCGAAGCTTGTTTTCTACTCGGGCGACGTCGCTCCTGGCGAGGATGTGTGGTTCAGCAATATTCAGCGCTTTCGCGTGGAACCAGGCGGCGACCTGTCTGCCATTGCCAGCCTCGACGACAAGCTTGTGCTTTTCAAGGACGACCGCATCTTCAAGGTGACCGGGCGCGGGTCGAACCAGCTCGGGCAGAACAACGACCTCAGCCTGCCTCAGCTCATCTCCTCGGACGCTGGGTGCGTCAATCCGCGCAGCGTAGTGCAGACGCCAGACGGCATCATGTTTCTGTCCAAGAAGGGCATCTACCTCCTGAACCGCTCGGAGCAGGTGAGCTACATCGGGGCCGCGGTCGACTACTTCACCAGCAACTACCAGACATGCACGAGCGCCGAGATGGTGCCCGACCGGCTTGAGATTCGCTTCACCATGGTGGATCCCGTGGCCCCGCTGGTGACCCCGGCAGGCGTGACGCTGGTCTACGACTATTCGCAGGACCGGTGGACACACTGGGCGCTCAATGATGGGGCGCCGGCCGTCGACTCGGTGTTCGCTGATGGCGTGTGGCATTGGACCAAGGCGGACGGCCACGTCTATCGGGAGGACTCGACCACCTATCTCGATGATGGCGCCTATGTGCCAATGACGCTGGAGACGGCATGGATAGAGCCGTCCGGATCGCAGGGGTTCGCGCGCGTCAACCGTGTGATGGTGCTCGGCCAGTGGCGCGACGATCACGGTCTCGAGGTCCAGGTGGCCAAGGACTATTCGGACGCGTACACGATGGATTTCACGTGGGATGCCGCTGCGCTCGCAGCTCTCGGACTCGAGCAGGTAGCGGCCCATCTGCCCGATCAGAAGGGCCAGAGCTATCGCGTGCGCGTCCATGACTACGAGGACGGCGCATCGACCGGTGAGGGCTACTGGACGACCGGGATCCTACTCAAGGCCAAGCCGATTCGCGGCGCCTTCGACAAGTTGCTGCAAGCAGGAGCAAAAGCATGAGCGGCTGGAAATACCTAGGAGCCGCGCTCGGTAGCGCTGGCGGATTCTTGGTTGGCGGGCCAGCAGGGGCCGTCGCAGGCGGTGCGGCTGGCTATGGCGTTGGCCAATCAGCAGACGCAGCCAATGAATCATCCGATGCTGCTGCGAATGCGCAAGCCGCAGCCAACGGCGTCTACACGCCAACGCTGGACCCGAACGCCGGCATCGGCTCCGGATGGGGCGGGACTACGCCTCAGGAGAAGGCGCAGCTTGATGCAATCGCCCAGCAGCAGGCGCAGCAGGCGCCGCTCGCGCAGGCTGCGCAGGACCAGTATACAGCTGCCAAGGCTGCATTCGACGCGAACCCGTCGCCACAGAACGCAATGGCGGTGCGCGCGGCCATCGACCAGGCCAACAGCATTGCCAATTCGCTTCCGAAGGCCCCCGACATGTCGGACCCGGCGCGGTTCAATACGCAGGCCGCCGCCTCGTATGACCGCCAGGCCCCCCAGGTATCGATGGTGCGGCCCGACATGCGCATGTACCAGGCGGACCGCAGCATGTTCCGCCAGGGCGGCCAGGACCTAAGCGGCTCGCTGCTCAACATGCAGCAAGACCCCGTCGCCTCTGGTCAGGGGCAGCAACAGCTCGTCAACCGGCTCAACTCCGACCTCAACGGCGGCCAGCCGTCGCTCGCCCAGGCTCAGCTCGCGCAGACGACGGATCAGAATCTAGCGGCGCAGCAATCAATGGTCGCTAGCGCAGGCCCAATGGACTACGGCGCCGCAACCAGGGCAGCCATCACTGCGGGGGCCAACACGCAGCAGCAGGCCATCCAGCAGGCGGCCACCCTGCGCGCGCAGGAATACGCCCAGGCGCGCGGCGAGCTGGGCGGTGCGCTCACGAACCAGCGCGGGCAGACGCTCCAGAACTTCGGCATGCAGAATGACGTCATGGTTCAGAAGCGTGCGCAGGAGCTCCAAGCGATGGGGCTCGATGCGTCCAGCGCGCTCCAGCGGGCTCAGCTCGAGTCGCAACAGAATCTCAACAACGCCAACCTGCAAGCCGGGCAAAACTCGCTCAACCAGGGCCGAGAGATGGGCTACCTCGGCGCCTACCAGGACGCGCGGCACATGCAGCAGGGCAATCAGCAATTCAACGTGAGCACCGCCATGGACGCGCAGCGCATCAAGGCAGGGCTACAAGGCGGCGCGGTACAGGCGCAGATGCAGGACGCCGCGAGTCAACGTCAGATGGCAGGATCCATGATAGGCGCTGGCGCGACGATGGGCGCAGCCTACATGCAATCGAACGCCGGTGCGCCAGCCGCTGGGTCGCAGACGAAGGACTACTACGATCCTTCGAATCCGGGGTTTTGATGGCGCGCATAGTCGACTACTCCACGCTCCCCTCCGGTGGCTACATGGCCATTGACGACACCGGCCAGGCCATCCCCACGGCCTATCTGCCGCCGTCCATCAAGATGGGCATCGACCAGCAGAAGCAATCGGGCATGGGCGCGCCCCCGTCTCAGCTGCGCGCCGGTATCGCCGAAGCCGCCATGGCTCCGCAGCAGGACAATCGGATCGCGAGCAACAGCATCGAGCTGCCCGACCAGAACATGACCCCGCCAGAAAACCCAGGCCTGTGGGCAAGGGCGCGCGATTGGGTCAACAGCAAGGTTGGTGACACTCAGCCGCTCCAAGGCGGAGGCCCAGACTTGGGCATTACGCCGAAAGCCTTGGGCGGCGCGCCTCCGGCCCAGGCTGCGGCTCCGGATGCAGGCGCCAACTTCGTGCCCCCAGATCAGCGCGTCCAGGTGGGCGGCCAACGCCAGGGCATGCCCATCTCATTCGGAGGTGGCGGCACGCAAGTCATCCGCGGCGGCGAGCGCAAGGTCGGCGAGGTGATGGGGTCGACCAGCTACGACCCAGACGCCCAGGCCAACATCAAGCGCGGCTACCAGACCCAGTGGGAGGGCACGCAGAAGGCGGGCGCGGCGCAACAGCAGGCCGACATCGGCGAGGCCGGCGTCATGAGCCAGATCCCCGAAGGGCTCCGCAACCTGGAGGCGCAACGCCAGGACAACGAGGCCATCCGGCAGCAGTCGATCGCTTCGGACATGGACAAGCTGGGCCAGCTGCGCCAGGAGTCGCGCCAGGACATCGACTCGAGCCGCATCTTCCGCAACCAGTCCAACGCCGACAAGTTCTGGGGCGCGCTGATGGTCGGCCTGGGGCAGCTCGGCGCCGGCATGACCGGGCAGCCCAACGTGGCGCTCGGCATCCTCAACAAGTCGATCGACAACGACATCGCCGAGCAGAAGGACAATCGCGACAACAAGCGTGCAGCCTTCCAGGACCAGCAGTCGCTTTACAAGGACAACCTGGCGCGCTTCCAAGACGAGCGACAGGCCGACATTGCCACCAAGGCGCAGTACCTGGAGCACGCTCAATCGCAGCTCGCCGCGCTGAAGGCCCAGGCGAAGGCGCCAGAGGACGAGGCGAAGATCGACATCCTATCCGGAAAGCTCCAGGAGGAATCGGCCAAGACTGAGGCCGATATGCTGAAGGTCACGCACCAGATCCACACGCAAGTCGTGCCGGATCGCGTGGTCGGCGGTGGCGGCCCGAAGCTGGAGAACCTCAACCGCTCGCTGGTCGTCCAGGACCTCAGCGGCAAGAAGTTCCTGGCCCGCGATGAGAAGGCCGCTGGAGACCTCAACACCAAGCGGGCCATGTCGCAGACCGCCATCAGCGCAGCGGAGACAATGCGCAAGATTGCCAACACGCCAGGGTTCGAAAAGCTCGATCCGACCAGCCCGCTCGTTGGCCAGTTCAACTATGCGCGCGAGCAGTTCATCAACTCGAGCAACAGCCTGATGGGGCAGGGCGTAACGCGCGACGACGACATCAAGCGCTACACGTCGGACGTGCTCGGTGGCCCGTACGGGCTCGCCACGGCCAACAAGGCCGCAGCGCTCGCCGGCAAGATTCACCAGGGCTACGGCTCCATTCTCGAGTCGAGCGCGGACACCGATACCTCGGTCAACGAAGGCCCCGAAATCGACCCCAAGACGGGGACCATCAAGAAGGGCGTGCACTACGACGCTGGCGAACTGCTGGGCGGGCAGCGGCGCGGCGGGCAGGTCGACTTCACGCCGGCAGGGGGCGCGCGATGAGGGTCGTCGACAACCAGAGCGGTCAGATGGTCGACGTGGACGAGGGCGCGGCCGCGCAGGGGCTGAAGTCTGGCGCCTTCGCCTTCGCCAAGGGGCAGGCAGTCCCGGTCATCAGCCCCAAGGGTGACGTGGGCACCGTTCCCGCCGAGCAGGCGGCGGACGCGCTCTCGAGCGGCTACTCACTCACCAGTGAGCACGACGTGCGGCAGACAGAGCTTGCCGGCAAACATCAAGGGCTCGGAGAGGTCGCCAAGACGGCTTTGGAGGGCGCGGCATCTGGCGCCACCTTCGGGCTGTCCGACCTCGCGGCGGCGAAGCTTGGCGGGGACGAAACCCGCCAGGCCATGGCCGAGCGCAAAGAGCTCTATCCGACGCTCCGCACCGGCAGCGAGATCGCTGGCGCGATTGCCCCCGTCCTCCTTTCCGGGGGTTCAGGCGCAGCCGCGGACGTTGCCGGTGTGGCGCCTACTTCGCTCGTGGCCCATCTCGGGGAAGGCGTAGCAGGGGCAACCCGCGGGCTCGTCGGTGAAGGCGCGACGAGCCTGGCCGGAAGGGTCGCGCAGCGGGCAATCCCCATGGCTGCCCAGGGCGCGGCCGAGGGGGCATTCTACGGCGCTGGGCAGACCATCAGCGAGTCGGCACTCGGGGACGAGCAGCTGACCGCTGAGAAGCTTCTAGCGGGCGCCAAGGGGGGCGCGCTCGCGGGCCTGCTTGGCGGCGCGGCCATCGGGACCGCGGCCGAGGTGGGCAAGTACGCCACCGAGAAGGCGTTCAAG
The DNA here is from genome assembly GCA_040388625.1 of Gemmatimonadota bacterium. Classification (NCBI taxonomy): domain Bacteria; kingdom Pseudomonadati; phylum Gemmatimonadota; species Gemmatimonadota bacterium. The sequence goes on along the minus strand of JAZKBK010000007.1, from coordinate 31,485 downwards.
ATTGCGGGCGAGTCCGGCCTACAAGACTTCTTCAAGTCGGCGGCCGACAACCAGACGATCCGCGCGCTGGGGGCCAACGCCCGCGACGTGCGCAACATGGGCGGCATCACCAAGAGCGCCGAGAAGATGGAAGAGCGCGTCGCCGATATCGCGGGCGAGGTGCGCGGGTTCAAGTTCAGAGATGGCGAGCGGCTCTTCACCGGGACAAGCACCACGGACCAGTTGGCGGAGATGCTGCCCAAGGCCAAGGCCGAGGTGGGCGCCGAGCTCGGGCAGCTGCGCGATAAGGTCTACGAGCACCTTGGGGCCAACCCCGAGCTCGAGTTCAACGCTTCGGAGTTCGCCAGCAAGGTGCGCAGCGAGATTGTCGAGCCGCTCAAGGCGACCGGCATCCCCGAGCTGGAGGGGCGAGCCGGCAAGCTCCAAAGCAGCCTCAAGCGCTTCTTTGGCGAGGCCAGCGCTGACGCCGAGCACGCGGCCAGCGGAGTCGCCAACGACGTAGCGCCCAAGATGTCCCTCAAGGATGCGGTGGAGTTCCGCAAGAACCTGGACGACCTGCTCTATCCGAAGAGCAAGAGCGGCATCGTAATCCCTCCCGAGCATCAGGCGCAGCTACTCCAGGCGCGCGGCATGCTCGAGGACGCCATCACGCAGACGACAGACAACGCCGTTGCGGCCATGGGCGACAAGGCCATGACGGGCCGCTACCAGGCCCTCAAGACCAGCTACCGCAACCTCGGGGACGCTGAGCGCATCGCGACCGATGCGAACGGGCGGGCGCTCGCGCGCAATACCGTGGGGCTAAGCGACAAGATGGCCGGGGCCTCAGGCTTTGTCGGAACGCTGGCCGCTGGCGCTGGCGGCATCCCAGCCCTTGGCGCATCGCTCGCGGGCGGAGTGGCGAATCATCTGGCGAACACCTACGGCAATTCCGTTGCCGCGAAGTCGTTCGAGCGGCTGGCTGGCCTGAGTCATGCCGTGGCCGACGTGGACACCAAGCTTTCGGCGGGCGTAAAGGCGCTGCTGGAGGGGGCTAAGAGCGCTGCGGTGAAGTCGGCCGTCGAGGCGCCCATGCTGAACCCGGCAGCCAAGGTCGCGACCACGCCGAAGGAGCGCTATGAGCAGGTTGCCTCTCGGGTCGCCAATGCGGCGGCCAACCCGGCGTCGCTGGCGAACCATACAGCGGGCGCGATCGGGCAGGTTGCGCAGTCGGCCCCGAATGTGGCCCAGGCGATGGGAGCGACCATCCAGAAGGCCGTGCAGGTCGTCCAGTCGAAGCTCCCCACGCCCCCGTCGAGCAATGCCACGCTGGTGCCGCGGATCACCCAGGCACCGAACGACTCCGACCGCGCCAAGCTGCTGCGGGCCGTGCGAGGCGTGGACCCCGCGCAGACCATCGCCGACATCAAGGCCGGGCGGCTCTCCAGCGACCAGGTAGAGGTGATGAAAGGCGTGATGCCCAAGCTCTATGCCGAGAAGCAGGGAGAGCTGCTCGAGAAGTACGCGGACCTGGTGAGCAAGGGCAAGAACATCAGCTACGAGCAGCAGATCCAGCTCGGCAAATTCCTTGGGGCGCCGGTCACCCCGACCATGGCGCCGCGGTTCATCTCGACCGTGCAGGCCATGTATGCAAAGCGCAAGCAGGGCGCAGGCGGGCAACCGCAGGGGGCACCCAAGAGGCAGATCGACATTGCCGGGGCATTCGCTACCGGCTCGCAGAAGTTAGGAGGGCTGTAGCCAATGAAGGTCAAGTATTCAGCGACACCGCGAACCCTGACGGACGGCGACAATACGGCGCCGCTCGGCACGTCCAAGGGCGTCATGTATACGACGCCATACGCTGTGCTCGCTTCGGCAAGCGTGGATACCGGGCAAAACCTGTCGCTCGCCGACACCAACTCGCACGCGTTTGCGAGCGCAGTGGCCACGATCGGCGTCATGGTTAGTTGCCCGCTGGCGAACACATCGGCCGTATACGTCGGTCTGGCGACCGGGGTCACATCTGGCAGCACCGGCAAGGGCATCGAGCTCCAGCCGGGGGACCGCGAGTTTTTCCCTGGCGTGCTCAACGCGAGCCTGCTCTTTGCCATCACCGGCTCGGCAACCCAAAACGTTCACGCGCTGGCCATCTGATGCGTAGCGCTTGCGTCACAGCGTTAGGCCTGCCGGTGTCCGGGAAGCGGCGCACGTGGTTCCCTCGCGACATGGCTGGGTGCGTTCTTTGGCTACGCGCGGACACCGGAGTGGTAGTGAGCAGCGCCACGACGGCGGGCGGCACGACGCCACCGGCCGTCACGCTGAGCGGGACAGCAGCGCTTACATATGGGATTCGCATCGAGGTAAACGATGTCACCGGAGGCACATCGCGGGGACAGGCAAAGTTCCGATGGTCCATCGACAACGGAGCAACCTTTGCGGAAACCGGCGTCCTCACCGCGGCAACCTACGTGCTTGGGTCGACCGGGCTTACTGCGAACTTCCCGGCTGGCACCTATGCGAACGACAACACCTACGACGCGCAGTCCAGCTCATGGCTGGACCTGTCTGGGTTCAACCACGACGTGTCGCAGGCCACAGGCGGGCTGCAACCGCTTATTCGCGCCGGATCCGGCACGCCAAACATCAGATTTCGCGGCACAGCGGGTCACCCTGACTTTCTGAAGTCGGCCGCGTTCACATGCAGTCAGCCGTTCGCGCTTGGCATGGTGGTCACGCAGCCGACATATACGGCAGTCTCATCGCATGACGTGTGGTTTGACGGAGTCGGATCCGTGGCGCGCGCCATCGTCACAGCCTCCACGACGGCTGGCCACATCTGGTCCATGTATGCTGGCACCGAGGTCAATTGGGCCACGACCGCGTCGACCGTGGCCGCCACCAAGACATTCATCTGGACCGAGTGGAACGGTGCTAGCAGCATCGGCCGCGTTCACGGTTCGACTGTCATCAGCGGTTCAACTGTGGGCACTGGGAATATCAGCGGGCTCACGCTAGGTGCATTGTCGGACGGCACGCGAAGTTGTGCCATCGACGTGGACGAGGTGGTCATGTGCAGTCAGATAAACGCCATCGACCGCGCGCGGTGGGAGAATTACGCCGCGCTGCACTACGGAATTTGACATGGGCACCGGAACCATTCGCTTCGCCAACAACAAGCCGCAATACGTGGACCCGTCTGGGGTCAACTACCCGATCGCCTACGGCATCGCCATCAGCGTGCTCGCATTCGGGTCTCCCAACGGCAAGTACATCAACCCGGCGGACGGAAAGCTATATCGTGACGCCTCGTTTATTACCGAAGCAGACGACGACGCCCAGAAGCTCCAGCAAGCGATCGACTACGTCTATTCCCAGGGAGGCGGGAGCGTATTCCTGCCGCCGGGATACTTCTTCTACCTAAAGGATGCGCCAACCGGCCCTAAGCACGAATTCGTGATTCCTCGCTCCGGCGTGTCCGTGCTCGGCGATGGCGATTCGTCGTACGTTCTGGTTGGGCCTGGCCATACAACCGTTGCCAGTGGAGGCTATTCAGCGGTATTTGGCCTGCTCGATAGCGGCAGCCCGGCAACGCGCGTGTTTACGAGCAACGTTCAATTCCGCAACTTCTGCGTTGATCACAATTCCGACTTCAACCAGTTCGAGAATGCCGCTTACGGTGGCGTGACCTACTCGCATAGCGCGTCGATCGCCATCCAGAGCGGCGACAACATCACTGTTGACAACGTCACGCACAAGAACTGCAACGGCCCCTTCGACGTGCTTCTTGGTCAGTACAGCGACCCCACGTTGACAACCAACGTTCGCGTCACCAACGGCCGCCACCTTCACCTCGCAGACGACCCGCACGCCGGGGACGCGAGCCGGATCGCCTGCGGCGCTACAGGCGTAGTCATCGCCAACAATCGCTTCGACGGCGGCGCCATCTCAGCGGCCACGCTGGCGACATTCCCGCGTTGTCGTCCAGGCACGGCCATCGAATACCACGGCTTCGGCGCGGTTATCAGCGGCAATAACGTAACCGACATGCAGCGGTTTCTAAACCTGGCCGGCGACCAGGCAGACTATGGCGACATCGACGTCAGCGGGAATGTGGCGACGAGCATCATTCAGGGCATCACCCTCTACCAGGGCTTCGGCACCGGCGGTTTCCGCATCGCCGTTCATGGCAATCAATTCAACCTGAAGCAGGGCGGAGCGAGCGGCGAGAGCGGCATTGATGTGGCTCCTAATTCGACCATTGGCTGGACGGACGGTAAGGGCTTTCACGACGTCAAGATTCACAGCAATACCATCGTCTTTACGACCGGCACAGCGACGCCCGGGTTTAGCTGGGGCATGACGATGGAGGGGAATTGCGGCGTGCCAGGCGTCGGCGGAGGGGTGGAGATCTACAACAACAAGATCTCCGGCTTCGCTTCGGGCGCGATCCGCTGGGGCACCGCGTGCACGCCCAACACCGGCATCGCCAAAACGGTCACGCGCAGCGGCAACAACTTGCACGCCGTGGCTCACGGCTTCGTTGCCGGAAACGCATTCGTCTACACGACGAGCGGGGGAGCCATCGGCGGGCTCACAGCCGGGCACACCTACTACGTAGTCGCCACCGTCTCCGCCGATGACTTCCGCGTCGCGAGCTCGCCGAGTGGCACTCCGATCACGCTCACGAGCGCCGGCACCGGAACGCACACGGCGACACAGGCCGCAAGCAACATCATCAACGACTTGCAGATCCACCACAACAGCATTGCCAATTGCGGCACGGTCGGCGTATTCGTCACCGCATCCACGTCCGAGGTTGCCGCAGTCGCCACGCGGCTGACCGTCCGACAAAACGACGTCGTTGACAGCCAGAGCGTCGCGACGCTGCAATATGGGGCTTACATCCAGGCGCTCACTGATGCCAACATGGCCATGTGGTACAACAAGGTCCTCGGCCACACCGTGGCGGCTGAATACCTCGATACCGTCAATTATCCGGCCGCTGGCTCGTACAAGGAGAACCTCGCGGTCAGATCGGCGCAGGGAGAGGTCAACAATCTTGGCACGACGCTCCAGGCGGCGTTCCAGGCAGTCAACAACACGGCCGCAGCCGCCGGTGCGCAGCAGTGGTCCCCTGGGCTAAAGCTCACCGGGCAGGGCTGGAAAACCGACGCCACGGGCGCGTCTAAACAGGTCGACTTCTATCAGCAGGTCGAACCGATCCAGGGAGCCGCCGAGCCGAGCGGGCGCGTGCGTTGGATCTGGCAGATCGACGGAGCTGGCGGGGGCGCGGAGACGACGGTCGGGTGGCTGACATCGGCCGGGCAGGTGTTGCTTGTAGCGGACCTGGTCATCGGCGCCGCCACGTCCATTACGTACAATGCCGGGTCACCCGAAAGCGTGGTGGCGGCAAACCTAGGGTCGCTCTGCTGCGATACCACAAACGGCGAGCTCTACGTCAAAAAGACAGGCTCGGGTAACACCGGGTGGAAACTGGTGACCCACGCATGAGCGCAGCCAACATCACAGAAGCCGAGTGGCACAACCACCTCGAACTAGAGGGCCGCGTCCTTGGCGAATATCACCGGCTGGCCAAGGCGACCGTGGCGCTCACCGAGCAGACCGCGAAGCTGACCGAGGAGGTGCGCCAGCTGAACCGCAAGCAGCGGCAGACGGACCGCGCCTTTGCGAGTTGGAATGACCTGGCCGACGAGGCCAAGGAGGCGAAGGTGCGGCAGCTGGAGAGGGAGAACCAGCGCCTTCGTAGCCTTCCGCGGCGGCTCTTGAAATGGGCCGGGCTTGTGCTCGGCGTGATTGCCGTTGGGCTCGAAGTGGCCCACCGGAGCGGGTTGTTGCACTGAAGGAGAATGAACATGCTGCAAACATTGACGACATACGGAGCCCAGGCGGCTCTCATCCTCGGCTACGTCTCTGGCGGGTTCACCTGCCTCAACGGCATCGTTTCGGTGCTCGGGGCTGGCGATACCAAGGTCGGACACGGCATCGCCGCGGTAGGCGTTGACGTCGCCAAGCTGTACCGCCTGGTGGCCGGCCTCGTGTCCCCGGTGGCCAAGTGAGCCGCCTCCGCACCTTCCTGCGCTGGCTTGGCGTCATCGGCCCCCTGGCGCTCGCTGGCTGCTCGAACACCGTGGCGCTCGCGGCCCGCATCCCGCCGGCCGCTGCGTGCCACAAGAAGGCCTCGGAGTTCATCCAGACGGCCAAGACCTGCGCCGACGCGCAAACGCTCGCCAATGCCAGCGAGGACTGCCAGCGGGCCTATCCCGGTGGTCTCGACTTCAACTGCAAGGAGATGCCATGAACCCCATCGAAACCGAAGCGCTGGCGGTGCTCCGAGCCCTCGCGCCATTCATGCCGCATCGCGTGGGCCCGATGATTCCCAAGCTGGTCGACCTCGCCCAGATGGTCCTCAGCGGCGACCCCATCCCCGCCGACTACTTGAAAGGCCTGCTCGAGCTCGGGGAGGCGGATCTTCAGGGCCAGGCCGCGGCGAAGTGGGGTTGACCGGTGTACGGCTGGAGAAGGCGAGAGGACGGCGCCGTGGTCATCTGGGACATCGGGGTATGGCCGAACCCGCCGGCTGAGCGGCTCCCGATGCTCGCCCCAGAGCGCCGGCAAGCATTCGACGTGGGCGAGGCCAAGTTTCACGACCTCAACACCGTCGCCGAGCAGAAGTATAGCCTGCCCGAAGGCTGGCTCGCAGCCATGGAGTGGCAGGAAAGCGGGTTCAACCCGCGAGCCTACAGAATCGAGCGTCAACGCAGGGAAGACGGAGTGATGGTCCCCATCGTGTCCCCTGATGGCCGCCCACTCACCGGCGTAGGCCTGCTCCAGATCACGAACCCGGGACTCAAGGGTAGGCTGACCGATGCCGCGCTCTTCGACCCTGCGACGAACATCGACGTGGGAGCGCGCTACGTGGCCTTCTTGCGTGACAAGTACGGCGACGACTTCCCCAAGGTCTCGGCCGCATACAACGCTGGCTCCGTGCGTCCTGATGCAGGCAATCCGTGGAACATGCACCAGTATGGCGCCCACGTGTCCTCGGAAGTGTCAGCGCTCAATTACTACATCGAGCGCAGGAACGAACAGCACCAGCACGAGCTAGTCTACCTGGCCGACACCGCCACAGCAGAACGCTTCGACCTGGCCGGCCTCATCGACTGGGAGGGACGCGCTACTCGCGAGACCGACCCGGCGCCGGCGCCTGAGGACCCGCGGGAGGCTGATACGAATCCTGACGTGGCGCTGCCTCCGCGGAGGGAAGGGGAGGCTTAGGGATCGCGCCTCCATGTAAATCCCTCAAAAATAGCGTTCCACGGCACACCTACAGAATGGCTCACACGTGCTTCGCCCGGCTTTGAGGAGACTACGACCGCCACCTTCGACTCGTCATAAGCGATCCAGTCTTCGGCAGCTTTCATGGCCGCCTTAATGGCCTCCCAGTCGTCGGTTACGCCGTTCATCGTCGCTCCGTAGTCGACGACATCGAAGTACCGCAACTCCTTGCCGATCTTGAAATCCTCTCTCAACTTTCGAAACCTCTCCTCTGCCGGGAGTAGCAGTTCAGCGGGGATGCTATTCGTGAATGTGCAATTCTCGATGACGCAAGCATCCTCAGCCGTCAAGCCTTCGACCACGAAGCCTGGCGCTTCGGTTTCAGGGCACTCCGCAGTTGCCTGCTCTATGAACTCGGCGCGCAATTCGTCCGCACTAGGCGGAGGAGCGTCCTGGTACCAATGCGCGTTGTTCTCCGCGGCGAGCTCTTCGCAGGCCAACGTCAGCGCGCGTCGCAGTACTTCATTGGTCATGGTTCCCATGTGCCCTTCATTACCCCTTTCCGTTCGGCATGGCAGCGATGCCCATCGAGAACGCAAATAGCAGGACTATGATCGCCCACGCTGGGTCCATCATCGATGCTCTCCTCTCGTCGTCCCCATCCTATCACGCCGCCTGCTTCGGCGGTGTCCACGACCCAGTAGCACCATCGTCCATCTCTGGCAGCGGTATCCTCGGCAAGCTCCGCCGCCCCTCGCCCCAGTCCACCGTAGCCCGCCTGCCTGGCGTCCGCGCCGGTGGCAGCGGCCCCACGATCCGCAATGGCGTAGGCGCAAGCGCGTCCCGAAGCTCGGCGTTCTCCTCATCGAGAACCCATCCCCTGCACAGCGTTGCAATGCAGCACAGGAAGCTGCCACCGATGGCGAGCCAGCCTAGCAGCAGGTGGTCCGCGATGATGAAGCCGCCTGTGAGGCCTAGCCCCACCGTTGCTACGTGGATCGATGCCGTTATCAGCTTGCCGGTACTGCCTTCGTTCATTGATACCCTCCCTGCCTGTTGTTGCTGTTCCGAAGAGGACCCGAAGGGTCAGCGCTTGACATAGCGATCGAGGCTTGCCGCGTGGTCGAGCACCTTCTCGATCTCATGCATCGGCAGCCCACACGAGTCCTTTAGCAGCACCAGGATAGCCCTCTTCGTCAGGCGCGTTGCGAGAAGCTTGCGCGCCGCCTCCGCAACTTCCCTAATCGAGGTCGCCAAGATCTCAGGCGGGTCCGCCTTGTTGTTTATGATAACCGGTTCTTCTGTCTTCGCTTTCGCCATTGTCTTTTCTCCGTTCCTCTCGACCCGGTCAAACGGGCTTCTTCCAAGGCCGCCTAACCAGCCTCTTCGTCACCTTCACCACGTAGCAGCAGCCCTTCGGCGGCCAGTGCGCGGTGCCCTCGTACTTGTCGATCAGCCGCCAACATTCGGCGCTCGTCGCGCGGGTGGTCATGAGACGGTCCTCCTTGTCCTCGCTCTCGCGTATCCGAAGCTCCGAATAGACGTTCACCGCATCACCCCGCTCTCTCCCACGCCGGCACGCGCGCGACATCCGCCCGCATGACCCGCATGTTCACAATCGGCCGCCGCCTGGTCCGCTGGTAGGCGATCCGCTTCTGCCGCCATTGGCGGGCCAGGGCGATGGAGCCGAATTGCTGCACATCAGGGCCTAGCACGTAGGTATAGCGGCCATCGCCATTGGGCCGCACAGCTAGGGGCGGCTGGATGACCCATGCGCTTGCCGCATCGGGGGCGGCGCCGGCGCGGGCATACGCGTCCCCACGACAGCTCGCTGCGCGGATTACGATGACGTAGATCATGCTGCCTTGGCCTTCGCTGGGCACATCCCCGCCTTGCCCACTGGGCAGTAGCGGCACTTGTCGTTCTCAACCGGCTCCGCTGTCGGGGCCTTCTCTGCCCACATGCGCAGCTTCGCCTTGTCCGCCGCGAAGTCGAATACGTCGCGCGTCCAGCTCTTGGGCTTCACGCCTTCGGGCGACAGGTAGGCCAGCCCGGTCGTCACCTTGTCGGCTCCGAAGAGCAGGCCGACGCCGAGCGCATTGGCGAACGCCTGCGGCTCATAGCTGAAGGACGAGAATGGCGATCCGGTTTTCCAATCCCACACTTCCACCTCGTCGCAGATGTCCAAGTCGCCGAGAATGACCAAGTCCACAATGATGGGCATGTGATTCTGCGGGACGTGGTCCTTGTGCTCATATGGCCGCGCGTCGCCAGTGAACGGATCCAGCCCGATCACATGCTCCGCGAGGCGGGCGCCAGACGCGCGGTTCTTCTGCCACTCGAAGCCGTGCTCAGCCATCATGGCCTCCTCGCGCGCCTTCGGATACTGCGCCAACGGCAAAGCGCCCGCTTTGATTCCGGCCTCGATGAGCGCGTGCACCAACTTGCCGCGACGCATCGCAGCGTTCTCCGGATCGGATGGCGGCTTCACCTCGGGCCGGAAGGGATAGAGGCAGCCAGCCTCTGCCAGGAAGAGCCGCGTGGGGGCGAGTCTCACTTGAAGCCTTTCGAGACGTCGGCGAAAGTCTTGCGCAGGCTGGCCCGGTGCGCGTCGGTAATCTTTTTGGTCGCATGCGCCTGTGCGATGAGCTGGCCGATGCCCATTACCTTCTCTTCGGTATCAGCCCGGCGCAGGTCCGCCTCGAAGAGCGCGGCGAGCTTGTCCTGTTCGGCAACGATAGCGGCATCGAGCTGCTGATCCAGCGGCTGCGCCTCCTCCTCTGGCTCCTCCTCGCGCGGCATATCCTCGAGGTCTTGCGTGAACAGGGCGCTAGACCGCGTTGCCCCAATGACAGCCATGACCAGCGCGCGCTTGCACGCCATCTTCTGAAGCGTGTTGATGACCGAGAAAATATCCTCGTTGGGTAGGCGGAAGCTCCACCACGTGTTGTTGCCCTTTCCGGAGCGCTTCTTCTTGAGGCCGGCCTTGTCGATGCCAGGCGGCAGATACTTCTCGCCGAGCCACCGCCAGGCGTACTTGTCCTCGCGGGAGTTGCAAGAGCCCATGCCGTCGCAGATGAACCGACCGTCACGGCGGCTCGTCAGGGTGCACTTGGCCTCATAGTAAAACAGCGGCTTGTCCCAGTCCTCCACCCGCTTGACGATCTCGAACGCGAAGGCGAACCCGTAGAGCTCGGCCAGCTTCTCGGCGCCTGCCTTGTAGAGCGTATCCTTCTGCGTGCCAGGAATGCGGCCATAGTCGTCGCCCTTGACCATCACACTGCGCACGAAGCTCTGCAGCTCCAGGAGGCGCTTCTTTGCCTCCGCTGGCGTCGTGACCATCGTCAGGCCGTCGTATTCGTGCGGCACAATCTCCGCGTCGGCCACATTGGCGAGCGCCGTACCATTGGTATCCATATCGTCTCCTTATGCGCAATCGCGCTTGAACCGGATATCTGCTGTGGTGAGCGCGAGCCTCGCGCAATTCACGGGGTCGTCGCATTCGTTGGCGGCAATGGCGCGCAGCACATCGCTCCACAGGTCGTCCTCGAGCCCGTGGGCAGCTTCGGAATCGGCCTCCGCTTCGGCCTGCCACCGGATGCGCTCCAGCCGCATCTTGACCTTCTCGACGCTCATCGCAGCCATGGGCCTCTCCTCTTCCTTCGCCAATTGGTCCGCGTGGATGCAAACTTCACAGGCGGTATCGTCATCGGCCATCACGTGCACAGAGCTCGCCGCCGCTTCGTGGTCGCCCCAGCCGCAGTGCGCCGTGGGCTCGTGGCGCATCGGTGGCAGCTCCGCCGCTTCATCGTCGCAATAAAGCTCACTGGCATATGGGCAAACGATTCGCGGCGTGTTCTCCCCCGGCGCGCTACCCGGGCAGCCGCAGTACCAAGCGCGCTCCCGCTCATCCCACTCGGCCGCGTCCTCGGGCAGGATCCAGGCCTCACAGGCGGCGCATTCCACGCGCCTGGGACGGGCGGGGGTCATCGCCAGCCTCGCTCTTCGCCGTCCTGCTCCCATCGCTCGCGGTCAGCTTCGTCGCGTTCGATGTCGCGGATGGCGCGCACGATGTCCTCGCGCTCTTCCGGGTCGCACTCCTCCAGCTCAATCTCGAGGCGAGCAATCTCGGACGCCGCCTGCTCTGCCGGGCCGCTCACAGCGACACCCGCTTCACCCAGCCGGCCACCATCTGCTCATTGAGGAACGCAATCCGCGCCCGCTGCGAAGCCAGCTCCAAGGCCAGGGCCGCGCCGATGGCAGCGATGGCCGCCGCGTCGGGCTCTGTCGCCTCGTAGGCCTCGAAGGAGGCGTCAGGCTGGACGGCAAGGCCGGCGCAAATGCAGCCGCGTGGCTCCCAGCCAGCAGCAAGGTCAGCGCGGATACACCTGCAAAGCTCCGCGTACTGGTCGAGGATGGGCAGCGGCGACGCCTCGCGGGGGGCCAGCTCGTTGCTGTCGTTGATGGCGGAGAGGCGGCTCATTGGGCCACCTCGCGAATCCGGACCGGCTCGTCCTGCCAGTAGCAGACCAGCGCACGGGTGCTCCCGATGCTGTCGTTGACCAGCAGCATCGAGGCGACGCCTGGGAATACCTGGGGGCCGACGTAGGTCCAGCGGCGGCGTTGGAGGGGGCTCATCGGCCACCCCGCTTGCTGGACTTGGGGGCCTTGCCGGCGCCGAAGTGGTCGCAGAGGCACTCGAGAGCGCCTGCAATGCGTTGGAGGACTATCAGGATGTTGCGTTCGAAGTCGTCGTTGCCCATGCATGTATTAATATGCACGTGTTAATTGATTGCAACCGAAATCGACATGCCACCGCCAGAAAAGACCACGGCCGCGGGCCGGCTGCCCGCCTATGGCCGCTTTGGTGGGCGCACGCCTGGAATGGCAAAGATGCCGGACTTCCAAGCCTTTCGGACGTCTGTGAGGAAATCGTGCCACTCCTCGAGTGTCCAACTGGCACTCCCCGGCGGCTCCGGCAGTTCCTGCATCGCGCTCAAAAATTCCTCGTCGTACAGACTACTTAGTACGTCGAGAGCCCTCCCACGAAGTTTATTTGAATCCACGGTTTCCCATCGCCCTGCAAGCTCTGCACCCCGGGTAAGCACTTCGTACGATATCGCGGCCGCGCGTGCCATGCGTTGAGCTCGCCCGACGGTGATGGTGTGGGGCGCCGTCTCACTCATGATGCGGGAGATGAGCCCTTGAGAGCTGCCCATCAGCTGCCCCACCTCAGCCTGGGATTTCCCGCTCTCTAGCTGTGCCTTGATGAATGCCCGCACGTTGGCCATCTCGGCCTTGGATAGCTTCCCGTCGCCTGGGTCGTCGCTTTCGGAGTCGATCACTCTGTCCACGGTATCGCATTCCTCGGGCCGACGGAGACGTGCGCCAGAGACGGCGCTGGGTTTTTTGCCTGTGGCAGGCTTCCGGTATTGACTAGCCATTATTCGTGCGTTAATGGTTTGGTTACATGGACGCGATCGACAAGTTGGACGCTGCCAAGGGCACAAGGACCCAGATCGACCTGGGGCGCGAGATTGGTTGCGGGCAAGGTCTTCTCTCCTTGTGGCTCAACCGTGAGGTGTGCCCATCGCTGCGATACGCGAAACAGCTGCGCAAGTACGGTATCACGACCGATGACCTGATTGCGCTGCAAGCCGCCCAAAGGGCCCGGGCGAAGCGGGCTCGAAAGGGGAGGGCCGCCTAATGCGCGCCATTCTCGCCTCCGGCTACAACGGCCTGCACTGGACCACGGGTCCGCTCGGCTCATTGGCGGACGTAGGTAACGTCGTAGGTCTCGGCGCACCCGATCAGGCCTGGCGGGGGCATGACGATCGTCTGTACGATGCCGCCGGCCATCGAGGCGTCCTCGGCCCACTCCACCTTGCCGCGGTCTGTTACGTGGCCCCCGTTGTCGGTTGGGCAGGTTATATCGAGCGTGACGGTGCAGTTGTCCGCGCTGGTTGTTGTCGAGTTGACGCAATTGCTGGATTGGCCGCTGACCATGCCGGTGGACTGGTTGGCGTTGAAGAGCTGCTCCGCGATTGGGCCGCAGTCGCCGGACCGCTCGTGAAACGTGACCGTGTAGGTGCCGTTACGCGGCGCACAGGGGACAGGCGGCGCATTGCTGTTGCCGCCCTTCGAACTTCCGCAACCAACCGCAACTAGGGGGACGACGAGGAGCCAATGGATTCGCATGCCCGTAGTTTTCGTCAGCCCCCGCCCGGGGCGCAATCACGGGACGGCCGTGCAGTGCTGAACCCGACTGTTCAGCAGCCGTGCCTTTCGTGGCGCGTGTGCCTGCCGCCGAGCCCGAAGGTCGAGCCGAAGGAGCCGCCGCAGTCGACGGGGCGCATCTACCTGCTCGCTGACGGCCGCTTCGGAAGCAGGTCGCCGCGGGACTGCAACGGGCATCGGAAGATCATCGGAACGCATGGGTCTCTGTCGGAGGCTCAGGCCGCTATCTGCAATCACATGAAGGGAGCGAAGTAACTATGGCCAGTCGCATTCGCCGCAAGCCCAAGACTGCGCAACATGTTGGCCCCTCGCCACAGCCGCCCGAGCGCCGCGATGGCGCTGAAGCTTGGTCGGGCTCTCAATGGTTCACCGAAACCCTGCTGCCTGCTTCGCGGGTGGCTCTCGAGCGCAGGCCTAAGCTGCGGATGGAGGGGCGATGAGCAAGCCGGAGATTGGTAGCAAGTGGCGGTGCGCAAGAGCGGACATGCCCGGGTCTCGTTTCGGCGCAGAGCTAACCGTCGTCAGTCATTACGTATCCGATGGCAATGCTATGGTCCGTTGCGAAGAAGGAGAAAGCGGCGTCTCGTTCTTTGCCTTTCGGTTCGCCAGCGGCGACCTAGAGCCCATCGACACCGCCCCGGCCGTCCCCGCGAAGGCTGCGGAGTGGAAGGTGGGGGACCGCGTTGTCATGGCTGGCACGGTCAAGCGGGTCAACGAAGGGACCACTTGGGATGTCACCGTCGACTTCGGCGAACCCATGGGGGCGATGGCCATCGCTTCCGCCGCCCTCCGCCCCGAGTTCGCCCCGCCCGCTGCTGCTCCGGCTGTGACCATGCTGCCCAAGGCCGATTGCACGGACTTCGACGTCAAGAAGCATGGCGTCGTGTCGCGCAATCTCATCATTGAGCTTGGCGAGTCAATGGCTGGCTACAACCGGATCGGCGCCAACTTCGACGGCTATCTCGAGGAGGCCATCAAGAGGGTGAAGGCTGCCCCGCAAGTCGCCGCATCGATCCACGGCATCGACACCCGCGGCGTCCTCAGTCAGCTCGCCGATGCCCGCAGTGACCGCGACCGCTGCAGTGCGCTGGCTGACAAGCGCGGGGCCGAGCTGGACGACATGCAGCGCCGGTGCGATCGGCTGCTGCTCCAGTTGCAAGCTGCGAACGCGAAGCTTGCGAGGCGGGGGCCGCTCTAGCCATGGCCCGCGCGCATCATCAGGCCAATCGGATCGACCTCAGTGGGCGGCGCTTCGGGCGGCTCACTGTGGCGCGCGAGACCGCCAATCGCAGGCTGTTCGGCGCGGTGCTGTGGGAATGCCGCTGCGACTGCGGCGAAACCGCGTATGTGACGACCGGCAACCTGCGCAGCGGCAACAGCAAGGCCTGCCAGTTCTGGAGGAAGCATGAACGACCGAGACAAGATCGCGATGCTAGAGGCCGATATCGGCGAGCTGAAGCGGCGGCTGCTGCAGCTGGAGACGGACATCATCGGCGACTGCATCCAGCTCGGCAAGCGGTGGTGGGTGCTGCTGTGCCGGCACGAGCCCGAGGAGGCCGAGAGGCTGGCGTGGAAGCCAGAGGGGGGCGGGTAGCGTGAGCGCAGCCGAGCGCGCCAGGTCGCATTTGTCGGCGGACGAAGCCGAGCCAGAGTCGCTGACCGTAGACGAGGCGGCCAAGCTGTTTCGACTGGACCGCAAGACCGTTTACGCGATGGTAGAGGCAAAGCAGCTGCCGGGCGCGCGCAGGTTCCGCGGGGCCATCCGTATCCATCGACCAACCGCGGTCGCATGGTGGGCAGCCGGCGGTGGCACCCGATGAGCGTCATCAAGCGCAAGGATGGCCGGTGGCGCATCGATATCGTCATTCGGCGCGGCGGCAAGGCTGTGCGTGTGAAGCAGGCCGCAAAGGGGGCTCGCAACAAGAGCGAGGCGCAGGCGATGGAGCGCACGCTGCGGGCGAAGCTCGAGCACAAGCGCGACCCCGGCAGCAAGGCGCCCGACTTCGGCGACTTCGCAAAGGACTTCCTCGAGAAGTACGCCAAGGTCAACAACAAGCTCAGCGAGTACCAGTCCAAGAAGCAGATTCTGGACACCCACCTGACCCCCTGGTTCTCCGGCAACCGGCTCGACGAAATCGCCGACGAGGACGTGGAGGCGTACAAGGCCGCCAAGGTAGAGCTCAAGCTGTCACCCAAGACGGTCAATAATCACCTGGCCGTTCTGTCCAAGCTCTACTCGTTGGCCATCGACTGGCACCGTGTGAGCTCGGGACCGCGCATCAAGCGGCTTCGGGTGCCGGTGCAGGACTTCGACTTTCTCACCTTCGACGAGGCCGACCGGCTCATCGCTTCCGCTGGCGACTGGCGCCACATGGTCGCCTTCGCGCTTAACACTGGGCTCCGCCACGGCGAACTGCTCGGGCTCCGCTGGTCCGACATCCACGGGACCAAGATGGTCGTCCGGCAGGCCATTGTGCGCGGCGAGGTGACCACGCCCAAGAGCCACAAGCCGAGGGAGGTGCCGCTCAACAAGACCGCCATGGCGGCGCTCGAGCAAGCCGATGCTGGCGTCGGGTCAATCTATGTTTTCGACGACGAGCACGGGAGCATACTGACTCGGGGCGAATGCAAGTGGCCGCTCTGGTCGGCGTGCGCGGCCGCGGGGCTCCGCCGCATCGGCTGGCACGTACTCCGCCATACCTTCGCAAGCCACCTGGCCATGCGAGGCGTGCCCATCAAGACCATCCAAGAGCTGCTCGGCCACAGCGATCTCAAGATGACCATGCGGTATGCCCACCTGTCGCCCGACGTGAAGATCGACGCGGTGGGCCTGCTCGAACAGCGCGGGACGACAAGTCACACGGCGGGAGCCCAGGGACCGGTTAGGGACCGGTCGGAGGACGAAAGCTCATGAATCAGCGAGAAACAAGCGTTGTTGAGGTGGAGGCGCCGGGAATCGAACCCGGCAACGTCAGCCACCAAAAGCAGCATGAAACGCTGCAAAACAAGGCGAATGGCACCGCATCGGAGCTTTCTGGCGATGCCGTGTCGTCCCTACAAAAACCGCTACCGTCCACCATGTCGGGGACCGTTTCGGGGACCGATCGCCCGCCGGAGATGCTGCTCCAATCGTTCCTCCGCGGCGGCGGCTCGCCGGAGGAACTGCGCACCAAGTACGCCATCACACATCGGCGCCACGGCATCCACTCGCAGCTCGTTCTGTTCAAGTACAACCAGATCGAGTCCCCCTTCGCCGAGCCCATCGTCCGCGAATGCCGCGGCGTCATCCTCGACGAGGCCGACGGGTGGCGGGTGGTCTCTCGGGCCTTCGACAAGTTCTTCAACGAGGGAGAGGGCCACGCTGCGCCCATCGATTGGTCGACAGCGCGCGTCCAGGAGAAGCTCGACGGCTCCCTGTGCGTGCTCTACCCATACGCGGGCGAGTGGCACGTGGCCACGTCGGGCACGCCGGACGCATCGGGTGACGTCCAAGGCTCGGACAGGTTCGCCGACTACTTCTGGCGGACCTTCGCGGCTCACGGTTGGCGTCTGCCGGAAGGGACACGGGCGGCCGAGCATTGCTTCTTCTTCGAGCTGACCGGCCCGGCCAATCGGATCGTCGTGGTGCACGCCGAGCCGAGCCTGACCCTGCTCGGGGCCCGCGATCTCGTGAGCATGGCGGAGCTACCCGTTGGGCAGGCGGCGCGCGCGTTCGACTGCAACGCTCGCGAGGTCCGCGAGTTCCCGCTGACCAGCATCAAGGAGATCGCCGCATCCTTCGCGTCAATGTCGCCGCTCACCCAAGAGGGATACGTGATCGTCGACGGGGCATTCAACCGCATCAAGGTGAAGCACCCTGGCTACGTCGCGCTCCACCGTGCCAAGGACGGCATGTCGCAGAAGGCATTCGTTGAGATCGCGCGGGCTGGCGAAACCTCCGAGGTGCTGACGGCCTTCCCTGAGTTCAAGCCGCTGCTCGACGACGCGAAGGCTCGGCTCGATGGGCTCACGACCGAAGTCGAAGCCGACTTTGCCAGCCTGCGCGGGATTGAGGCGCAGAAGGACTTCGCCATCCGGGCGGTCAAAACACGTTGCTCGGCGGCCCTGTTCGCGGTGCGAGCGGGAAAGACCAGCTCGATCCGCAGGTTCTTCGCCGAGATGCGGATCGAATCCTTGATGCAGCTCCTGGGCTATCGGGAGGCAGCATGAGCGGCGCCCCCATCACCGAGGCCGAGCTGGACTGCCCGCATGGCCACATCAACTGCACGCAGTGCTACGAGGCGCGGCGCTTGTCGAATGCGCTCGCCCGCGCCGAAGCCGCCGAGAAGCGCGCGGCGGAGCTGACAGAGGATGCCATAGAGCAGATTGGCCAGCTGGAGCGCGAGCTTTCGATCTTGCGCGCCACGCCCGCGGCGGCGGTGAGGGAGGCGCGGTCCGGCCTTGCCAAGATCATTCGCGGCGACGACGACTATTCGCACCCCGAGCTGCTGGAGGCCGTTGATACCGCTGAGCGAGCGCTCGCGGCGGCCGAGGCGGGGGAGCGAACCTGCAAGCAGCGCCCGTATCTCGATGGTGATGACCATGAGCCAACTGGCGAACCGTGCGGACTGCCGGCCCAATGGTGGAATTGCAGCTACTGCGGACCCGCGTGCGAGGACCACAAGTGCAGATGCGCGCAGGCCCCCAAGGAGACCGCATGACCGCCAGCGGCCTGAGAGAGCGCGTCGACGAGCTTCGTGCATGGGCCAGGAACCGCATCGAGCATTGCCGACGCCAAGAAGCCAAGTTCGGTTGTGGCGACATTGCCATCGAGGCAGCAACGGAGCGGCGCTCGTTGACGGCTGTGCTGGCGATTCTTGGCGAGCCTGGCCAGCAAGGTTGCACATGCGAGACGCCGACGCTGAAACACTATCTCGGTAGCGGCGAATATTGCACGACCTGTTGCCAGTTCAGGCACATGGGCGGTGCGACATGACCGCCCGCCGGCTGCTCTGCGTCGCGGAGCTCGCCCTGCTCGGCGGGTACCTCGTGGGCTTGGCTGTTGTCGTCCAGTGGGCAGGGAGGCGGAAGTGAGCGACTGGGTCCCGTTCCATCGACGCCTCGCCAAGGGTCCCAAGAAGGGGCTACCACGCGCCGTACGGTTCGTGCTGCTCGAGCTCTCCCTGGAGTCCAGGGCGACGCGCGGCGTCATCGACCTGCCGCCCACATGGGACACTGTCGACGCGGTGCACGACTTGATCGGCGGCAACAAGCGCGAGATCGCCGTCGCTCTCAAGGCGTTCACGAGCGAAAGTCTCGACGAAGACAACGCGATCTCGATCGAAAAGTCGGTCGGCGTGCACAGAATCGTCGTGAAAAAGTGGACCGAGTGGGCTGGGCCCAAGTCATGTGCCGAGCGAGTGGCAGACCACCGTGAACGAAAACGGGCACTTGCGACGGAGGAAACGTTACAGCCTGTAACGCCTGTAACGCCTACAGGACAGGAGAAGACAGGAGAGGACATAACAAGACAGGAGAAGAGAGCAGACCGCCCGCCTCCGGCGGCCCCGACTGCTCCTGCTCCGAACGAGGACGCGATCCTGGCGGAGATGGGCAGACACTCCGAGCTCGCGTCAATCGTGAGCCGTCCCCTCGCTCGCGCTGTCGCCGAGGAGTTCGCGACCAGGCAAATCCCATTGGGCCTCAAGCTTGAGTGGCTGTTCCAGTCGATTCGCGACTGCGCTGGCGACGCGGCTGGCCTCGGCCTGAACCGGGAGGCGCTGACCAAGAAGCTCCGGGCATACTGCAAGCAGACCAAGAAGCCCCGCGAGGATGTGGCCGCCAAGGACACCAGACAGGCCAGGGAGCAGGCTGACCACGACGGGCCGGTACGGATGCCCAAGCCGACGCCAAAGGAGCCCACAGGGCCTCCTGCGAGCGTGGAGCGGATGATCGCGGCGTCGGAGATGATTGCGAAGATTGGGAAGGGGGCCGCGTAAATGAACCTTGATAAGTGCCGAACCTGCGGTGAGCTATTCAAGTCGCATTGGGACGCGGCTGCTTGCTGCGCCTATCGCGGTGCCTGCGGCAACAATGGTTGCACCAAGCAGGTCGGCCACTGCTCGAACTGCGCCCCGACCCAAGGGGGTACCCGTGCGCATTACCGGCGCAAGATTGATCAATTGGTTGCGGAAGCTGTAGGCCAATTCCCAGGCGGCGGAGAGCTTCCGGCGGAGGATGTGTCCGACATGCTCAGAGAAGCGGCCGAGAAGCTAATGGCCAAGGGAGCAGCATGAGCCGGCGCTGGTTTCAGAAGCAGGTGGAGCGCTGCGTCAGCAGCCTCGAGCAGGCGTACTTCACGAATCAGAACGGAATTGAATTCTGCTCGCGGTGCGGGTTTGCCCGCGGGCTTCACGAGAGCGTCAAGGCGCAGCAAACGAAGGCCGAGCAGGCCAGGAAGGCGGGAGCATGAGCGAAGAGAAGCGAGTGAAGGGCTGGGCGGTGAAATATGTTCCGTGCAACGGCTGCGCTCCCCAATGCGGCCACGTCGAGCTTTGGCTCGGGCATCACGAGGATGGGCTTGCAAAGGACCAGAAGAGTGGGCGCGGCGTTTGGGCAAACCGCGCTGTTCCGGTCAGATGGATCCGAAATCGCCGACCGCGCATAGCATGCGGGCGCTACATCCTCGTCCGCATTGTGGGCATCGCCAAGCCGAAGGCCCCGAAGCCGGACAAGCTCGAGCAGGCGATTGCGAAGGCGAAAGAGCTGGCCCGGGAGGCGGAGGGCACTCAGACGATAGCGATTGGGCAGCGTAATTGGGCCTCTGCGCAGTGGTGGGACGGGCACATCCAGGCCGCCAGAATCATGGTGCGCGCACTAGAGGCCCTCCGATGACCGCCCCAGCCCCCATCTGGAAGCAGGCATTGGAGCAGCGCCGAGCCAAGCCGCTGAAGCCTGCCAAGGCGCCGACCGGTGAGCCCCTCCGCGCCCTGCTGCTAGCCCGTGGAGTGCTCTGGCTCATTGAGGCCGCCGGCAATCACTACGGCGTCACGCTGGAAGAGATGTTCTCGCACATCCGCCCGCACCGGGTCTGCGTCGCCCGCCATCATGCGTGGTGGGAGCTGCGTCAGCGCGGGTACTGGAGCTATCCCGACATAGGCAAGCTGTTCGGTCGCGACCACACAACCATCATGGCCGGCGTGCAGTCGCACGAGCGGCGGAGGCTGGCACCATGAACCACGTCATCCTGATTCTGTGCCTCGTGGCGGCCCTCCAGGTCGACCGCATCGTCAGCAGCGTCATTGCTGGCATCATCGACGCCAGGCGGAACAGGCGCGCCAGGGAGAAGCTGAAGGCCATTGGGGCCACCTGGGGCACGGATACCGACTACGCCATGCAGCTCTATCCGATGCCCGAGCGGCGGAGCGACCTCAATTGAGCCGGCCATCGCCACGCGTAGGCCTGGCTCTGCGGGCCGAGGAGCCCGTCAGGCGACCTGCGAGGCGTGCCGCGGCTCTCGTCTCGCCTGCGTGTCACCTGGAGCCCGTCAAGGGTGGGCGCTTCACGGTCAGCGTGACGATACCTGTCAAGCTTGAGAGCGTCATGAACCTGAGGGAATTCTGGGCCAAGAAGGCCAAGCGGGCGGCTCAGCACCGGTGGCTTGCGGCCACCCATCTGCAATCGGCGAGCGGGTGCAGGCTGCCGGACATCCTGCCAGCGGTGGTGAGCATCAAGCGGCTGGCTCCGCGCTTCCTCGATAGCGACAACACCGTCGCCGCCTGCAAAGCTATCCGCGACGGGGTGGCCGATTGGCTGGGCGTGGATGATGCTGACGAGCGGGTGATGTGGGTTTACACGCAGCTGAAGAGCAAGGCGTATGGGTGCCTGATTATGGTGGCACCGGTGGAGGTCGATAGATGAAGACGGCGAAGGAGTGGCTGCTGGAAACGGAGCCGGAGCAGGACCCGCTCTATGCGGGCCTAGATCTGGAATTGCCTCACATGCACCGAGCAGAGTTCCTTAGGCTGGTCGTGCGCATCCAAGCCGATGCCCGCGCTGAGGGGCGACGGGAGGGGCTGGAGGAGGCGCTCGTGGCGTGCCGTCAACAGCTGACGGCTGACCGGTGCGAGTACGCCATCAGCAAGCTCATCGAGGCGGAGAAGGGAGGCGGAGGGTGAGCAAGGTCAACTGGTACGCGCCAGACGTCGAGACTTGCGATGTGTGCGGCAAGTCGGAATTGGGCTCCGTTGGGATCGTGCACTTCCCGTCGGCTAGGGTGACATGCATGCCTCCTGGCTGGATGTGGGCCGCCATCGATGGACATCCCGTCAATGTGTGCTCGACCGTGTGTGCCGCGAAGGCAGAGCAGACACAGACGCCCTTACCGTCACAACAGGTTGCGCCGGGCAGCGGAAACATTCACGGGGGCGGGGATGAGTAAGCGGAAGCCCCCCAGCAGCACAGGCTACGTCTTCGTCCCTGGCGATGCAGAGGGGCCGCCCTTCGCCGACTCCTCACGCGCGCGCGAGCTGACCAAGGTGGAGCAGGAGGACCACATCATCCGCATGATGATGGCTGGCCGCTGGTTCGGCGGTCGCAGCTCCGAGGCGCTGGCCAAGGAATGGGGCATCCATCCGCGCACCGTGGCGGACAGGGCCCTGGTTGCCAGCGGTGTCATCCGGCGGCGGGGCTCACCCATTGAGGAATTCATCGACCAGAAGATGGCCGAGCTGGAGGCGCTCCAGGCGGCGGCCATGGATGAGGTGAAGTGGTTCAAGGTGGGCGATGAGCTGGTCAGCAAGCCGGCGCAGAACGTGGGCGCGGCCATCAACGCCGTGCGGCTCCAGGCGGAGATCAAGGGTGCGCTGGTGCGCAAGGTGGAGACGAAGGCCGTGGCAGCAGACATGACAGACGACGAGCTGCGCGCGCGGCTCAAGGCAGCGTTGGACCAGGCAGAGGAACGAAAGGAAATACACTAATGCGAACAGCGACGGTTTCGGCGGTCAAGCTATTCACGGAGAAGTCGCGGTCACTCGAGCCGCTGCACAATTGGATCGTGGTCGAGCGGGTCAGCGAGGAGCACAAGACCGCGAGCGGCATTATCATCCCAACGGGCGACAACAACGAGAGCGGCACCGAGGAGGCCGAGGTCATGGCCGTGGGGCCAGGGTGCACGTCGGGCATTCGCGTTGGCGACCGGTGCAAATTCGTCGGCAAGGCCATCGGGTTCCAGACGGACGGCAAACATTACTACATGGTCTGCGATGCGCCGCCGGCTGACCTCAAGACCGACCCGCACGGCAACCCCATCGGGGCGCCGTACATCATCTGCATCATCCGCCGTGAGGAGAACCTGCAATGAGGCTCTCACGCATCGAGCTGATGGACAACAGCGCCGCGGTGCGCCTGTTCACGAGCCGCGTTATAGCCATCGGGGGCCAGATCCACGTCCAGGACAAGCGGGTGACCATCACCGACCTGGACGAGGACGCCGGCGGCAGCGTGTGGATCAACAAGGGCGCGTACGTCATCAGCCCCGCGTCGATGGCGTTCAGGGTGCCGGTGGGGCCGGAGGCGGAGTGGGCGCGGAGGTTCGAGCCTGACCCGATGGACGGCGTGGCGTTGCGAGCCGCCGGATTGACGATGCAGACGCACGCGGCTGCGCTGCATGGCGGAGAACATCGGGGACGCGTGGAAGTGCCTCGCGATGACATCGATGTGGCTCTTGGCACGTTCAAGTGCGCCCACTGCGCCGAGCAATTCCGAAGCGGCGCCGGCATGGCTGCGCACGTGAGGAGCAAGCACCCGTGAGCGTCCTACTCTGGTGCTGGTGCTGCTGCCATTACTGCGGGACGGCGACCGTCGACTTTCGGGGATGCGTGTGAGGAGGCAATCATGACGTTCTGGCAATTCTTCTATTGGTGGCTGCTGTGCAGTGTCGTGTGGCACGGCGGGTGGATTGGCGTCCGAGCATTCGTCGGCATAATGAAACACGTGGGCACGCACCCCAAGTGAGCCAGCTAATCGCAATGCTGATGGTGCTCGCTCTCGGGTTCATTCTCGGGGCGCATTGGCGAGGCGATGCCTGACGACATCCTCCCACTGGTGCTGGAGGCGGAGAAGCGGTGGGGCACGCCCCCCTTCGTGCGCGAGCTGTTTGCCCAGCAGCTCGCGTTCATCGCCGATGCGGGCAGGGCCAAAGCGGCGCTCTGCTCGCGTCGGGCGGGTAAGACGTACGCCGCGTGCGCTTACCTGCTGCTAGCCGCCTTCCGCAACCCTGGCACGGTGTCGGCGTACATCGCGCTGACCCGCGCATCGGCCAAGCGGCTGCTGTGGGAGGAGCTCATCCGCTTCGACCACCGGCACTCGCTCGGCCTCACCTTCAACCATTCCGAGCTCACTGCGAGGCTACCCAATGGATCAAGCATCTTCCTCGTTGGCGCTGATGATGCGGCTACCATCGAGCGGCTACGTGGAGGCAAGTACCTCCTGGCAATCGTGGACGAAGCCGCCAGCTTTAGGCCTTCGGTTCTTGAGAGTCTCGTACGAGAAATCCTGCGGCCAGCTCTCATCGACCTTCGAGGCACTCTATGCCTTATTGGGACGCCAGGGGCTGCCTGTGTTGGGCTGTTCCATGACGCTACTACCGACCCAGCCAGCCCCTTCAAGCTCCACCATTGGACGGTGCTGGAAAACCCTCACGTACCCCACGCCCGAGAGGAGCTAGACCATGAGCGCAAAGCGAACCATTGGACCGAGGACCACCCGATCTACCGCAGGGAATGGCTCGGTGAATGGGTACGTGACAGTGGGTCGCTGGTCTATCAATATGAGCCGACTCGAAACGGCACTGGAGTTCTGGGCGGCGGGCCTGCTCGACAGACCATCCTTGGGTGCGATTATGGTGTGGTCGACGCAACCGCTTTTGCCATCTGGGCGTGGGAGCCGCACCAGCAAACGTGCGTCCTCCTCGAATGCTGGGGCCAAACGGGCCTCATCCCCTCGGAAGCGGCGCGCATCGTCCGCGAGCTAAACGCCAAGTGGCACTTCGACCGCATCGTCGGCGACGTCGGGGGGCTCGGCAAGGGCTTCGCCGAGGAGGCTCGCCAGCGGTTCGCGGTGCCCATCATGCCCGCGCAGAAGACCAACAAGCGTGGCTACATCGAGCTGTTCAACGGCGACCTCAAGTCGGGGCTCATCCGCGTAGTGGCCGACAAGTGCAAGCAATGGGTCGAGGAGGCGACCATCTGCCAGTGGGACGAGAAGCGCGAGAAGGAGGACCCGCGGTTCGATAACCACTGCCTCGACGCCGCCCTCTACGGCTGGCGCGAGTGCAAGGCGTTCGCTGAGGATGCCGACCCGAGCCTGGAGCCGGAGCCAAGTGAAGAGGAGCGCCTACGCCGGCAGCACATGGAGCGCTGGGAGCGCCGCAAAGAGGCCGACGAGCAGGGAGTGGACTGGTTCAGCCGGCGCTTTTGGTAGTGCGCAGACATTGCACGGCATGAGCAGATTTGACACGCAGCATATGGCAGTGTACAGCCATTATCAGTGGGCCTGGACGAGCTACGTGCACTCCTTGCACTACTCCGCGAGCACGGAGTGCACAGCTATCGCTCTGGCGAGATCCAGCTTGAGCTAGGTCGGGCAGTAGTTGCACAGCCTGCCGATGAGGCGCCCGCCAAGGAGCTGACTCCCACCGAGGTGGAGCAGGCGGCCCTCGACCTGTTGTTCCGCTCCTCTGGCAACACCGTCCGCCTAGTGCCTCGAGCCAAGAAGGCCGTCGAGTGAGCAGCCTCGCGGTCACCGGGGGCGAGGCGCGCGATCAGCGCTGGTGGCCGAAGGACGAGAAAGGCGACCCAATCCAGCCGGCACACGACGCCATCTTCAGCATCGTCAACCGCATCAAAGAGAACCAGAGCGCGCGCACCGACCGCGACCTGATTCACTATTGCCTCTACGGCGCTGACCTTGTGCAGGGGTTTGGCGTCACCAGCTACACGACGCAGGCCGCATACGCGAGTGCGCCGCTGTCCGTGAACATCGTCCGCAGCGTCATTGACACGCTGCTGGCGAAGATTGTGAAGGGCAAGCCTCGCCCGTTCTGGCTGACCAGCGGGGGGGACTGGGACCTCCAGCAGCAGGCGAAGCAGCTCAACAAGTACAGCGAAGGCCAGTTCTACGAGAACAAGGTCTATCGGCTGAACCGCAAGGTGGTGCGCGATGCGCTCATCTTCGGCACCGGCGGCGTGAGGGGGCACGACAACGATGGCCAGCCGACGCTCGAGCGCACGTTCACGCCCGAATGCTACGTGGCCGATGCCGACGCGAAGTATGGCGATCCGCGGTGCCTCTACCAGCAGCGCACGATGGACAAGCTCGTGCTCACCGAGAAGTTCCCGAAGTTCGCGGCGGAGATCGACCGAGCCGGCTGGGACGATCGCGGCCGCTGGACGGCTGGCGATATGGTCCCGAGTGACCAAGTCGAGGTGTGCGAGGCGTGGCACCTGCCGTCGGGCGAAGGCGCAAGTGATGGCCGTGACGCCATCGTCATCCCTGGCGCCACGCTGCAATTCGGCGACTCAACCGGCTTCCAACACCGCTTCCTTCGCTACTGCGAGCCGGTGCTGGGCTGGTACGGCTCTGGCCTGGCCCAGCTGCTCGCGGGCAAACAGCTCGAGATCAACAAGCTGCTGATGGAGATTCAGCGCTCGTTTCACGTCGGCTCGAACTTCCGGGTGTTGTGCGAGCGCGGCTCCAAGATCCTGAAGTCGCACTTCAACAACGAGATTGGCGGAATCCTCGAATACACCGGCGCGGCGCCCACGTTCGCCGTTGCGCAGACGGTGCACCCCGAGAAGTTCCAGCACCTGCTGTGGCTGGTCGACGCTTCGTTCCGCGAGGCCGGCATCAACGCGATGACCGCGGCGGGGCAGAAGGATCCGACCCTCAAGAGCGGCAAGGCCCAAGAGGTGGCGCTGGACATCGAGGACAGCCGCTACGCCGACTTCGCGCAGGCCTACGAGGAATTCTGCATGGACGAGGCGGAGTTGCTCCTCGACATGGCGAAGCGCTCGGGCCGCAAGCCGGTCATCTACGTGGGCAAGCGCGAGACCGAAGAAGTCGAGCTGCCGGACATGAAGCGCCAGCCGACTGTGCTCCAGGTGTTCCCCACCTCGGCCCTTGCGAGCGCTCCCGCTCAGCGCATGCAGCAGGTGCAAGACCTGGCCGGCGCGGGATGGATCACGCCGGCCGAGGGTAAGCGCCTGCTCGACTTCCCCGAGCTCGAGGAGGCCGCCGAGATGGGCGACGCCTCCTACAACAACGTTCGCGAGTGCCTCGCTCGCATGCTGACGGACGGCGAATACCAAGGGCCGCTACCGCAGATGGATCTCGATGAGGCGCTTGAGACGTCCGTCGACTTCTACCTGTGGGCGCGGAACAAATACCGCAAGAGCCCGCCGGCGAACCTGGATCTGATTCTCCAGTTCCAGGCCGATGTGGAAGAGCTGATGAATGCCGGCAAGAGCGCCGGGCAGGACCCGCAGCTTAGCGGGATGTCTCCAGTCGTGGGAGCGCCGGTGCCTGGGGGCACGCCAGGCGGTCCGGCTCCGCCACCGCAAGGGCCCCCGCCTGGGAGTGTCCTTCAATGAGCGATGAGACCAAAGTTCAGGCCGGCGATGCCGCGGCCGAAAGTGTTGCCGCCCCCTCTGCCGTTGATGAGAGCCCCCAATCCGCGCCGGCAGAGGGTGGCGGTGACGTTGTCGAGACGGAAGGCAAGGAGGGCGAGCCGGCAGCGGAGGCGAAGCCTAAACCCACTGTCGACAAGCTGACCGCATGGAGCGAGAAGCTGTCCCGCCGCAAGGGCAGGCTCGACCAGCGCGAAGGCCGCACCGTCGAGAAGGAACGCGAACTCGAGCAGCGCGAGGCCAAGGCCAAGGAGATCCTGGCCCTGCTCGACACCGACCCGGACAAGCTGCTCGACCAGGTGGCCAAGGTCCGCGGTGTACCCAAGGCCAACGTCTACAAGAGCTGGATGGAGCGCACGCTCCAAGAGAACGACCCCAACGAGCGCGTGACCAGGCTCGAGCAGACGCTGGCAGAGCGCGACGCCAAGGCCAAGGCTGACGAGGAAGCTCGCGCCAAGGCCGCAGAGGTGACCGAGAAGCAGACGGCCATCTCCAGCTACATGGCCAAGACGCGCCCCTACGTAGAGACGGTGCTGCCGAAGTATCCGCACCTTGCGGCCTATACGCCGGAGAGTGTGTGGCAACGTGCCACAAGCATCGTCATTTCCAACTTCGAGCGCACAGGCCAAGAAATACCGCTTGACAAAGTCTTGGCTGACTTGGAAGCTAACACAGCGGCAGACTACAGCCGCATCGAAGCACACCGCCAGCGTGGGAGCGGTCAACAAGAGCCCACGAACTCCGAGCGAGCAGGAGCCGTCAAGTCGGCGCAGCCCGAAACGCGAAAGCGTTCGATCTCCAACCAAGACGCTGCGTCTAGGGCGACTCCCGGCACGGTCAAAGACATCCTCGAGATGAGCGATAAAGAGCTCACTCAGCTAGCCGTGGAAGAGCTCAGGCGCGCCGACTCGCGGTGGCGCTAGCCCCAATAGCTACAGCGCCCCCGGGTTCCCCCGGAGGCTTCGATGGCTGCATTCGATACGACGGCGGCAACGCCGATCCTGAAGACCAAGTACCAGTCCAAAAAGGTTCAGCAGATGGCGTACAAGAAGTCGCCATTGCTGGGCATGATCCCCAAGGACCCCGACGGTCCGGGCGATCAGAAAAACTTCGTCATGCGCTATGCCCGAGTGTCGGGCGGATCGCACAACTTCGGCACCGCACAGGCCAACGCGGGCCCGAGCTCGTACAAGAAGTTCGCAGTCACCACGGTGACCGACTACGCCGTTGCGAGCGTCGCCGGCAAGACCATCGCCGAGTGCAAGGGTAACGCCCAGTCGCTCGTCAATGCGCTGTCCGGTGAGCTCGACTCGGCCATTCAGACTTGCGGCGAGTCGGCGGAAATCGACCTCTACGGCAACGGCGGCGGCGCTCGAGCAGTCATCGACGGCGCGAGCACCATGGCCGGAGCGACCATCACCCTCTCCAAGCCGGCGGACATCGCTCGCTTCGATAAGGGCATGTGGGTTCAGCTGGCTAGCACCGACGGCACGTCTGGCTCGGTGCGCGGCGGGCACGTTCAGATCTCCGGCGTCGATCGCGACCTCGGCACCCTGACGACCACCGGTGGCAACTGGTCCACCCAGATCCCCGGAGCGCTCAACACCGACTACATCTTCCGCGAGGGTGACTTCGGCGCTGCCATGAGCGGCCTCGGAGCCTGGATCCCGTCGTCTGCCCCCGGCGCCACGGCGTTCTTCGGTGTCGACCGAACCGACGACACCACCCGCCTCGGCGGCGTTCGCTACAACGGCAGCGGCGGCCCGCAGGACGAAGTGCTTATCGAGGCGGTTGCCAGAGTGCTCAAGGAGAATGGGACCTCGGACACGCTCCTTGCCAACAACCTCGACGTATCGCCGCTGGTCAAGCTGCTCGGGACCAAGCGCGAGTACACGTCGGCCGACTCAACGCTCGCTGGCGTTGGATATAAGGCCATCGAGGTCGAAACCGGCGCTGGCCCGGTGAAGATCGTATCCGACCCCAAGTGCCCCAAGGGTACCGCTTGGCTGCTCCAGATGGACACCTGGGAGCTTGTGAGCTCGGGCGGAGACGTGCCGCACATCCTCGACCTCGACGGAAACACCTGGCTGCGCGAGGCGGGGGCTGACGCCTACCAAATCCGCGTTGGCTACTACGGAAACGTTGGCTGCTACGCGCCTGGCTGGAACGCCCGGATCACGTGGTGAGGAGCTGAGCCCATGACCGCAATCAAAGACGTTCGCACCTTCCTCCTCGGCATGACTCAGGCCGTCGGGGCCACCCCCTCGAGCACGCAGGCCGCAGTCCTTAGCCAGCTGCTCACGCTCCGCATCCCCTGCCTGAAACCGGGCGCGGGAGCGGCAATCGGAACCGGAGACGACGCCGCTGCCGGTACCGACATTACCGACAACGTGCTGTGGAGCAACGACACCGGCTTCGACGTGACGCTCACGGGCGTTTCGTTCAGGCCTGGTGTCACCGGCTTCACCGAGTCGACTTCGGTCTTCTCGACGATGACGCTCACCAAGCGCACATCGGCGGGCGCCACGTCCACCTCGGTGGCGACGGCGACCACGAACACCGTGGCCAACGGCGGGCTCGGGACCATGACGGTTGGCCAGACCGGCGCCTTCACCCTGACGGCGACCATTGCCGACAGGACCATCGCGGCCGGCGCATGCATTCTCTACAGCAAGACGCACGCGAGCACTGGCACGATTCTGCCGGGAGGCGTCATCACGCTGACCTTCCGGCTGGGAGATGCGTAATGGCCAATCGAAGCCTAAAGGGCGTGTTTCGCACGCCCCACATGGAGCCAAACGTCTTCTTCATCAAGGTTCCAATCGACGGCGCCAGCGCGGTAGGAACCATCGGCCCGACCGGGATTAGCTCGTATGTGACGGTTACCAAGCCGGCAGGTACGGGCGTCTATCGGGTGACCCTCTCGGACATCTACCAAGAGGTCGTGTGGTGCGATGCCACCATCCTGAAGGCCGCCGGCACCCTCGATGCGGACATCTTGCCGGTGACTGAGTCCGGGTTTCAGAGCTCGGGCAACTACGTCGAGTTTCAGGTCAAGAAGTCCAGCGACGGAACCGCGCTCGACCCCACCAGCGTGACCATTCGGATCATGCTGGTCCTGCGCAACTCGCAGGTGACACCGTGAAGGCGCCCGCTCTGGTCCTCGCCATTCCCCACAAGGGTGGTGGGGACGATGAAGGTGACGACGAGGACATGGCCGACGGGGAGGACTCCGACGCCATGGAAGCGTGTGACGCATTCTGCGACGCCGCCGACATCCCGGAAGACAAACGCAAGGCCACGTACGACGCCCTCCGCGCGTTCGTGAAGTGCTGCTGCTGAAGAAAGCAAACGAACATGACTATCTCCAGTTCATCGTACACGGTCGGCACGCAGACGTTCGCGACCAAGCAGTCCGGCGACGTCATCAACCGAGTCACCCAGACAGGCGCCGCGAGCGTCTCCATCACCGAGCCGGAAGGCGTGGACATGACCCGCGAGGGTCGGCGCTTTATGCTCGGAAACAACGCGGCCATCACCGGTATCGCACCGGTGCAGACCGTCCAGACCACGGCGGCGCAGTGGGGCATCACCAACCCCGCCACCAACACCAAGACCGCCGTCTTCGACATGCTGGGCGTCTGGCTCGTCAGCGGCACGGCCGGCACAACCGGCAACGTGGTCGCCGTCGCTCCGTTCACCACGCCGGCGCAGACGTCGTTCACGGCTGGGTTGGCGATTGCCAACTGCAACCCGCTCTCGACGGCAACGTCTGCGCTCGTGTGCAAGGCGACAATCACCATCACGGCGCCCACGGCTCCGGTGTGGACCCCGATCGCGCAGAGCCCGAGCGCCGCCTCCGCGGCCATCCTGAGCCTTGCTCTCGTCAACTACGAGATACGCGGCCGTATCATCCTGCCGCCCGGCTCGAGCTTGGCCCTCAACGTATACGGCGCGGCCGGCTCAACGCCGCTCTTCGCTCCGATCGCGAGCTGGTACGAGGTCGAGTCAAACAACAGCTGAGGCAGTAAGGAAGGAGGTGCGCGGTGGCGAGACTTAGGAGACTCGACGACCTACGAGCTGACGTGCGCCTCCGTGCTGACAACCAGGCGCTGCAGGACTCGGACATCAACGAGTTCATCAACGAGAGCATCACCGATCTATACGACATGCTCACCAATGCGTTCGGTGAGCAGTACTTCGAGACGGAGACGCCGCTCGCCACTGTGGCCAATGTCGCCACGGTGGCGCTGCCCAATGGCTTCTACAAGCTGACCGGGCTGTTCTGGAACAACGGCGGCTACAAGCA
>JAZKBK010000006.1:472701-684677 GCA_040388625.1 Gemmatimonadota bacterium | reverse complement strand
CTGAAAGAGATCAAGGCAGCCTAAACTTGGTGTCCATTAAAGCGGGTCAAGTCCAGTTTCGAGCAACGGAATCAGACGTGCGGTTGACCACGTAACTCGGTCAGGTGCACGAATTTTACATTCGTCGTACGGAATAGGAATCACCGAACGCACAGTTAAGCAGTGATGTGCCTCACTGCGCCGCCGCCCGCAAAGCGCAACCGCCACAGCTTCGAGCCCGTCACCCGGAAGCAAGTGGGAGACCAATCGCGCGTGATCGGTCTGCGTTAGCCTCAGCTTAACGTGCATATACATAATGTGTTCATTTGCTAAGCTCTCTTTCTAGCCAATTATCCACTTGAAGTAGGTGGGTACAGACATTGTCTAAATCCGGCCGCCATGGATTGGCAGGTGTGCGATGTCGCGACCATTGTTGATATTGCTTTCCATCCAAACTGAACGAACTGAGCTGACGTATTGTTCTGCCGCTTGCGAGCGCCAGAGGCGGAAAGAAATAGACCATGTCGATATCATCGTCTGGATACGAGGGCTTGATTCGAACCGCGGCCGTTGCCGTGCGATGGTTGTATCCTTCCGGAACAGGGTAATCGGGGAAGATCAGCCATTTCGCGGTATTCTCGATGATGGCCTCCCATGGCTGACCCCGCGCGGTAAGACATTCCTCGTCTTCCTCGCCGAGTTGGAATTGTCGCCGCATGTTCGTCATCCCTCTGTCGGATCGAGCGCCAAAGTTTGGAAACGTTCGATTTGATGACGATGAAACTCGACTACCTGATCGGACTTGATGGGCTCGACGCGACCGCCTCGGAATTTCTGTGAGAGCAGGTGTGTTTCTGGAGTCTTTCCGACGAGGGCAAGGATCTCCCGCCCGGTCATGGAGTGGACCTCGACGACGATATAATCCTTGTCGATCCGTATGCGGTAACGCTTGGCTCGCCTTGGCTGCTTGTCCGCCTTGGACCACTCCTCAAGGTCGATAATTTCCTCGAGGATTTCGACTTCCTCCTTTAATTCTGTGACCTCTTTCTTGAGTTCAGCGACGACGGTCTCTTCACCCCCGCGCTGTTTATTTTCCTCGCTCATATCTTTCTCCTATCAATGGGTTAACGCTCCGCGAATCAATTAGGTGCGGATCGGTATTTCGACGACTGGCCGCAAGGGCTCGAGGATCGTCGGATAACGCTGCAAAATCTTGTCGTAGAGATTCCGGGTTTTCTTCGACTCGATCGTGATGACGAGTGCGTATGGGATCTTGTTGGCGCTTACCGCGTTGCGGCCACCGATCCTTGCGTTGTAATGCACGTCGAATACAGGGTTGCGCAGCCCGCGCGCACGCATCGCACGGTTCTTATGCAGCGTGGTTTCCCACTTATGTGCATCAGCTCGCAGGTCTGCCTCTTCGATCGAGACGTCCTTGGCCTGAAAAAAGAAGCTCGCATCGGCGTGGAGTTGATCTGGCCTCTTGCGCTTTTGATCATGTGGGCGGAACCGTACTTCAAGGCCGCTACGCGTATAATTCAGCGGATCTTGCGGATCGGTCGGCGTGGCAAAGCAGAAGGTCGCCGTGATGTCGACCATGCCAATCATCGGTTCTGGCGGGATCGGAATTTGCATTCGCACCCAGCTCGCGGGCCGCAGTTCGCCTTGATATACGATGTGCGCAGCGTGCTGGTCGGTAAGTACGATCTCGTGCAAGTTATCGGGAATGCGGCCCCAGCCCACCTCGGTCTTATCGTGGCCGCCATCATCGGCGCAATGGAGCAGAAGCGCCTTGATTGCTAATGGCGTGAGTGGCTTACCAAAATGCGCCTTCACCCCGATGCCTGTACGCAGCGCTGTGGGCGACGCGAAGCTGGTGCCTGTGATCGGCATTGCCGTGCCAGGATTCTCTGCGCTAAGGACCCAATAGGGCTCTCGACTCGAACCGCCAAATGCAAGACCGTCGGGCTTCATGATGCCGGGGCTGCGGCCAGGCCCGATCGAGCTATACGACGCGCGCTTCCAGCCTGCGCCGACTCGGTCGCAGCCGCCGACAGATAGCGCATTGACGCAGTCGGCAGGCGTTTGGATGCGAGCGTTACCGGAAGTCCAGTCTAGTTCGCCGCTGTTGCCTACTGATATTGCTGGCAGAGTCAGCCCGTCAGCGAACAACTGGTCGAGCACCGCCGTCCATGCGTGGACATCGGTGTCCTCGATCGACAGATCCGGACCCAAGCTGAGATTGATGAAGTCGTATTTGGGCCGCGACTCAAGCACGTCTTGAATGCGTTCTAGTACGCTGTACAGTTCCTGCTGATCGTCCTTCATCGTATCGGCGTCGAGGACGCGATAGTGATCGACGCTTGCGTAAGGACGTTCGGCGGTAACACCGTCTTGCAGAGGCCCGAAGAGCAGTGCCGACGTCACTGCGGTCCCATGATTCTCGAAATCTGGCACAGCGGCGCCGATATTCTTCGTTTCCCTCCGATTGACCCAGAGATCGAGCTTGGCGTCCGCCCGCACGCCGCCGTCGAACACGGCGACCCGTAAGTCGCGGTCGATTGGTCCTTCGGCAGGCAGGCGGCAGACAAAGGGCGTAAAGCCGGGCGTCGCTCGCGTCATCGGACGGAACTGGCGAAGCCGAGGCATTTCGCGGGCGAGGCGCAGAAAGGAATACTTCACGATCTCAGCGGCAATGTTGCGCGGAACGCGAAGCGGAAGGAAACAGAGCCCTTCAGCAAAAAACCGGCGCTTGTCGAGGCTTAGCTTGACTCCGAACGTATTGAGGTAAGCCTGGAAGCCTTCTAGTATGAAAGCATCTTCTCGAACTGGTTGTGCGTGGAGAACGATCTCCAGTAGCGGTTCCATCTCTTGGGACAGGAGCGGCTTCAACTTTTCTTCCGCTGGTTGAGCACGAAAATCTTCGATCTTAATAAGATCGTTGGCGCCCAGAGCTTCCTTGTTTAGATGGTCAATATTGGCTGCAAGGTCGCGAAAGTGCCTTCGGGCGCCTGCAACGAAGAATTCGGAGGTAATGGCCGATTCCGGCGGTTTCAATTTCGTCCATTTATTAGGCGATACTTCGCGCGCCCGGCTTCCGATTGTCTCCAGCCCGTACGTCTTGAGTAGTTCCGCCGGGTAATAAGACTTGGCGAGATAAGTAGGGTGTAGGGTTACGAGCGCAACGGCTTGATCCCGTGGACAAACTTCATCGGAGAGTTTGTCCAGTGCAGTGACTGTGTCCTTCACCTTCGGCGCGAGACGTTGGCGGGCCTCCGCGAACGTATAGGGGTGCTTCTTTGGCGCGCCCGCCACGGGTGCCGCAATATCTGCGGCCAGTCGCTCTCCATAGCCAATGAGAAAATTACTGCGCTCAGCCATCGGTTACTCCTTTCCGGGTGTTTGCATCGGCCGGCTTCGTCTTCTTCCGGATGGTGTCGCGGCTAACGCCGGTTAATTCGTGGACCTGCCGTTGCGAGATACCGGCCTCGGTTAGCCACATTGCGATCTCACCTCGCTCGCGGCGGGCCAGCGGTTCGACGCGACTTTGGACCACTTGACCGAGTGCATCTTCGAGCGGGATGTCTTGTGTAATAGCCGTCCGCCGAGCGAGCATCATTTCACGTTCAATGTCGCTGAAAGAAAGTCCGCGCAGTGTGACCGCCAACACGTCGTTCCATGCCGCGGACGCTTTACTCGATCCAAGGAATGTTTCGACGGCCTGACGAACAGCAGCGTCGGTCGGCATGGGAAAGTCCACGCGCATTTCGAAGCGACGCCATACCGCCGGATCCAGAAGGTCTGCGTGATTTGTGGCAGCAATGAGCAAGCCCGTGGCCGGCCAATCGTCAATTTCCTGCAAGAGCACAGTAACGAGTCGCTTCAGTTCACCTACATCCGTCGCGTCGTCGCGTCGCTTCGCGATGGAGTCGATTTCATCGAGCAACAGCACTCCATTGACGCTCTTGGCGTAATCGAGGACATGGCGGACGTTGGTCCCGGTGCGACCGAGAAAGCTGCTCATGACGGCGGAGAGATCGAGCGTCAAAAGCGGGCGGTGGAGTTCGCGGGCGATCCAGCGCGCGGCGAGCGTTTTCCCGACGCCCGGCGGACCGGTAAAAATGATCGAACGGCTTGGTGATAAGCCCTGGCTAAATAACTCTTCGTCGTGCTCCCGCTCCGAAAGAATTTGGTCGAGAGAGCGTTTGACGCCAGCTTCCCATAGCGGTTCAACTCCAAGGGTTGGGGCGTTCTCGATGCGTATTAACTGAAGGCGCGATTCTAAATCCACAGGAACTGGCGACGCAGTTTCCCGGCGGAGCGGGGACTGGCGGGTTGGTGCCTCCTGCAGCAACCCCGTGAGCTGTGCAGCCATTGCGGGCAGTTCCCCTTGATACCGCCGGGCCAAGCGCCGGATATACGCTTGAACGTCCTGAGGTCGGCCCGTCATAGCCAATCGGGCCAACTGGACTATTTCGTCGCCTTTACCCTTGTTGTCTGCCATTTCTAAAAGTAGTCATGTGCGATTAGTGTGGGCTAATAATACACCTGACCTGGGCTAATTAGCAAGACTAAACTGCTCATTAGTCCACATGAGTCTAATTAATGCATCCGAAGTGCCGGTAGCGGCTCTGGGACTTCCGCTTAGAAGCAGTCCTACGACCGTATTATTTGGACCCAAGGTGCCACCCGGGAATGGCGGATGACGCGGCACGATACTATGCACTGGTGAAGGATTGAACTACAGGCTTTGGGCTCAGTCTTTCACGTGTTCGTCCGATGGGCGGCCATGCGGGCACGAGGTCGATGAGCCCTCGCGCGTCCCGTAGGACCACATGCCTCACGGCTACAAGCTGTTCGGCATCTTAGAGCCGTCGCAGATCGGAATCACCGGGCACCTGTGGACAGACGACGCCTCAACCTCTCCACGTGGCAGCAGCAGGCTCTACAGGTAAAGACCTCAAGGAGAACCCGCTCCGTACCCGCTTTCCGACACCGGAGCGGGTTTGCTCGCTGCGCATCTGTGTCTCAGGGTCTGGTCTGCGCCTTGGGCACGGTGCAAGATGTAATGCCTACGCAGCTTCAGACACGCGTCAGGCTTGTGGAGGACCACAGCCTGAGCAAGACGACGTGGCCCATCCACATGACAGCCGCATCCAGGTTCCCCGAGTCAATGTGGCTGGCAGCCTACCCTCTCTACTTTGAATCCGAATTGCCCAACGGGAGGGGGGGCACACCAAGCTCCTTTAGAAACGCATTGTGCTTCAGCGTTGACTGAACGATTTCGCCCTCAATCCTGACGAGTTCGTCATGCGTCGCCGCGAGATCGATCTCTTCTTCCGCCTCGGCAGTACTGATGTAGCGTGAGATGTTCAGGTTGTAATCGTTGTCCGTGATCTCCTTCATCGACACGCGACGGGAATACCGCTCCTGCTCCTTGCGATGTTGATACGTACCGATGATCAGTTCGATATCCTCTTCTCGGAGTCGGTTCTGCCGTTTACCAGGTTCGAAATGTTCAGTCGCATTGATGAACAGCACGTCATCCGGCTTCTTGCACTTCTTTAGCACCAGAATGCAAACCGGGATCCCAGTCGAGTAGAATAGGTTGGGTGGCAGGCCGATCACTGTGTCGATGTGCCCGTCCTTAAGCAGCTTGATGCGGATGTCCGCTTCCTTGCCACCACGGAACAACACGCCGTGCGGCAGGATGATGGCCATCACCCCGTCGTCTTTCAGGTAATGCAAGCCGTGCAGCAGGAAGGCGAAGTCAGCGGCGCTCTTTGGAGCCGCGCCATGGTTCTTGAAGCGCGGATCATCACTCACTTCATCCTTGGGTTCCCAGCGAAAGCTGAATGGCGGATTTGCAACCACAGCGTCGAACTGCGGTTTCTTCGCTGGGTTCGTTTCGCGAAGCCAATCCCAGTCATTTTTTAGAGAGTCGCCATGATAGATCTCAAACTCAGTGTCCTTCACCCCGTGCAATAGCATGTTCATGCGCGCCAGGTTGTAGGTGGTGATGTTTGACTCCTGTCCGTAGATCTTGCCAATGGTACCGCCGGCCTCTTTCAAGTGACGGCGCACATTGAGCAACAGCGAGCCCGAGCCGCAGGCGAAATCGAACACGCTCTCTAGCTTGCTGCGGTTCCCGGTCTTGGGATCCTGACTGTCGAGCGTGACGATGGCGGAGAGGATGTTCGAGATTTGCTGCGGCGTGTAGAACTCCCCGGCCTTCTTCCCGGAGCCCGCCGCGAACTGCCCGATCAGGTATTCGTACGCGTCGCCCAGTGCGTCTGCCTCGGATGAGAATTCCCCCATTCCCTTAGAGATCTCACTGATGATCGCGCAAAGCTTGCTGTTGCGGTCGGCGTACTTGCGTCCCAGTTTGTCGGATGCGAGGTTGATCTCGGAGAACAGACCCTGGAAGTTGCTCTGGAACGACTCTTCCTCGATGTACTTAAACCCTTTCTGCAGGGTGTTCAGCAGTTCATCGTTCTGCGTCTTTGCCAGGTAGGCGATGTGATCCCAGAGGTAGTCAGGCTTGATCACGTAATGCACCTTGCGGCGCATCTGCTTTTCGAACTCCGCCGCATCTCCCATGTTCTGCTGGTACCATAGCTGCAGCGGCGTCGTGGCATCGCCGTTGGCATGGCCGATGTTGTCATGCTTGGGGTAGTCCGCACCCAATTCCTTTTTTGCGGCGACCTCGTAGTTGCCCGAGAGGTAGCGCAGGAACAGGAACGACAGCATATAGTCGCGGAAGTCGTCCGCGTTCATTGCGCCGCGTAATTGATCAGCGATGTTCCAGAGGGTCTTACCAAGCTCTTTTTGGTCTTGTTCAGTCATGAGATGTTACGTCGTTTCGTTAGGGAACAGCACTGGATTGAATGGATGATGGGCGATGAATTGACGGAGCGCTCTGCCGAAGTGCTCCTTATTCTCAGGCAACATTTCCCGCGGCTCATATAGCGAATAATCGCCGTGGCTCATCAGGTCGATCACCCGCTTGTAGATTGTGGCATTGGGATCGTCGTCCTCAGGCTTGAGGCACTTATCCCAGCTCTCATATCCGAAAAAGCAAGCTGTTTGCTCCATTACGCGGCGCATCATGTTGAAGTGATGCGTGTACAGCGCGCCGGACTCATGCGCCATGTATAGCTCCTGCAGCGACGCAAGGTGGTAAAGGAACGGCGTGCTGTCGGTCTCCTGCACTGTAAAGCCACGCCCTCGCGGTTCCCTAGTCAGGAAATATTTGCGTGGCTTCTTCATCTCGTTGCAAAGAACGTTGAAGAAGAGCACATGGTGGGTGGAGACGACCACCCGCAGCTGGTCGGGCGCATCTTTCAGCAACTGCGCTAGGTGGTGTGCAACGGCGACCGCGTTGTTGTCGTCCAGGGACGAGATCGGATCGTCAACGTAGATGTACTTGACCCAGGAATAGGGGCCATTGCCGTCGTCATCCAGCACGAGCCGCACGATTGCAAGGAAAAAGCACCAGATGAAGATGTTCTCTTCGCCACGGGAGATCTTGATATCGTCGACGACTTCGGTCTTGGCGCTGTCGCCCTCGCCCGTCGTGATTTCACGCGAGAAACTGACTTTCCAGTTCTCGGTGTCGATACGGAAGTCGAAGTCAGCGTACCGGTCCAACAGCCGACGGATACGGGTTTCCATCTCCAACTGCCAGAGCCCCTCGAAGAAGCGGGATTCCTTGTTTATGGTGAGCGCTCGCTGGCGGTCGTTCTGGAGGTCGTTGTGCCAGTTGAACAAGTCTTCGGTGAACGCGTTGAAGTACAACGTATCCCGGTCATCCCCCTTCTTCCCCAAATCTTTGAACGCGCCAGACAGTCTCGTCTTGCCCGCCCCGTTGTACGCGTAGAGAAGGATCGACTTTTTCGACCGCAATTCATCGCGGAGATGCTCCGCTAGCCAAGGCAGACTCAAATAGGAAGCGTAAGGCATGCCTTACGTCCCTTCCGGCGGGGGAAATAGCTGCTGCATGAGACCCTTCTTATGGTTTCTCATGACGTGGAGCTTTTCTGACTCGGCTGCAATCTGGCGGTCGATGGAGGAGAGGCAGTCGGCGACTCGATGCTGCTCCTTATCGTTTCGCGGCCACGCAACAACGTATCCGGCTATATCCGGGGCACTCAGATTTCCCTGCGCCCCACCTGCAGCCTTTAACTGCATAGTCTTGCGGAACTCATCGCGCTGAAGTGCGTGGTAGAAGAATTCTTGATTCACATCATACGGAATCAGCTTTCCAACCCGCTGGTTGAGCAAAAGATTGGGGTAATTGACCAAGCAAACCCTACCTACGTTGCCGGTCATGGAGATCAAGATGTCTCCTACTGATAACCTCTGATGATTCTGCAGATCCGTGGGTAACTCCGCGATGCGTTTTGTGACACCGAGAGCAAGCTGGCCAGCTTGAACATTGGCGATTGTCACAATGCGAAACCCCTGGGTCGCGTAAGTCGAGCTTTTGAACGCATATCCGTTCTTGACGGCGGCCAGTGAACCCAGTGCTGATTCAGCCCACTCCGGCCCTTCACGGAACTCCGAAAAGCGGAGGCGCGGAACCGTTTCCCCGTCGCGGGGGAAAAGCTGCTGCATCAGACCCCGTTTGTGAGCCTTCAACGCCTCGACTTTCCGCCCCTGGGCGGCAATCACTTCATCCAGCGACATCAGGCACGCGATGACCTTATGTTGTTCGGCCTCTTTTGGGAGAGCAATTTCCAGAGCTTGATATTCGGAAATGTAGTAGCGCTTATGTTCTTTCGGCTTGAAATTGAGCCCGCCCATCAATTCGAAAATCAATTTGAGGCTGTCATCGCCCTTCGTCGTGAGAATTTTGATGGCGGACGATTTTACTTTGAAGGGAAAATTGACATACTTCTTGTCGGTGGTGAAGTCATCGAAGATCACAGCTGGCAGATCCTCGTAAATCCCATCGCTTTCGTTCGTGTATCCAAGGATGAAACTCTTGTTCGCCGTAAGGACCGGCGTTCCGGACTGTTGATACGCTGTGTCTGAGACGAAGTATTCGTCCGGACGTTCGTAATTAAGCAGCGCACTCAAAGGCTGCTTCTCCCAACCCGGCAAGTGCTGAAACTCCGGAAACCGCAACCTCGGCATCGTCACCGATTTGTCGTTCTTCGCCATCGATTATTCCTCGTAGGCCTCGAGGCCGGAGATATCGCGGCCGCCGGCACGCCTCTTCAGTAGCGGGACGAGGTCGGCCATTAGTGCAAGTTCCTTCTGCGTGCGCGTCTTCCAACCGAGATCGAGTGGGGCGAGCAATTCAGTGAGTTGTTCGCCGTCGAAAATTTTGCGAACGAGAATTCTATCGACAAAGGCCTTAAGCGACGCCACTGGCAGGCAGTGCTCGTTGGCGATTTCGGCGAGCTCTCTGGCAGCCTTTTCGTCCTTAAATCGTTCGTAGCCAGCGCGGATTGCGGATTCGTTGAGGCCCTCGCCCGCTTTGAGGCCACGTACGTACTCGGTTATGTCGTCGCGCTCGTCAAGGAATTTGGAATCGCCCGCGATCAAACCAATTAACTCATCCCGGCTCATAGTCGCCTTGCCGGGCGCTCTCGTTGAGAAATCGGCGATGAGCTTCATGATATAGTCATAGTCGATCGTAGCCGAGGCGAA
The DNA here is from genome assembly GCA_040388625.1 of Gemmatimonadota bacterium. Classification (NCBI taxonomy): domain Bacteria; kingdom Pseudomonadati; phylum Gemmatimonadota; species Gemmatimonadota bacterium. The sequence goes on along the minus strand of JAZKBK010000006.1, from coordinate 675,041 downwards.
GAGGACGAATTCGAAGTCCAGCTGGTCGAGCAGGGTGCTCGTCTGGCTCCCCGGTTTGTTCTGCTCGGCTCTGAGCCGCTGGGCTGTTTCGAGGTAAACTCCGCGGAAGGAGTGTAACTCGGCCGTCGGTAAAATCGATTGGATTGTTGATTCCTGCGCAGGCGTGAGGTCAGTGTACTGGTCGAGCTGTGTCTGCACCCTCTGCACTTCCTTAAAATGCTTGACAAACGCGACTCGCGCGTCGTCGCCTTTCAGATTCGCGACGTCTTCGGGCGTGCTGGTGAGGTTCTGCGACTTCATAAACGCGTCGAGGGCTGCCTTGGCGGTCTTGAGCTTGTCGATGACTACCGGGGCTTTATCGACTAGCCAGATCTCGCGGGCCTTATCGGCCTTGGCGCCCGAAAAGAGCGCGATGGCGGAATCCACTTCCTGCTGTTGGCCGCGGAAGTCGAGGATATGACCGTAAGGCTTGGTGTCGTTCAGTACGCGGTTGGTGCGACTGAAGGCCTGGAGCAGTCCATGTTGCTTGAGTTTCTTGTCGACATAGAGCGTGTTGAGATACTTGCTGTCGAACCCCGTCAGTAGCATGTCCACCACGATCGTGATGTCGACCTTCTCGCGCCCCTTCTCCGGCAGGTCTGCGTTGGGAAACTGCTGATCCTTGATGCGCTTCTGAACGTCCTGATAGTAGAGATCGAACTCGTCGATGCTGTGGTTCGTTCCGAATTTCTCGTTGTAGTCGGCGATGATCTTCTTGAGGGCCTGCTTCTTCTGTTCTGGGTCGTGCTTGTTGTCTGCCTGTTCTTGCGGCAGATCCTCCTGAAGCTGCTTCACATCGGTACTGACGTCGGACGGCGGGGAGAAAACGGCTACGATGTTAAGCGGGGCGAAATCTGCATCGGCTCGCATCTTCTCGGCCTGCACCTGCGCGAGTAGTGTGTAGTATGCGATCGCATCGTTGATTGAGTCGGTGGCAAAGAGCGCGTTGAACTTACGCCCTCCGGTGGCAGCATCGTGCTTGGCGAGGATCTCATCGACGACATCGCGTTTAGCTGGCGGCTCACCGGACTTAGGAGCGTTCTTCTTATTGGCTTTGTAGTAGTCGATGTGAAAGCGCAGGACATTACGGTCCTCGATCGCATGCGTGATCGTGTACTTGTGCAGTGGCTTCTGAAAAAGGGCCTCCGTGGTCTTCAGCGTCTGGACCTCGTCCTCGACGCGTTTGGATATGGCGTTCTCCTCAAAGATGGGAGTGCCGGTAAAGCCGAAGAGTTGCGCCTTCGGGAAGAACTCCTTGATAGCCTGGTGGTTATCGCCGAACTGCGAACGGTGACATTCATCGAAGATGAAAACCATGCGTTTGTTGCGCATCGGTTCGAGCAGGTCCGTGTAGCTTGATAGTCCTCTTTTCTCGCGGCCCCTATTGCGTTTGCTATTTTCGTCGAGGGCGAGGCCAAGCTTCTGAATGGTGCAGACTATTACCTTGTCGGCAGCGTCATCCGAGAGCAGGCGATGGACGAGAGTGTGGGTGTTGGTGTTCTCCTCGACGCATCCTTCCTGGAAGCGGTTGAACTCCTCGCGCGTCTGGCGGTCCAGGTCCTTGCGGTCTACGACGAAAATGCACTTGTCGATAGTTGGATTAGCCTTGAGCAACGTCGATGCTTTGAAGCTGGTGAGCGTCTTGCCGCTGCCCGTAGTGTGCCAGATGTAGCCGTTTCCCAGATTCTTGTCGATGCACTCGACAATGTTCTTGACCGCGTAGATCTGGTACGGTCGCATCATCAGGAGCTTTTGCTCGCTGGCCACGAGGACCATGTAGCGACTGATCATCTGGCCTAGCGTGCACTTCGCGAGAAAGGCGTCCGCGAAGCGGTCGATGCTCTTGATTTTAGAATTGTCCGGGGCCGCGTACTCGTAGATCGGCAGATAGCGCTCGTCGGCCTCGAACGCGAAGTGACGGGCGTTATTGTTGGCGAAGTAGTAAGTGGAGTCCCAATTACTGACTATGAAAAGCTGGACGAAGCATAGGAGCGTACGCGTGTAGCCGTTGCCCGGGTCGTTCTTATACTCGACGATCTGTTCGATAGCTCGCCGCGGATTGATACCGAGGGTTTTCAGCTCGATCTGAGCAACCGGGACGCCGTTGATGAGCAGCAGGACGTCGTAGCGATGATGACTATAATCGGTATTGATACGAAGCTGACTGACAACTTCAAAGGTGTTCTTGCACCAGTCAGCGATGTTGACGAGTGTATAGTTGAGAGGAGTTCCGTCGTCGCGCGTGAAGCTGTTGCGGTTACGAAGCGTGTGCGCGGCGGCGAATACGTCGGGCGTGACGATCTCGTCCAGAAGACGCCTGAACTCGGCGTCGGTGAGAGTCACGAGATTCAGCGTCTGAAACTTCTCCCGGAAGTTCTTCTCGAGCGCCGCCCGGTCGCGAATATCGTTACGGAATTCGTACTTCAGGTCGTTGAGCTTCTCGATCAGCTCGTCTTCGAGCCGACGTTCGGACACTTTCATGATGCCACTGGTATTCGATCGCATGGGTTCAAGTGAAAATATAGGCGGTATCGGTGACAGTGGCGGATGCATCACGGCAAAGTGAGAACGGCAGCGGAATAATCGCATTCTTGCCAACCCGTCGGCACCTAGCGGCCCTGGTGGTCGGTAAGCAACCGCCTAGATTCGACGTAGCGCCCGCAAGCGAGTGGATCGAGCCGAAGAGCTCGGAACCAGCTCGGACGTCGGGAGCGCCGAAATAGAGGCCCGACGCTTCGAGTTTCGAAGGCCTTGAGATGTGGTGATACGACCCCGCGAGGCCCTGCCGCGCGACGGTCGGTGTCCTTCGCCAAACCCAGGGCACAAATAACATCAGGAGATCGCCCAATGGCCTTGAAACGTGTGCAGACTCCCGTACCAGCACCAGAATCGATCGAACGAGTAATACTTGATGCCAGGCCTCGGAAGATCGAGAGCCTGTGGGCGCAGCAAGCGGACGTACTTAGATCTTACGACGCGTCGTCCGCGAGCGATATTGCCATTCGACTCCCTACCGGTAGCGGAAAAACACTCGTTGGCATTGCCATCGCAGAATGGCGCCGCACGATCGACAAGTTCCGGTGCGTCTATCTCTGCCCGACAAACCAGCTCGTGAATCAGGTTGCGAAACACGCGCGCGACTACGGTATCAAAGTTGAGCCATTCACAGGCAAGAAGGCGAACTACGCCAACACCGCCAAGGCAGCATTCCTGACAGGCGACGTTCCTGCCGTGACGTCTTATAGTAGTCTTTTCAACATCAAGCCATTCTTCGAGAACCCGCAACTGATCATCCTTGATGATGCTCATGCGGCAGAGTCGTACATAGCCGCGCTGTGGACTCTGCGAATTCGCCGTTCAAGCGCAGAGGAGGCTCCGCTCTACTCGCAACTGATTGAAGTACTCCGTCCGGCGCTCTCGGTTTCGACATATCAGAAGCTCGCCGACGCCGAACTCAACGACTACTGGGATGCTCAGTGGGTCGACATGGTGAGCACGCCGGAGTTGTTTCTCGTTCACGATTCGGTGGTGGCGCTCTTGGACGCTTGGGCGCCTAAGCTCGATTCAGTTCGATACTCGTGGCGGAGCACGCGTGAGCATCTGCTTGCCTGTCATGTCTATGTCTCCCCAGGCGAAGTGCTGATTCGGCCACTTCTGCCGCCGACACGAGTGCATGAACCGTTCGCCAGTGCGAATCAACGCGTGTACATGTCGGCAACATTGGGGCGTGGTGGTGATTTGGAACGCATCACTGGGCGGCCGCTTATCGAGCGTCTTCCCGTTCCGGGAGGATGGGAACGTCAAGCGATCGGTCGAAGGCTCTTTCTCATGCCAGGACTCTCGCTCGATGAATCTGGCACAAAGTCTGTTGTTGAGCATCTCGCTCGCCGCGCTGGTCGAACGCTGATTCTTACAACGGACGATCGCAGTGCGGAAAAATGGAAAGAATGGGTGAAAAGCACGCTTCGGTTCAGGTCGTTTGACGCCGAAGCACTAGAGGCCAGTAAGGACGACTTTATCGCTACTGATCGGGCGGTTGCCATCGCGGCAAACCGATACGATGGGATTGACCTGCCAAGCGACGAATGCCGGTTGCTGATTATCGATGGGCTTCCACTTGCGACGAATCTGCAGGAGCGGTTCTTGATCCATAGGATGAGTGCGCGGCAATTATACGCCGACCGTGTGCTCACGCGCGTAACGCAAGCTTTTGGTCGATGCACTCGCTCGCCAAACGACTACAGCGCGGTAGTACTTCTTGGGGAAGGGCTTACACGCTACGTGCTCCTTCCAGAGAACACAGGTCCCATGCATCCGGAACTCGCTGCAGAATTGCAGTTCGGTGTCCAGCAGTCGCGTGGCGCGGATGTGACGGATTTTGTCCAAGCTTTTGAAGCTCTGATGGCGCAGGGGGAGGAGTGGAAACTAGCCGAGGAGGATATTCAGGCGCTCCGTGCCGCCGCAGTGCAGGTTCCGCCTGCCGGGATTGACGAGCTTGCAGAGGCGGCGCCGCACGAGGTGAAATACCAAGAGGCAATCTGGAGAAGCGATTACATGGCAGCGCTTGATCAGTGCCGGGACGTTCTGGCCAAGCTGGAGAGCCCAGAGCTGCGTGGCTACCGCGCGCTCTGGCAGTATCTGGCGGGTAGTGCGGCGTACTTGGCGGCAAAAAATGGCAGCCCTGGGTTCGAGCAGTACGCGCGAGATCACTTCACGGCTGCAGCGAAAGCAGCTCCAGATATCTCCTGGTTGGTGACCTTAGCACGCCGGTCATACGCTTCAGGCAGCGAACACGCTGTCTCAGAAATTGACAGCGGCGCTGCAGCGTTGGGAGCACAAATCGAACGCCTGGAAGGTGTGTTTGACCAACACGGCATGCTCTTGAATCATCGATTCGAGCGGAAGGTTGCTGATGTGATGGCACGGCTTGCGAGCCGCGAGGCGCACGACTTCGAAGCTGGGCAAGTGGGGTTGGGCGAGCTACTGGGGTTCGAGGCGGGGAAAGTAGAGGAGCGTGGCTCTCCTGATCCATGGTGGCGTTCCGATGACGACTTTATAATCGTGTTTGAGTCGCATTCGAAGGCAGGAGCTGACAGCATACTTTCAGTCGGCAAAGCACGTCAGGTTGCGACGCACCCAAACTGGATCCGCGACAAGCTTCCCAATGCAAAGGATGCGAAGATTCTTCCGGTCCTCGTGACCCCCGTGAGCAAGCTCGAGCGCGAAGCGTTACCACACCTCATCGACGTGCGGGTTTTTCGTCTTGACGACTTTCGGACGTGGGCCACGACTGCTATTGCGACCGTGAGGCGCCTGCGCGAAACATATCCAGGCCCTGGCAATGCTGAATGGCGGTCAGCTGCAGCGATCGCTTTAGACAACGCTGGCGCGACGGCGGGCGCGTTCGCGCGAGCGCAGCGAGAGACGCCTGCGTCGTCCATTATGAATCCCGTCGGTCACGGCGGTTGATCGCCGTTGAGTCGAATCTTGTCTCCCGTGCACAAGATCTGACCACGGTTCTAGCATGAAACTGAGGTCAGAGAGCCCTTCTCGTGGTATGCCATTCGTTGGCGTCAAGAAAGTCCATTCTGACCCTAAGTTCCGCTTAACGCTCTTCAGCCCGCGGCGGGGGAGTCTAGACGAACGACATATTCGGGAGCTTCCGTGCCAGGAAACAGCCTGACGAACGCAAATCGTTCTTCCAGCGTACCGGCTATGACGACGCTGTGATCCCCAGCAGGATCCGTGTGGATTCCGAGTGAGGAATCGTTGCCAACGTAACGAAAAATGCTCGCGTCCTCGACGAGTAGAGCCTGAAGGAGCGGCGTTCCGAGGTTCATGTCAATGCCATAACATCCGACGGCGAACGTGTGCGCAATCTTGGCCAAGAAAAGCGCGAACACCTTCGGATCGGGGAAACGCACCCACGCAGCGTCTGCTGAGTGGGTTACTCCGACGGCCCTGAGCTTCGCCGGGCGATACAACATTGGGAATTCCGTCACTGGCATCCCAGCAATCGGTGAACTCGCTGGTGTTTTGCCGGGGGCTGCGAATTCCGGCATGACAAGCGGTCCCGGGTGATCGCGGACCTCAACTTGGGGTGTCAAGATGGCCCCTGACCGCTCGAGCTTCACTGGATAAGAGCCATGCCGGTCCTTCCTGTGACGAGTACGCACGCCGAGAGTGGCTCGCGCAGCCCCCCAGGCATTTTTCAGGACCTCGTTCTCAATGCGCGAAGTGAGTAGCTGGTGTTCGTCGCACGTTGCCTTTTGAAGCACCCACGTGCCATTCCAAGCGTACGGTACGACGTGCTCGTCCGTGAGCCGAACATCGGCTCGACCGCAATACACACAGCGGCCGATGTATTGGGGAAAACTCGGCTCGATGGGTTCCATCGATGAAACTTAAGTGGGGGGTACGGAAGGGTGTGTCGTCGAGCTAAGGCGTATTACACTGCAAAGCTCGGCTTCGAAAACACTGCATACACGTAACGTAAGTTGCCTCGGCTTCGCATCTCCGCGAGACGTAACTCGCGTCGCGTTATCCGCTAGGCTTTTCGGCGCCAATCGCGATCCGCCATCTTATACTGCATCGCTTTGCACGCTAAGACCACACGTGCGGCTCCATCGGAACGACGGGCCGGTACCGTTGCCATAACTGCAGACTGACGGCTTCAATGCCCGCAGCCGAATGCATCGCAACGTACCTCGCGACCAATCGCCGCGTCCGGTGACCCGAGCGCGCATCCCACGCCCGTTATATTGCCCAAGTAATGCCGCGTCGCTTACTCCTCACCGCCGCCGTCCTCTCCCTCGCCGCCTGCTCCGGCCAAGCCATCACCGGCCTCGACCAGGCCCTCTACAACGCCACGTACTCCGGCCCCGCGACGTTCCACCCCGGCGCCATCCCGGTAAGCGTCCCGCCGAGCCAGGCCTCGCCGCTGACCTTCACCATGACCACCTCCCAGCTCGGCCAGTCCTTCTCCGGCACCTTCGCCCTGACCGACTCGACGACAGGCCAGCAACTCTACGCAGGCAGTCTCACCGGCAAGACCACCAACCTCGGTGCCGACATTACGCTGGTAGTCCCATCCCCCTGCCCCGGCACCCTCTACGGCTCCTTCACGGTCTCGGGCAATGGCAACCTCACGGGCTTTGCCAATGGCCGCGACTGCAACGCGACCTCCGGCTCGACAGCCAGTAACGTCCAGATCACCTTTACCAACTTGGTCCGACAGTAAGGATCGAGATATTTTCAATTCATGACCACCAGACGCATCAGTACTCTCGCGGCCCTCGCGGCCTGCACCTCGCTCGTCGCTCTCGCCGCTTGTGGCGGTGCCGACAGCCGCGACACGGACCGCACCTCGGTCGCCGCCAATCAGCCGACCAGCGTCATGTACTTCGACTCGACCCAGGCCGTCATTCCAGGCGCTGCCGTCGCCGCCGGCGGTGCTGCAGCCGCGCCCAACGGCGCCGAGCTGTTCACCCGATGTGCTGCCTGTCACCAGGCGACCGGACTCGGCGTTCCCGGCGCGTATCCGCCGCTGGCAGGTTCCGAATGGCTGCTCAACAACCCCGAAGTGCCGATCCGCATAGTGCTCCACGGTCTCCAGGGCGACATCACGGTCAAGAACACCAAGTTCAATAACGCGATGACCCCCTTCGGCGACCAGCTGTCCGACGCCGAGATCGCTGCGATCATCAGCTACGAGCGCTCCAGCTGGGGTAACTCGGCGTCCAAGATCACCGCCGAGCAGGTGGCGTCGGTACGCGCGGCAACCAAATCGCAGACCGCCCCGTGGAACCCCGCCGACCTCCAGGGTCTGATCCATAAATAGGTAGGGCGCGGGTTCACCCGCGCCATCTTTACGGGCGCGCGGATCTCCATATGGCGCGCGGTACGCGACCGACCCATGGTTCGCCAGTTCGGGAACCAATCCGCGCCCCCGGGTGACCAACCCGGCATGGTAGCAGCTGCACTGCTGATCTTCGCACAGGTCACCGTCACAGTCACGAATGGCAAGACTTCCCACGCCGACAGCGTCAAGCGTGCGAAGGAGCTCGCACGCCAGGACTCCATGGCGGTGCGCATGGATTCCATTCGCGAAGCTCGCGATTCGTTCCACGTAAAACGTCGCGAAGCGCGCCACATCGACGTCACGCCGCAACTGCTCGCGACTGCATTCAAGGATCCCGCCGCACGCACCCTGCTCGATCGCGCGCGCGCCGCTCGATTCACGCAGGACTCCGCGCTCAAATCATACGACGCCACCACGTACGAGCGCCTTTCAGTCAATTCCAAGATCACGAGCCTCGGCCGCGATCGCTTGTTGTTCCGCACCGAGCGCGCAACGCACATCAAATGGGAGCGCGGCAACGGTGCGCTCGTCGACATCACCGGCGCGCGATCCGCACTCCCGATGTTCAAGGGCGCCGGCGAGACTGACGTCAATCTGGGCAGCGGCAGCGTTCCGATTCCATACTATCCCGGCCGCGAAACTCTCTGGATCGGCTCCGAGGTCGCAAAGGCCGACGCTGATGCAAACGCGCTGATCCATCCACTCGGCAACGGCGCCGAGGCGTATTACACGTACGAGAGCGGCGACTCGGTTTCGTTCCAGCTGCCGGGCGGGAAGACCATCCTCGTGCGCGAGCTGCGCGTGCAACCGCGCACGTCGAGCTGGAATCTCGTTGTAGGATCGCTCTGGTTCGACGTCGCTACAGGACAGCTCGTGCGCGGTGTGTATCGCATGGCCGAGCCGATGGACATGATGTCGGTCGCGAAGGAAGAAGACGGCGAGGATCCGGAGAAGGACATACCCGGCTGGATCAAGCCGATGATTCTTCCGATGACCGGCGGCATCGATGTGATGACCGTCGATTACGGCCTGTACGAAGGCCGTTTCTGGCTGCCGCGCATGCAGACCGCAGAGGGAAAGGCGCGCGCCGGAATCATGCGCTTTCCGTTCGAGCTGCGCCAGCGCTTCGATTACGAGACCGTCAACGCAGATCTGAAAGTTCCGCCGATTCAACTGACTGTTGCAGACACAGCGCACGGCGTGGCTGCACGAAGGGCGCGCCGCGAGGCACGTGACAGCGCGTGCGCGAACGGTGCAACGTATCGCGAGACGACACGCACGTCGCACGAGAATTCGGTCAGCATGCTGGTCCGCGTTCCCTGTGACACCGCATCGCTCGCAACATCGGCGACGCTTCCGAAGTCCATCTACGACAAACCCGATTCGCTGTTCGGCGACGGTGACATCGACGCACTCGTCGCGAATGCGCTGTCGCTGAAGCGTCAGGCAGGAAGCGCGGGATTTGCACCACCGGTGGTGCAGTACGGCCTTCCATACACGCGCTACAATCGCATCGAGGGACTCTCGACCGGTCTGCGCGTGGACGACGACATGGGGAGCGGCTATTCGACTCACGCGATCGGACAGCTGGGATTCGATCTCTCGCCCAACGGCGAGCTTGGCATCTCGCGCACCAACGGTCGCGAGACTTACGGCGTGAACGTGTATCGCCGGCTCAATTCCGCGAACGATCTCGGACGCGATCCGTTCAGTCTGAGCTCGTCGCTTTCTGCGTTGATGTTCGGCCGAGACGACGGCGTGTATTACAGATCGTGGGGCGCGGAGCTGGTGCACGATCAGGAAGAAGGATTGCTCAGCAGCTGGCGTCTCTTCGGCGAGCAGGAGTTCGGTGCGCGCACCAGGACTCACTTCTCACTCGGCGGCAAGCTCGGCGGCGGCTACTTCCCGAACAACATCGACGTGGAGAAGGGAAGCGTCGTCGGACTGTCGCTGCTGAAGCACGGATCGCATGGTGAGGATCCGGACGGACTCAGGCTCTTCTCCAACCTTCGCATCGACGGAGCCGCCGGCACATTCGATTATACCCGTGGCATGGCCGACGTCACCGTCATGCATCCGCTCGCCGGTCCCGTCACCGGCGCACTCACGCTGAGCGGCGGGACGTCGGGCGGGCACGTCCCCGTGCAGCGGCTCTGGTATCTGGGCGGCACCTCCACCGTGCGCGGCCAGGACGTCGGCGCCGCGGTCGGCGACGCCTTCTGGCTCTCGCGCCTGGAGCTCGGCCTGGGCAGCGTCTTCGCCAAACCCGTCATCTTCGGCGACCTTGGCTGGGCCGGCGACCGGCACAGCTGGAACGAGGGGGTGGTCCCCGTGAGCGGGGCCGGCATAGGGGGATCCTTCATGGATGGGCTGATCAGGCTGGATCTGGCCAAGGGGATCCGTCCCCGGGGTGGGGTCCAGGCCAGCCTGTATCTGGACGCCCGCTTCTAGATAGGTTAACCTCAATAGCTGTATTGGAAGTGCCGCAGCTCACACCCAGAGGACCGTATCTCCAAAGAAGATCTGATCGAGCTCGAAGGGACCGTCACAGAAGTCCTTCCGAGTACGTCGTTCCGCGTGACCCTCGACAACGGAGCAGCTGTGCTCGCGACCATCGCCGGCAAGCTCCGCCGCTTTCGCATTCGAATCCTCGAAGGCGACCGCGTGACTGTCGAGGTGTCGCCGTATGATCTCACGCGCGGACGCATAACGTACCGACACAAGGCCTGAGATTCTCGCGGGAATGACGACGTCCGGGGGCGGAATGACCCGGCCTGCGCCCGATCAGAGTCTATCCTCGCGGCTATGCCATAGTCGCAGTACATAGATGCGCGATTCCCTGATCTCGTACCGCACCTCGTAGTCTCCAACCAGCACCCTTCGCACTTCGCGCGGCGCGAACTGCGCAAGCCGCTCTCCGATTCGCTGATTCTGCGTTAGACGAGCAGGTGCATCTACCAGCGCCTGAACTGTACGCGCTCCGGCATCACGATTTCGAATCGCGAGAAACTCATACAGGCGGCTCAGGTCGGACAGCGCCCGCGTGGTCCACTGGATTGTCACCGTTTGCGCGGCGCGCGTTTGGCACGTGGCTGCGCGGGAGTGGCGACAGGAACCGCCAATGGTGTTTCCGAACTGAGGCTTGCAGCCCAGGCGCGCACCGCTTCGTGATCGATCACGCGGGCTGCATCTACATCGGCCAATGCATCGAGCGTCCACTGCCGACGCTCTTCTTCCTGTGCTACCCACGAGGTTAGCGCTTCCTTGACGATCCAGCCTCTCGAGCGCTCGAGACTGTTCGCCAGCTCATCGACTTTCTTCGCGAGCGGGCCCGGTACGTGTGCGGTGATGACCCTGTCAGTCATTTCTCAGCGTCTCCAATCGATTTGAATCAAAATTAATCAATCAAATCGGTTTGGTGAATGACATGGGTCGTCGTCGCGTATTCAAGCCAAGGCGCGGATGCATCCGCGCCCTACCTGCGCAACCATCATTTACGCCTGCGACGCGGCGGTGTTGAATCAATCGCGGTCCGTCGACCCCCGTTTTCGCGGGGATGACGACCTACGACGAGCGCGCTATTCTGCTCTCAGCGCGCGATTCGGATCCAGCCTCGCCGCGCGCCACGCGGGTACCCCGCACGCGATCATCGCCACCGCACCCAGCGTAACAACTACTGCCAGATACGTCATCGCGTCGAGCCGTGATACGCCGAACAGCATCGACACGATTGCGCGAGTAGCGGCGAGAGAGGCCGCCAGTCCGATCGCGATTCCCAGCGCGGTGAGCTTCATCCCCTGACCGAGCACCAGCGTGAGAATACTCTCCGGCGACGCACCCAGCGCCGCGCGAATTCCGATCTCACGCACCTTCTCCGTGACGCTGGACGAGAGTACGCCGTAGATGCCGACAGCGGCCAGCACCAGCGCGACCATTCCGAACGCTTCGAACAAAATGAGCGCGAAGCGACGATCGGCAATGGATCTGTCCACGAGATCATCCATTGTGGCGACGCGGACTACTGGCTGGTTCCTGTCCACGGAGTGGATCGCGTTTCGCACCGTGGGAACGAGCGCCGCCGCGTTGCCGTTCGTGCGCACCACCAGCGTCATGCGATTGTCGACCCAGTGCCACTGCGTCGGCGAGACGTATATCGCGTCAGTCTCTCCATCCGCCAGCGACGATTGCTTCACGTCGCCGACGACTCCGACGATCGTGTAGAGACGTCCGTCGGAAGGACCGAAGCCGAGCCGCTTACCGATGGGATCGTCGTGCGGGAATTCGCGCTTGGCGAACGATTCGTTGATGAGCGCCGCACGTGGCGCACCGGCACGGTCCTCGGCGCCGAGCAATCGCCCGTGCAGTAGCGGAATGCGCATCGTCGCGAAGTACGAAGGCGTCACAGCATATCTGAGCGCCGAGCCGGTGGCGTTCGCGTTGGGATCGTTCTCGAACTGCACACCGTAACCGTCGAACTCGCCGCTCAGCGGCAACTGACTGGTAAATGCAGCAGCGGCTACGCCGGGTATGTGCTGTACAGCCCCGAGCGCCTCTGCGAAGAACTCGTATCTGGCACTGTCCCCGCTGGCACTGTCCTGCTGGAATCGGTGACCCGACTCCTGTACCTGCATCGTGAGCACGTGCGACGGATCGAAGCCGACGTTCACTTCGAGGAGAGTTCTGATGCTGCGAAGCAGCAGTCCAGCGCCGATCAGCAGCACGACCGCGAGCGCGACTTCGGTGACGACGAGTGCCTTGCGTGTGGCTTGATGGCCGCCGGTCGTACGCTGCGACGCCTGCTGCATTCCGAGATTGAGCTCCTCGCGCGATGCACGCAATGCCGGTATCACACCGACCGACAGACCGACAAGAGTCGTCACCACCAGGCCGAACGCGAACACGGCCGCATCCAGTCGAATCACGCCGACACGTGGAAGTCCGGTGGGGCTGAGCGCCACCAACGCTCGCACGCCGAGCTCGGCGACGATCATGCCCAGCGCACCGCCGACGCTTGCCAGCAGAAGACTCTCGGTCAGCAACTGCTGCGTCAGTCGTGTCCGTCTCGCTCCGAGTGCTGACCGCATCGCAAACTCGCCGCGTCGCCGCGCGCTGCTTGCGAGCAGCAGGTTGGTGACGTTGGCGCACGCTATCAGCAGCACAAGGATGACGGCGCCGAGTACCGCGAGGAGGACAGGCCGCACTCCGCTGGTTACGTCATCCTGCAGCGAGTGGACCAGCAATCCACTCCTGAGCGATGCCCATGGGACGCGCGGGAAGTCGCTTCGTGGGGTTCGCGCAATCGCGCTCAGCTCGTCTCTCGCCTGCGCCAGTCCGACACCGGCGCGCATGCGTCCTATCATGCGCAGATGGTGTCCCCACTCGCGGCTGTCAGGCCCGAAGACCGTGTTGTATTGAAGCGGTGCCCATATCTGCACCGACGGTGCAAGGACGTTCTCGAATTTTGCAGGCATCACGCCGATTACGACGTAATCATCGTCGTTCAGTCTTACCGAGCGGCCGATGATGTCGGGATTGGCAGAGAAGCGATTGTGCCACAGCGCGTTGCTCAGGATCACCACACGCGGGCCGTTCTCCCTGTCATCCGCGGATGTGAAATTCCGTCCCAGCATCGGCGACATGCCGAGCACGCGAAAGTAATCTCCGCTCACGCGCTGCCCGTCCAGTCGATCCGGCTCGGCGCGGCCAACCAGTGTTGGTTGCCACGTATTCACGACAGCCATGGCGTCGAACGAGTGGCTTCGTTGCACGAGCTCGCGATACGTGCCGAATGTCACGTCCAGCGGCGCTCCATCGGCGCCCATGTCCGATATCATCGTGATTCGTTTCGCGTCGGGGTAGGGCAGCGACTCGAACAGGATGGGATTGACCGCGCTGAAGATGGCGGTGCTCGCCCCGATGCCGATTGCAAGTGTGACGACTGTGACGACGGTGACGCCCGGATTGCCGCGGAATCGGCGGAATGCGTAGCGCACGTCCGCGAGCATGGTCTCGACGGCGTTCTCCCAGCCGTAGCCGCGGACCTGTTCTTTCACGTTGGTGACTCCGCCTACCTCGATTCGCGCAGCGCGCAGTGCTTCGTCGGGCGACAGCCCGCGGGCGAGGTGTGCTGCGCGCGCGTTCTCGAGATAGTCGTCTACTTCGTCCGCGACGTTCCGATCGGTGGCGGCGCGATTGGTGAGTGCGTGCAGGCCGCGAGTGAGCTGACGCAGGAGCGACATGCTCTCAACCTTCGGCTTTCAGAAGGCGCGCGACGGCCGATGCGCGCCGCGTCCAGTCTTCCGTCTCCACGCCCAGTTGCTTGTGACCCGCCCGCGTCAGCGAATAGAACTTCGCGCGGCGCGAATTTTCAGTCTGCCGCCACTCCGCATCGAGCGCCCCGCTGCGCTCGAGTCGCTGCAGGGCAGTCAGCAGCGATCCCGGATTGACCTTGAACGTATCCCTCGAAATCTGCTCGATCCGGCGCGCGATCCCGTAGCCGTGCATCGGCTGCAGGCTGAGCGTCTTGAGGATCAGCATGTCCAGGGTCCCCTGGATCACATCGGTATTCGGCTCCTGCACGGACGGCTCCTGTGCGAGTCATGTGCAGGATATGTGGATATGATATGATTGTCAAGATGTGACAATCAGAGGATGACGATCAATAGAACCGTCATCCCGCGACGATATGATGACGTTGCCAATCCTTTGCAGGCGTAAACGATGGTAATCCCACGTAGGGCGCGGATTCATCCGCGCCTGGCCCATTCAGGTGCAATCGAAATTGGATGAACGACGATGTGGATGAACGACGATGTGGATGAACCGCGATATTGTCGAACGTCGTCGCGTTATCAGTCGTCATTCCCGCGAAAGCGGGAATCCATGGCCGACGTCGACATGATGTTGTTCCAGTTCGCAGGTGTCAGAACCGGTCACTGATCCGGGACAAAGACCGCAGTTTGATCCCTCGTCCGCCGAAGGCGACTCCTGCGAACTTGAATTCCATGCCTCACGCCTCGTCCATGGGCCCCCGCTTTCGCGGGGGTGACGTTCCTTCGGCGGGATGACGACATTCGGCGTTCATGGCGACGTTCACGAATCCGACATTCGATAACGTTGACGTCGATGCAATTCCACATTCACCCAATTCCCATCACGCGTAAATGGGCCAGGCGCGGATGAATCCGTCGAACATCGGATTCCGATCGCACCGAACGGGGCCAGGCGCGGATGAATCCGCGCCCTACGCGTGCGTACCATCGTTTACGCGTGCGAGGCTACATCTCCTGTTCAGTCGGCCGGATCAGCATCTCGTTGATCGCGACACGCCGCGGCCGCGTCACCATGTACGTGATCGCATCGGCGATGTCGTCCGCGTGCAGCCGCTCGATGTTCGCCAACCGCTGCGCGGTCTGTTCGCGGATCTCCGGGCGCAGGTGACTGGTCAGCTCCGTGGTGACAGCACCCGGCTCGACCAGTGCGACGCGCACGTGGCGACCCGTAACTTCCTGCCGCAGCGACTCGCTGAACGCACCAACTCCGAACTTGGTGAGGTTGTACACGCCGGAGCCGCGGCGCGCCACACGCCCCGCGACGGAGCTGATGTTGATGATATCCGCAACACGGCGCGGTCCGATCTCCGCGGCCTTCAACAGATGCGGCAGCGCCGCGTGCGCAGTGTAGAGCAGGCCGAGCACGTTGAGGTGCACCATGCGCTCCCATTCCTCCATCGGCGCGTCCTCGATGGGGCCGAGCAGCATCACGCCGGCGTTGTTGATGACGATGTCGAGCCGGCCAAGGTCGTGCACGGTCGTCTCGACCATCGCCCGTGCCTGTATCGGGTCGGTGACGTCGGTCTCGTGAATGAGCGCGCGTCCACCCGCTTTCGTGATTTCGTCCGATAATTCCGCCAGCCGATCGACTCGGCGCGCGGCGAGCGTTACAGCGGCACCGGCGTTGGCGAGAAAACGAGCCGTCGCCGCGCCAATGCCGCTGCTGGCTCCCGTTACGAGTGCGACTGTTCCATCGAGAGGTCGTGACATCAAATCATCCTGCTGTTCATGTGAAGTGTGCCGGCGACGCTCTCCCTTCGGAAAAGGCTAGCTCGTCGCCGTCATTTTATCGCGCCGGGCTTACCGGCGATTCGACGAAGGATACCAGTCTGGCCAGCGTGATATGCCTGATGCCAACATACCGTGCTGAGCAGCGAACCGATGGTTTCATCGGGGTTGCCCGTCGGGCTCCTCGGTGCCGGCGCTGCGAGCGTCTCGGCTGAGAGACCAGCGAGTCCCGCGTCCACACGCATGCAACATTCATCCCATGCAGCTGTGAGCTCGGATATGTCCAGCGCCTCCGTGCCATCAAGCATTGGCGCCGACCCGCGATTGTAGCGTTGGATCACGCTGCTCTCGATTACGGGCTGCTGGCCGAGCAGCGGCAGCACCTGATGGTACACCGCGAGCAGATGGCCGACCACCCAGTTGAGGCAATTTCCTGCTGGCTGCGGCTGGATCAGTGACTCGGATTGCGTGACTCCCTCGACGTTCAGCTTGACGACCTGATGAACCATCCCCGCCTGGTGGCGCAGGACGTCCGTCGTGATCGAGAGAGGGGCGGAGCGTGCTGTCATGACTGTGTCTGGTGTGGGTTGGAGGATCGCGCATGCAGGTCGGCGAGGTAGCCGGCGAGGCGATCGAAAGTGCTGCTCCAGCCGCCGTCGTGGCCGTCACGCGAAGCAACGGTGTCGAAGCCGGTCTGGTGAAGCGTGAGCTCGGTCCGGTTTCCGCGATCGGCGAATGTGAGTGTGACGTGAGTTTCCACGCCGGGTGTGCCGTCTGCGCGCAGCCACGTGTGAGTGAACGAGAGCCGCTCGGGAGGAACCACTTCGGTGTACACACCCTGCAGCCAGTGATCGACCCCTTCGGGCGAGCGCATGCAGACCCTGTACTCGCCGCCGGGCCGTATCTCGGATTTGACAGTGGTCACCGTGAATCCAACCGGCGCGTTCTCCCATCGCTCGAGATGCTCGGGATCGGTCCACGCCTGGAACACGAGCTCGCGCGGCGCGTCGAAGAAACGCGTGATGTGCAGTTCCGGTCCAGTTGTCGCCGGCGCGCTGAGTCCAGTGCTATCTGCGCTTGCGGACATGTCTCTTCCCCTTGTGTTGGATGGTCTTGAGGTAGTTATCCAGCGCGTCGAAGCGCGCGTCCCAGAAGTGGCGATACTGTTCGACCCAATCCGCTATTTCCCGGAGCGGGCCGGCTTCCAGGCGAGCCGGCCGCCACTGCGCGTCGCGTCCTCGCGAGATCAGTCCGGCGCCTTCCAGCACCTTGAGATGCCGCGAGACCGCGGGCTGGCTGATGGAGAACGGTTGGGCCAGCTCGCTTACCGACGCCTCTCCCGTGGTGAGGCGCGCGAGGATTGCGCGCCGGGTGGGGTCGGCGAGGGCCGCGAACGTGGCGTCGAGACTGGTTGAGTTCTGGAGCATATATAAAAAGGTCGTTATATAACTGCATGATTATATACATGCGATCCCGAGTTCCGTCAAGGGCGCGCGGAGTCCGTCCCTACTCCTGCTGCACTTAGCGAATTCACACGGAGTCCGTCCCTACTCCGTCCCCACTCCGTCCCTACTCCGTCCCCACTCCGTCCCCGGCAGTCGGATAGCCCCATGTGCAAGATCCAGCAGCGCCGGCGTCTCCATGCAGCGACACCTTCGACTGGAGACCGATCCAATGCGTACCCGACTGACCCTGGCGCTCGTCCCGATCATGGCCGTGATGATGGCTGGCATCTGGCTCACGCTCCCCGCCACCGCTGGCGCACAGGGGGTGCTCATACCGCGTTGCGGGAATGGCGGCGAGTGCATTCCGCTTCCATGCCGGACCGACGTCCCATGCGCTCGGCCGCTTCCATGGAACGCCGCGGTGACGAGAAGCGCGTCGCGTGTGACGGTGACACTCGGCGATGGCGTGCTGCACTACGAAGTGGACGAGATGTTCGTGAATCACGGCGGACGCATCGGCGAGGCCGATTACGTATTTCCGCTGCCGCACGACGCTGCCTTCAGCGATCTCAAGCTCTCCATCGATGGCGAGCTCGTGAGCGGCGAGACGATGGATGCGCAGCACGCACGATCGATCTACGAGGAGATAGTGCGCCGTCAGCGCGATCCCGCCCTGGTTGAATGGATGGGCTACGGAATGCTTCGCACGCGAATATTCCCGATCCTGGCGGGTGAATCGAAGCGTGTGGTTGTGCGGTTCGATCAGGTCGCCGAGCGCGAGGGCGACGCGCTGCGCATCGATTACACGATGGGCGGACCCCTGGGCCGTCGCCCCCGAGTGATCGTGCGCAACATCAGGGCCGTCGACGCGGACGGTGCGGACGACAGTGCGGGATCGACGTTCACACTCAGGTACGCCGCCAGAAGCAATTATGGAGCGCCATACTCGCCCACGCACGAGCTGACACTCGCGTCGCGCGACGGGATGAACATCGTGACGGCGCGCGGCGACGCACCGGCGCTCACTCTGCTGGTCCCCGCAGGACGCGCAAGTGGAAAACCATCGATCACGCTTCTGGCGAATGGCGACGGACGCGACGACGGCTTCGCGCTGATCAACGTGGTTCCTCCGGCGGCATCGACGGACGTCACGCCGCGCGACATAACATTCGTTCTCGACGTGAGCGGATCAATGGCCGGCAGCAAGATGGAGCAGGCGCGTGCAGCTGGGCGGCAGTTGCTTTCGTCACTCAATTCGCGCGACCGATTCCGGCTCATCGACTTTTCGACGGATGTGCGAAGTTTCCGCGACGGCTTCGTCCAGGCGACTCCATCCAACATTCGAGCGGCGCTCTCGTATCTCGCGTCGCTCTCGGCGGAAGGTTCCACGAATATCTCCGGAGCATTGTCCGCAGCCCTGCGCCGCGGCGATGACGGCGATCGATCTGACAGGCTCGAGATCGTGCTCTTTCTCACCGATGGCCAGCCGACGATCGGCGAGACGCGCGCTGACGCGATCGCGGCGGAAGCAGGCCAGCTGCGCGGGGATGCGCGCGTGTTCACGTTCGGCCTCGGTGGCGACGTGAACGCTTCCTTGCTGGAGCAGCTCGCACTGCAGGGACGCGGCACCGCGCAGTTCGTGCGCCCGTCGGAAGACGTCGAGCGCGCGGTAGCGGTGGTATCGCAGCGGCTTGCGAATCCGGTCGCAACCGATGTGCGTGTTTCGTCGGATGGAGTACGTCTCAGCAGGATTCTTCCAGGCTCGCCGATCGATGTATTCGCGGGACAGAACATCGTGATTCTCGCGCGCTATTCCGGATCCGGCTCGGCGACCCTGCACTTCGATGGCGACTCGCCGCACGGGGCGGTGCACTGGACTCAGCGTGTGACCTTTCCGCGGAACGAGCGCAACAATTCGTTCATCGGCCGCCTGTGGGCGACCCAACGCATCGGATACCTGAGTGCGGAGCGTCGGCGAGTTGGTGCGAATCCCGAGCGGACAACGAGATCCGGTCGCTGGGCGAGAAGTTCGGGATTCCAACCGAGTTCACTTCGTATCTCGTTCAGGAACACGCACGGTCATCTCCGGTTGGAATGACGCTGAGCGCTCCCGTCAGCACCGGCAACGCGCTCAGCCAGGTGGTCGTGACTGGCGTGGCCGCTTCTGCGCCCGCTGCTTTCGAGCAGGCACGGAAGGCAACCGCGCAGCGTGCGGCCACCACTCTGGCGGCAGCGGATGCTGCGAGCGCGGCGGGTGCGGTCGACACTGCAGGAGGTGCAACGCGGCACATCGGCGATCGCACATTCGTTCTCGCAAACGGGATCTGGTCCGACACGCGCGCTGCCGCTGCACTCAAGGACAGCAGCCTCACAAAAGTGCGCGTCCAGTCCTTCTCTGCGGCATATTTCAGGGTGCTGGACATCGTCCCTTCGATCAAGCCAATGCTCGCCCTCGGCGATCACGTCATCGTGATCGGGCGTGGGGTGATGCTGGAAGTCGGTCCGGACGGCGTGACAGATCTCAGCGCGCAGGACGTTGCCGCGCTGCGCGCCGGCTGGTGAGATGCGCGATCATGGCGACGCTCTCACATCGTCGGTGAAAGTCGATCCATGACTGACATTGAGCGGCTGTTCAAGAGCTATCACGCGACGCTCGTCCGGTATCTCACGCGTCGTCTGGGCGATCGTGACTGGGCGGAGGAGATTGCACAGGAGACATTCGTGCGTGCACTGCGGCAAAATACGCTCACGAACGAGCGCGCGTGGCTCTTTGCAGTGGCGACGAACCTCGTTCGGGACGATGCGCGTCGCAGCGAGCGTCAAAGGCGGCATCTCATTCTGCTTCGCGCTGAGCAGGCGGCGGAAGCGGCCGAGAACGCTGGACAGGATGATGGAAATGATGGGCCATCTCCCGAGCGCGCGCGCGAAACGGCGCTCGCTCGAAGAGCGGTGGACTCACTCGCCGAGCGTGACAGAATGGCGTTGCTGCTGCGCGAGGAGGGGTTGGCTTATGGTGAGATTGCGGAGGCGTTGAATCTGTCGGTGAACTCGATGGGTACCACGCTGTCACGTGCGCGGCGAAGGTTGGTCGAGACGTACGAGGAGATGCAACGCGAAGCAGCGGGGAGGGAGCGCAATGGCTGAGAACGGATCTTCAGGCGAGCCGCACGTGGACGAGGGGACGATGCACGCGTGGCTGGATGGAGCGCTGCCGGCGGATGAGGGGAGGGCCGTCGAGCTGCATGTAGCGTCGTGCGAGACGTGTGCGGCCGCTGCTGCGGAGGCGCGCGGGCTCATCGCTGCATCGACGCGGATACTTTCGGCGCTCGACGACGTGCCGGGTGATGTTGTTCCTGTGAGTGCCCGTCCAGTGCCCGCGGCGTTCGATTTGCAGACTTCAGCGTCGCGTCGTGCGAAACCGGTGAGGGGCGTTCGCGCGTATGTGTCGATTGCAGCTGCGGCCGTGGTTGTAGTGGCTCTTGGGTTGGTGGTGCGGGAAAAGTCTGCGCCGGTCACGCGCGCGGCACCGTCTGTAGCGGCGCGGGCCATTGATACCGACATCGGTGGTGGCGTAGTACCACAGGCTGAAAGTTCGGTGGCGATTGCTTCGGCTGCGCCTAAGGGTACGAGTCACGACGGAACGCAGAAGCCTCGCGTACCGTCGCCGGCTGCGCCGAAATCGCAGGTCGCGGTAGCGCCGAAATCACATGGCGAGTCTTTATCCGCAGTCGCAGTCGCAGGCGTTGCAGCGGCGGCGAAGGCCGCACCATCGGCGGATTCGCTCACCGTCACAGGCCGAGTGACGGCCGTCGCGACGGGGCTTCCACTCGCTGATGCGCGCGTGAGCGTCGCGGGAACCGACGCGGTCGCCGCGACCGACTCGACCGGGAGGTTCAAGGTTTCGGTGGCCCAGGCGGGATCGCACGTATTGACGGCGCGTAAGATCGGCTTTGCAGCGAACAGCGCGACCGTGAACCTGCAGGCGGATAGCGTTGCGCAGGTAACCCTGGCGCTTCCGAGCCAGTCAACTGCGCTCGCGGAGGTCGTGACGACCGCCGCAGCCGGAGTGTTGCAACGCACGGGGGGATTTGCGAAGCCGCTGCCGTCGATCACTGGCGCGCGCGTGATCTCGAGCAATGTCTACGATGCCGGCACGTCGCGCGTCCGACACACCACGTTCCAGCTCGACTCCGGCTCCACTGTGACGTTGGACGAACGACGGCCGATCGCTGCGCCGCCTGCGGCTGAAGATCGGTCCGATACTTCAGCGCACGTTGATGCAGGAGTGCGTGCAGCGCCGCTTGCATTGCGCTCGCCGTCGGGGTTGGCGACGCGAGCGATTACGTGGACGTCCGTCGACGGCACGTCGTTCACGCTCTCCGGTCCGCTATCGTTGAAGGAGCTGGAACAGCTGAAGAACCGGATCGTTCCCTGATGTGAATCGGGCCGGCGTGCAATCACACCGGCCCGATTCTGTCACTCATCTGTTACTCCGTTCTATTCTTCCGCCATGTACGGATAACGGAAATCGTGCGGCGGCGAGAATGTTTCCTTCACGGATCGCGCCGAAACCCAGCGTACGAGATTGAGCTGCGATCCCGCCTTGTCGTTCGTTCCCGATCCACGCGCGCCGCCGAACGGTTGCTGTCCCACCACCGCGCCGGTCGGCTTGTCGTTGATGTAGAAGTTGCCGGCACTGTCGCGCAGGATGTTCATCGCGGTGCGCACGGCGGCGCGATCCTGCGAGAAGATGGCGCCGGTGAGAGCGTATGGTGACGTGCTGTCTACCGTTCGCAGCATCGCCTCGTACTCGCTGTCGCGATACACGTGCGCAGTCACGACCGGTCCAAAAATCTCCTCGCACAGCAGCTTGTACGACGGGTCGCGAGTCTCGACGAGTGTCGGCTCGATGAAGTAGCCGGTGTCGCCCTTCGCAACGCCGCCCTGCACGATGCTCGCATTCGCGCGGCCGTGCTCGACGTAATCGCTGATCTTCTTGAATGCGCGGTTGTCGATCACCGCACCCATGAAGTTGCGGAAGTCCGTGGGATCGCCCATGCGAAGCTGCTGCATGATTCCCACGACGCGCTCCTTGACCCTGGGCCAGATGCTCTCCGGTACGTAAACCCTGCTCGCCGCCGAGCACTTCTGGCCCTGGAACTCGAACCCACCGCGCGCGATCGCGACGGCGAGTGCGTCGACGTCCGCCGAGGCGTGCGCTACGATGAAGTCCTTGCCGCCGGTCTCGCCCACGATGCGCGGATACGAACGGAACGACGACATGTTCGCGCCGATCGTCTTCCACATGCTGTTGAACACGCTGGTGCTTCCGGTGAAGTGCACACCAGCGAGATCCCTGTGCGACAGCAGCGCATCGGACACCATCACGGGGTCGCCGGGAACGAAGTTGATTACGCCCGGCGGCAGGCCGGCTTCTTCCAGAAGCTTGTAGATGTACCACGCGCTCAGGATCGCCGTCGCAGCAGGCTTCCAGATGACGGTGTTGCCCATCAGTGCCGGCGCGGTCGGAAGATTGCCCGCGATCGACGTGAAGTTGAACGGAGTGACCGCGTACACGAAGCCTTCCAGTCCGCGGTAATCCAGCTGATTCCACATCGTGTGGTCGCTGAGCGGCTGCTGATCATACAGTTGCTCGGCGTAATACGGATTGAAGCGCCAGAAGTCGATCAGCTCGCACGCAGCATCGATCTCGGCCTGGAACGGAGTTTTCGACTGGCCCAGCATCGTCGCGGCGTTGAGCGTCTGACGGTGCGTGGTGGTGAGCAGCTCCGCCGCCTTGAGAAAGACCGCCGCGCGGTCGCCCCAGGACCAGGAGCTCCATTCCTTGCGCGCTTCCGCTGATGCCGCAACTGCCTGCTGCAGCATCTCGGGCGTCGCCATGTGCCAGTCGGCCAGGACGTGCGAGTGGTCGTGCGGCATCACGGCCTGCGCGAGCTTGCCGCTCCGAAATTCCTTGCCGCCGATGACGACCGGGATCTCGATGCGCTCCGCCGCCATCGACGCGAGGCGCGATTTCAGCTCGGTGCGCTCCGGCGTTCCGGGCGCGTATGTTTTCACCGGCTCGTTGGCCGGAGGAGGGACTCGTCTGTTACCGTTGAATGCTGACATGCTTGTAAATTAGCAAGCATGTACAGTCGGGAAGTATCGTTACGCGGGCGGCGGCTCGTTCGGAGCTTCGCACTCGCGGAAACAGCGGCGATTGCGGTACTTCTGACCGTTGCGTGCTCTTCATCACCGGTGACGCTGGGCAATGTGAGCTACCCGGCTTCAGCCGCCATAACGTTGCATCCGCCAGCCGCGGCGACGCCCAACGGCGCGTGCCCGGGGTCGCTCCGGACGGTGCAGTCCGGCCCCGACGTGTACGGCGCCTGGTGGGAAGTGCGCGACGACAGCAGCTCGGTCCTCATGGTGGGCCGGTCGACGGACGAGGGAAAGACATGGGCCATCGCGCAGCCCGCCGATACTGCGGATGTTTCCCGCCGAGGGTGCGCCAGACCCGCGCCGGCAATCGCGGCCGACAGCAGTACCAACTACGTCGACATCGCGTATTTCCTCGTGGCGAAGGAAGGGCCGGGAGTCTTTTTCACCCATAGCATGGATGCCCGGACGCTCGGAAGCGGCGACGGAATATTTCACGCGCCGGTGCCCGTGGTGTATGGCGGCGATCAACCGGCTCACGTGTCGGTAGCCGCGCGGGGAAACGATCTCGTCGTCGCGTATGAAGACCCCAATGGCGATCTCTCACAGGTCGGACTCGCTCTCTCCCGCACCATGGGACACATCTTCGAGCAGCGGTTGATAGTGTCGCTGCCGGGCCTTCCCGCGCACTCTCCGACGGTCGCGCTCCATGGCGATTCGGTGCTGGTTCAGTGGTTGGAGCGCCCCGATTCCGTGCCGACTGGCGGTCGTGTAGCGGTGCGTTCCGCACGCTGGTGAGGAAAAAGCGCTACTTTCATGGGAGAAATTCGCAGTTTCCCTATTGCGCGTTGCTCTCTAGGATATAGCTTGCTCCCCGTCCGGAATTTCCGCACTCACAGGAGATTGTATGCCAGCGAAGAAGAAGAGCACGGCCAAGAAGTCGTCAGCGAAGAAGGCGCCGGCCAAGAAGGCCGCTGCTAAAAAGGCACCAGCCAAGAAGGCAGCTGCCAAGAAGGCGCCTGCCAAGAAGAAAGCGGCAGCTCGCAAGCCGAATGCAGCTTTCATGAAGGCGATGACGCCTTCGCCAGAACTCGCGGCCGTCGTCGGCAGCAAGCCGATGCCGCGCACTGAGATCACCAAGAAGCTGTGGGTGTACATCAAGAAGAACAATCTGCAGGACCCCAAGGAGCGTCGCATGATCAATGCTGACGACAACCTGAAGGCCGTGTTCAACGGAAAGAAGCAGGTGTCGATGTTCGATATGACGAAGCTTGTCAACAAGCACCTCAAGGATTGATCAGGCGGTAATTCAGTGTCGAACGAAGTACAGAAGGGGCGCGCCGGTAAAGCGCGCCCCTTCGCGCAGCAGTCACCACGCCATGTGATATGGGAGAACGTGAAGGGATTCGCGATAGTCATCGTGGTCTTTCTCGCGTTCCGCGCATTCATCGCAGAGGCTTATAGAATTCCTTCGGGCAGCATGATTCCAACGCTGCTCGTGGGTGATTGGTTGTTCGTCAACAAGATGACGTACGGCGCGCACATCCCCTTCACCGATAGCCGCCTGCCGGGTTATCGGACTCCCACAAAGGGAGACGTTGTGGTGTTCGTGTCGCCGTATCAGGCGGACAACGGCGACGATCCTACGCCGACGCTCGTCAAGCGTCTCGTGGGAACCGGCGGCGATACGCTCTACATGCGTCACGCGGTGCTTTACGTGAATGGCGTCGAGTCGCACCGGCCGGCGTCCGCAGTAGATCCGTCGCGCCAGGTACCAGCACAGCCGGACTATCCCGACCCGGAGCACTTCGGCTGGCAGAAGAGATACGCGCTCACGTCGTCGCGCTTCGGCGCAGCGCCAGCGGAACCGACCCACGACAACTGGGGTCCAATCGTCGTGCCGGCCAACCATTTCTTCATGATGGGCGACAACCGGTATGATTCGAAGGACAGCCGGTACTGGGGTTTCGTCCCACGGGAGAATGTGCGCGGACGTCCTATGTTCGTGTACTACTCCTACAACGCGGATGACTCGGACCGGCCGTTGCCGTTCATAACCGACATCCGCTGGTCACGACTGGGACATTGGATCAAGTAGGGACAGACACAGCGTATCATCCCGCTCCCCGGAGCGTATGGCATCGGATCGCCGCCTCGTTGATCGAGATGGCGATCATAGCTGGAGTCGTCGTGCGAGTGCTTCACGTGATCGCGAACGCGCACGGCGCAGAGCTGGACTGGCACTCGTTCGTCGGCACGTTCATAGCGATCCCGGTAATACTGCTCGCGCTCGCGACGATTCATCTCGCGAGCTACCCGCTGCATCAGTGGGTCTGGCGCGCGCCGGCCTTCGCGCTGCTGGAATCGGCGGTCGAATCGTTACTCAGCCTCGTGCTGATCTTCGCCGGCCGCGAGCGATGGGGCACCGGCCGCGCGGTATTCGGCGACTGGCCCGCAATGGCGGCGACCACCTTCCTCAGTCGCTTCGCGATGGTCTGTCTGTTCGCCCTCGTGCTCGGCGGCGTCGCGCAATTCGTACGTCGGCGGGAGATCCGCGCCGAGCGAAAGAGGGGCTCGCATACTCGTTCTGCCGAGCCGCCCGGCGGGGATGTGGAACCGTGAGTAGGTGACTAACTTATCTTTAGTAATCACCACTGAGGGCCACTCATGTACGACGAACGACTAGTTACTCCGATGCGCGCCGAGCTGACGCGTCTTGGTGTTGAAGAGATGCGGACCGCCGCCGAGGTGGACGCGAAGTTGAAGGATTCGAAGGGAACGACCCTGGTGGTCGTCAATTCCGTCTGCGGCTGTGCCGCCCGTAACGCCCGTCCGGCGGTCGCGAAGGCGATCACCAACGCGAAGAAGCCCGACACCCTGACGACGGTATTCGCCGGCCAGGACGTCGATGCAGTGCAGCGCGCACGCAGCTACTTCCTGGGCTACCCACCCTCGTCACCACAGATCGGGCTGCTCAAGGACGGCAAGATCGTCTACATGCTCGAGCGTCACCAGATCGAGGGGCGTTCCGCGGATGACATCGCAACTGATCTGACGCATGCGTTCGATCAGTACTGTGCGTAGAGGATCGTAGATGGGGACGGAGTAGGGACGGACTCCGGAGGAACTTTCTGCCGGGGGGACGGAGCGGGGAGGGAGTGGAGTCCGTCCCCACTCCGTCCCCACTCCGTCCCTTTATTCGTTCACGACGTGAAGATCCATCTCCTCACTTCCGACAGCGTCGGCCGTTTTCCATACATGAGCAGTCCAACGCGGTAGATCCGTCCCGCCAGCCAGATCGCGCCGAGGCAGCTCAGGACAAGAATCGCGAGACTCGCGACTACCTGAATGGTCGGAACGTTCGTGATCGCCATTCGTATCGGCAGAATGATCGGCGACGAGAACGGCAGCATCGACATCGTGACTGCGAGCGTGCTGGTCGGATTCTGAACCGTGGGCGAGATAAGCACCGCGGTCAGGACGAGCAGCAACACCACGGGGAACGCCGCCTGCCGCGCATCCTGTTCGCTGCCGACCGTCGCGCCGACGGCGGCGTACAGTGCACCGTAGAAGAGCAGGCCGAGCAGGAAGAGGACGAGCACGAGAACCACCCAGCTCCATGGTGTGGCGACGAGCGCCGCAAGCATGTCGTTCGAGCCGAACCCTCCGGCCGCGCCCGCAGCCTGTGCCTTGGCGATCGCCGGTGCACCGAACAGCATCGTGCGTGCGGAGATGAGCAGGACCGTGCCACCGACCCAGACGATCTGCTGCGTGAGACCGACCGCCGTCACGCCGATCACCTTGCCCGCGAGCAGAGTTTCCGGCTTCACGCTCGAGATGACGATCTCGGACACGCGCGACATTTTCTCCTCGATCACGCCGCTCAGCATGTTCTGCCCGTAGATGATGATCGACATGTACAGGAAGAACGCGACGATCGTGGCGATGATCGCCTTCGCCGGAGTGGTGACATCCCGTCCGGTATCGTTGATCGAGACCGCCTGAATCGTGGGAATTGGCGCTGACACGACGCTGTCGATCGCGGGTGCCGACAGCCCCCCTCTTTCGAGACGCAGGGCGATCAATCCGGAACGAACCGAGTTCGCGATGGTGAGGCGATCGCTCTTGGAGTCCGCCTGTCGTCCGGCATACCCCGCCGTGTCGCCCCGCAACGTCGCTGAATCGAGGACGACGAATCCGTTGGCGAGCCGACGCGCGACTTGGGACGTCGCGTCCTCGCGCGCGCGCGCAAGCGAATCCGGGGATACGATCCGGACGTCTGCGGTAGTCGCGTCTTCGGATGTGCTGCGCAGCACCGCGAGCGAGCGCGCGACGTATTTGCCGAGCCCCTGTTGCGTTGCGTCGATGATCAGAACGCGTGGCGCAACTGATTTCGCGTCCTTGGTCATGAGCAGCAACGGCAGGAATGCGATCGCCGCGAACAGCAAGGGCGCGAATATCGTTGATATCATGAACCATCGTGTGCGCACGCGTTCGATGTATTCGCGCCGCACGATCGCCCAGAGTTTCGATGCCGTATCAGCCATGTCCGCGCATTCCCGGCTCGACGCCTGTTGCACCAACGCGTTGCAGGAAGATGTCGTACAGTGACGGCTGCACCATCACTGTCTTCTCGACTGGCGGCCCGCCGTATTGGGTCTTCACTTCGGCGAGCGTTCCGTCGAGCAGCTTCTCACCGTGTGCGATTATGCATACCGAGTCGCACATCGATTCCGCGTTCTCGATGATGTGAGTGCTGAAGATCACCGTCTTGCCGCGGCTCCTGAGATCCATCACCGAATCCTTGAGTGCCTGCGCATTCACGGGATCGAGTCCGCTGAACGGCTCGTCCAGGATCATGAGATCGGGATCGTGCACCAGCGCGCCGATGAACTGCGCCTTCTGCTGCATGCCGCGCGACAGCTCCTCGATCTTGGCCGACCCCCAGTCGCGCTCGTCCGTGCGGAGCGACAGCTTGTCCAGCCACCAGTCGATGCGTCGATCCGCGTCGTGTGCGTGAACTCCCTTGAGCGCGGCGAGAAACTTGAGCACGTCGCGCACCTTCATCTTGCGATAGAGACCACGCTCTTCGGGGAGGTATCCGATACGATCGGAAATTCCCGCCGACGTCGCCGGAACTCCCAGGACATTGATGGTCCCGGAATCCGGCTCGATGATGTTGAGGACCATCCTGATGGTCGTCGTCTTGCCGGCGCCGTTGGGGCCGAGCAGCCCGTAAACTGAGCCCGTAGGGACCGAAAGGGACAGATCGCGCACGGCGACGTGTCCCGAGTACTGCTTGTTCACGTGGCTTGCTTCGATTGCGTTCTGGGTCATTGTCGCCAAATATAGGCTCGAACGCCGTAACGATCGAGGGGCCAGGCTCTCAAGCCTGGCCCCTCGATCGTCGAATCGAACGCCGACCCTCCAGATCGTCCACTACCGGAGGAGTGCAGCGATGCGGCCGCGGCCTGCGGCCACGTCGCCTGTCACTTGATGGCGTTCGTAGCTACCGTCCGCTCGCCAACGGTGAGCACTCCATGCATGCCGAGCAGATCGTGAGGGTCGCAGACGAAATTGTACTTGCCGGCCGCGAAACGATCGTCGATGACGACGTCGTATGTCTGACCCTTGTTCGTAAGATACGGGCCGACCGTGATGCTGCCGAGCTTGGTGCCGCCCGGGTGACTCGTGAAGTGAACGTCGTGCGGAACCGCTTCCTCGTCGATGAAGCGCACGGTGTCGCCCCGTACCGCGTTGACGCTCGACGGTTCGAAGGTGTAGGGCGTGCTGCCCGGCTTCACCACGAGCTTGACGATAATTACGTGAGCGTTGTCCGACGTAGCGCTCTGCGCAACTGCTGCAGACGACGTGGCAAACAGTGCTGCCACGGATGCTACGATCAGAAATGGTGTGTGAGACATGATCCCTTCCCTCGGATTACATGTGAGCATTGCAGCACTGGCTGTCCGTGCATCTGAACGTTACGTCTCGCGACACCACGCGCCCATCGGAGTTTACCTGAACTTTTGTCGGGCAAATCACTCGCGTGATGCACACTAAGAATGCGCAAAGTTGCGATGTGTCAGTGTTTCCTTTACGCCATTGTAGGTGAACGTGGAAGTGCCGATCCCAGATGCAACACTGGGGAATTTCTTCATTGCGGATGTGCACTGACAGCCGTACTGTTAGCAATCTCTCAAGGAGCCTTACCCATGATCGGCGTGCGCTTGCTTGAATCGTTTTCGCGTAGTCACCGACGTCCATCGCATTGCCGCGTGTATTTCATGCGTGCTGCAGTGTCCCTCACCGTAGTCGGCGCGCCGCTCGCATCCGCGTCGGCACGAACAGTGTCGACGCGCTCGCATGATGTCGACGTCGTACCTGGAATGAGTGTGACGCGGGTCGTTGCACCGCGCGGATTTTTCGCGGCGCTCGACAAGGCGCAGGGTGCAACCTTCGCTCACACATCGACGATGGTGCCGAGCTTCTCGCGTCAGACAAAGCTTGCCTGCAGCGCGTGTCATTATGCGTTTCCGCAGCTCACACCATTCGGAAGACAGTTCAAGCTCAATGGGTATACACTGACCGGTCTCTCCACCATCGGGGAACCCACCGACACGTCGGGTGGATTGAAGCTTGCGTCGATTCCGCCGGTCGCTGCAATGGTGGTGGCATCCGTGACCCGCACGAATACGGCGCAGCCCGGCGCGCAGAACAATACGGCGGCATTCCCGGACCAGGCGAGCATATTCGTCGCCGGTCAACTGACTGCAAATCTCGGCGCATTTACACAGTTCACCTATGCGTCTCCGGACGGCTCGTTCGGTATCGACAACGTGGATATCCGCTACGCGCGTCATGCGACGATGGGCAGTCGCGATGTGCTTCTCGGCCTGACCCTGCACAACAATCCCACGGTCCAGGATGTCTGGAACACTACTCCGGCGTGGAGCTATCCATTCATGTCCTCCTCGGTGGCGCCATCGCCGATGGCCAGTACTCTCATCGATGGAGCTCTCGCGCAACAGGTGGTCGGACTGGGCGTGTACTCGCTGTTCGATAACATCCTGTACGCTGAAGCGACCGCCTATCGCTCCGCGCCACAGGGCGGCGCAATGCCCCTCGACTCGACTGCCTCGAATACGACGAGCGGAGTGGTGCCCTACTGGCGACTCGCACTGCAGCACCAGTATGGTCCGACCTACATGATGGTTGGTACGTATGGCTTTGCTGCGAATCTCTATCCGCAGGGCGTGACCGGGCCGACCAATCGGTATACGGACATCGGGGTGGATGCGCAGGTGGAGCACGGCATCGGCACCACGATGCTCATCGGCCGCGCGACGTACATCCATGAGCAGCAACGGCTCGACGCGTTCCTCGCCAATGGCGCGCAGGCAGCAGAGGAATTGAAGCCGACACTCGCGACACTGCGCGCGAACGTGAGCGTGCTCGCCAATCAGCGTTACGGAGCTACGGTCGGGTTCTTCCAGACCACCGGTACGAGAGACACTCTTCTTTTCGCTCCCGCGGTATTCAGCGGCAGCCGCACCGGCAGCCCCAATACGACAGGCGAGACTGCGGAGCTGACCTACAATGCCTGGGAGAACACACGGGTGGGTCTGCAGTACGTGTACTACAGCAAGTTCAACGGTGCATCTACCGCTTACGATGTCGCTGGCGGTCGGAGGGCGTCGGACAACAACACCCTCTACCTGTACACCTGGCTGGCGTTCTGATCCTGGCCTTCTAGTACCGTCGTTGCACGGTGTATCTTGAGCTCGGGCGGTGCCGGTAACGGCACCGCCTTTGCCAAAGATGTCGCCGCCAGCTATCTATATCGCGAACGCGGCGAAAGTGCGCCCCTAAAACGCGAAGGCTGAGAATGAGCTGGCAATACCTGCACACACTGGTCAATCACTTTCCGATCGTACTTACTGTGATTGGCGCGCTGGCGGTTCTCGTCGCGGCGATGGTGCCGCGAAGAGCTACGTGGGTCTATGCACTATCGACGCTTACTCTGGCCGGCTTGACGATCTACCCGGCGTGGTGGAGCGGCGGGAGGGCGCGTCACGCCGTGCAGAATGCATGGTACATCGAGCGCGGCGCGATCCAGGCACATTCGGCGGCCGCTGACATAACCCTGTGGATCGTTGGCGTACTCGGCCTGCTCGCACTGCTCGCCTTGATAACGATGATCCGGACGCGCGAAGCTGTGTCACCCGCGCGCGCGCTGCGCGTAATCGTGGGGCTTGGTGCTCTCATTTCCGTCTGCGCCGTTTCATACACGGGCTACCTCGGTGGCAAGATCGTCGTCGAGTCTCCGATCCTCGCCAGTCCGACGCCGCCGGTGATCACGGTGCCCGTACCGTCCACCACTTCGGCCCCAGCAATCACGCCCGCATCACCAACTCCTCG
This sequence comes from Gemmatimonadota bacterium, assembly GCA_040388625.1. NCBI lineage: Bacteria > Pseudomonadati > Gemmatimonadota > Gemmatimonadota bacterium. The sequence goes on along the minus strand of JAZKBK010000006.1, from coordinate 643,056 downwards.
GCCCGCGGTCCCGGATTCGGCGCACCCCCCTGTGAATCCGAATCCGCAGACGACACCCGCGCCGCAAACGCACGCGCCCTGACACGTCAGTGCACACCGCCACGTCCAGACTAACGATCGCGCACGTCGGCGCGTGGGCACTGGGTGCGATGTTGCTGCTGTTTCTTGCCGTCCCCATAATACTTCTCGTCGTACTGGGCGGTGCAGGGATCGGAAGCGCGCTGCGCGATCGCGACATGATCGAGGCTCTGGAGACAACATTCGTAACAGCGACCGTAGCGACATTTCTCGCGGCGTTGTGCGGGTCTCCGATCGCGTACGCGCTGTCGCGGGCGAAATTCCGCGGCCGCGCACTGATCGCCGCGATAGTCGATCTCCCGCTGTTGATCCCGCATCCGGTGGCGGGAATCGCGATCCTGCTGCTGGTCAGCCGGGATACGGCGTTCGGTAGCACGCTGCTGGATATGGGGTTGCGCGTGGTCGGTACTCCGGCGGGAATCGTCGCGGCGATGCTCTTCGTCTCCGCGCCGCTGTACGTGAGCGCCGCGCGCGAAGCGTTCGCACGAGTGGACAGGCGCTACGAGTTCGTCGCGCGGACGCTCGGCGATACGTCGTGGTCTGCGTTTCGCAGGGTTACGTTCCCCATGGCGCGTCGCGGCCTGGCGTCGGCGGCGATCGTAACGTGGGCGCGCGCAGTGAGTGAGTTCGGAGCGGTCGTCGTGCTGGCGTACAACCCGAAGGTTGTAAGCGTGCTGAGCTACGATCGCTTCACCACCGGTGGATTGCGCGACGCACTTCCGATCGCGGCGACGCTTGTCGTCGTCTCGATAGTGCCACTCCTGGCGCTGCGCGCCTTGCGATACGACCGAAGCAACGAGGCAGTGTGATGGTCGAGTGCCGCGCAATCTGTACGCGCGTCGGCAGTTTCCAGCTGCGTGACGTATCGCTCACTGTTCCAGCGGGTGGCCATGCAGTCATCACGGGGCCGACGGCGTCCGGAAAGACGACGCTGCTCGAGGTGATGGCCGGAGCAGCCATGCCGACGTCCGGGCACGTGATAGCGGGCGACGTGGACGTTACATTCGCGCCACCGGAATCGCGCGGGATCGGTCTCGTGCCACAACACGGCTATCTCTTTCCGCATCTCGATGCCCGCCGGAACATCGAATACGGCGCGGTCGGGCAGGGAATCGTGGATGATCTCGCACGGCGCTTCGGAGTGGATCATCTGATGCAGCGGTTCGTGTCGTCGCTGAGCGGCGGCGAGCGCCAGATCGTTGCATTGTGTCGCGCTCTCGCCGCGCGTCCGTCCGTCCTGTTGCTGGACGAGCCCTTCTCAGCCCTCGATGTCACGCGCCGTACAGCGGCGCTGACCGAGTTTGCCTCGCTCCAGCGCGAATGGGGATTCACAGTCGTTCACGTGACTCACGTGGAATCAGACGCGATCCTCGCAACGCAACGGTTCGAAATGAACGATGGTGAGCTGCGTGCGGCCTCTATCGCAACCTGATCTCGCGCGATATCCGGGTCCGGTGCAAATCATCGGAACCGACAGCAACTGATACCTGATACGCTCCCCCTGGTAACTGTGCCAGATCCAGCACCACCGAATGCGATGCAATGCCACTGCTAGCGTACGTATCGTGCCACTTGACTGCGAGCGGAGAATCGCGACCCGTAATGTGAAGAGCCTGGCCTAGCCATCTAAGCGCTCCGCCATCGATACGGGTAACCGTTACGAGCACCGACGATGAATCCGATGATGAATCTGGCCCAGCAACAGATTGCGAATCCGCATCGATCGCCGACACGTGAGGTCCGCTCGATGAATCCGGTTTTGTCGCGCCATACTCTTCCCAGTACAATCCCAGTCGTCGCGCTCCGTGCAGGTCGGTCGATGTGAGAGCGTGCGCCAGTGCATCCTCCAGCGTTTCGACAGTCGCGCTGGTATCGGCCGCGAACAGCAGCAGGGTCGAGAGATCCGGCGCGCCTGTGGCATGATGCGGCGGCGCCAGCCATACTCGCGCTCGGGCATCGCGCAGCCGTACGGGATCGAACGCCTCCATCGCAACCATCTCTCCTTTCCACCTGCTGTGTGCGCGACGCACATGTCCGTGATGCTCGCTCGCTCCGCTCGTATCGCCCGAAGTGCCTGATACGCCGAGCATGGCGCGGCCCAGTGTCGTGTCGGAATAGACGGCGACCACGAGCGCCGAATCTCCGCGTTTCATCATCGCGAATTGTGCGTCGAGCGGCGCCAGCGTGTCGATGTACGGCGGCGCGTAGAGTTCCCTCGCGACCGGTGCGTAGGCGTCCCAGCGTGCGCTGTCTCCCTCCATTTCCGCGGCGAAGTGAAAACTCGGAAGGCGGTCGTGGCCAATTGGAGTCTGGAATGTCGTGTATGGTCCCGGCCACGCAACACTGTACCAGAGCGGCTCGCCATATCTGATGAGCATCTCCCGTAAATCATCACCCCACGGCAGTCCGTATGCGTTCGCGGCGGTTTCGGAGAGGTCGGCGAGCAGCACGCGCGAGAAATGCTCGGTTCGCCGGTCGTTCCCCTGAACCGCGAACGAAGGCTTCGCCAGATCCCAGAAGCGCTGCTCCACGGAATCACGCTGTCCGCACGGCAATGCATCGTAACTCGCGCGCTCGTCGTCGTCGAGCAGCACCGAAATGTCGTTCCACCTGCAGCGCTCATCCGCCGGCATCTTCGCAAGCGCGCTGTCGAATGCCGCAGCCGCATCGCCATATCGCTCCGACGCGTGAAGTGCGTAGCCGAGCAGCGCTTTGCAATACCAGCGCGGCGGCGCGCACGACCGCGCGACCGACACCGCAGCCGAATCCTCGCCGGCTTCGATCATGTATCGCACGCGCTCTCCCGCGATCCAATCGTCGCCAGGCGAGACGGCGTTGAGTCTGGCGAGCGTCGCGATGAGTGACTGCCGGGCTCTCACAATCGACCCTGTCTCGGGGCGCGGATTCTCCGAACCGTCCTCGCGCCAGTGGCACATGCGACCGATCAGCGTCTCGCATGGATGGCTGTCCGGCTGTCCTGTACGAGGGAGCGACTCGCGCCGGCCACGCTCGAAACGGCTCTGCGCTGAATGCGCTTCGCTCAGTACACGAAGAGAGTCTCCGCGCTGCAGTTGCGACTGCGCGGTTGCCGGGACAATGAGACAGCAGACACTGAGAACCCATCGAGTGCCAGGCATCGTCGCATCCTAGAGCCGGTTGAGCTTCTCCAGTCCTGTAGAAGGCGCCCAGGGAAGCAGCTCGTACTGCGCCATCCCCTTCTTAACGTAAGGATCGTTGTCGCGAATCGCATCCAGTGCTTCGTTCACCGAATCGTCCGGCACGCGCAACAGCAAAGCTCCGCCACTGCGTGGATCCAGTGGTCCTGATGCAAGCAATGTTCCGCCGTCGTACAGAGTGCGCAGATACGCGCGGTGCTCGTCGGTCACGGTCAGCACCTCATCCAGTGGCCGGCGATACCGGATGATCGCGATCGCGTACATCAGCCTTCTTCCCCGTCGGTCTCGCCGTGTTGCGACGCAGCACTCGCCAGACCCCGCTCCAGTGCGTTCCACGCCAGCAGCGCACACTTGACCCGTGCGGGAAAACGCGCGACGCCAGCGAGCGCCCTGGCCCTGCCGAGCGTCGCATCCGCTGCGGCGTCGGCATCGCCCATCACCATCGCGCGAAACCGCTCGCCGATCTGGCCGATCTCGCTGGCACGCTTGCCCTTGACCATCTCCGTCATCATGCTGGTGGAGGCCTGCGAGATGGAGCATCCGCGGCCCGTGAACCGGAGATCGGTAACCTCGTCGCCGTTCATCTCCAGCTCCAGCGTGATCTCGTCACCGCAGAGCGGATTCCGCATCGGGACCGAGATGCTCGCGTGCTCCAGCGTTCCCTTGTTCCGGGGACGTCGATAGTGATCCAGGATGATGTCCTGATAAAGCGCCGTCAGCGATGCGTCTGCCATTCCACCTCAAATATACTCGGCGCTCTTCCAGCCATCCGCTGACGCCGGCAGGTGCTCGCACGTAAGGAAAGGCATCACAAAATTCTTTCAGGCGCGTGGCGGCAGCACCATTCGAGCCACACATTTCCTGCGACTGCTCACCCAACAACACCATGCGAATCGCCCAGTTGAAACGCCGCACCAGTACCCGCCACGCCAGCCACACCAGCGCCAGCGTGCGAAACGACCGATTTACAATGTTGGCGGCGATTCCGATTCTCTTTGCGGTGATGCTCTTCTCACCAGCGACTTCCCGAGCGTCCACAGCGGGCCGAGCGCGCATTGCGCGCTCCACGCGACAACGCTCCGATACCGGCGAGACGGCGAGCCTTACGGGCACTGTGTACGATAGCGTAACCAACGCTCCGCTGGCGGAAGCTCAGGTGCAGCTCGTGGATGTCGATCACCGCACGCGAGCGTACACCGTGCGCTCCGACTCGCTCGGACGATTCCGCATTCCAGCGATGGCGCCAGGCCGCTACACGGCCGGCTTCTTCCACCCATCCGTCGACGCGCTCGGCATCGAGCCCCCGCTCAGATCGGCGACGATTCACGCCGGCGACAACGTGCTCGAACTGGTGATTCCGGGCCCCGCGCGGATCATGGCGGCGGTGTGCGGTGAGCAGCCAGCGAGTGACTCGTCCGGCGCGATCGCCGGTGTCGTGCGAGACGCTGCGTCCGGCCTGCCGATCGGCAACGCCAAGGTCGTCGTCACCTGGCGCGAAATAGTGATCGACAAACGTGGCCTCGTTTCAGAGTCGCGACGAGTGCCCGTGCAAACGGGAGAGGATGGCGGCTATCGCATATGCAAGCTGCCCGGCGCCGACACCGTGCTGGCGAGCGCGGAACTGGGCGCAAGACGATCCGGACTCGTCGAGGTCGGAATCCCGATCGGTGGCATAACGCGACGCGATTTCTCGCTCGGCGATTCCAGCTCCGCCGTCGCAGTGCGCACCGACTCCAACTCGAGCGTGAGCGCCGATGTACAACGTGCGACCACGCTCCTGCGCGGCTCGGCGGATCTATCGGGTCTCGTACATGGCGCCGACGGAAAGCCGATGCATGGCGCCACGATAATGGTGTGGGGAACCGGCCTCGAAACCAGGAGCCGGGCCGACGGTCGCTTCACGCTCACCGGTCTTCCCGCAGGCACCTTCAGCGTCGAGGCTCGCATGCTCGGCTACGAACCCCAGCGCGCCGCCGTCGACCTGTCGCCGCAAACACCGGCAACTGTCGATCTCGAGTTCAAGGATCGCGTGCAACAACTGTCACGCGTGGTGATCATGGGCAAGCCATCACGCGCGCCGAATGACATAATGGGCTTCCTGGAGCGATCACGCACCGGAATGGGGCACTACATCACTGCATCGGACAACGCGCTCAAGAATGCGATCACCGCCACCGATGCGCTCCGAACGACACCTGGAATCCAGGTGATGCCTGGCAGCAGCTTCGGCCACGTAATCCTTATGCGCGGTGGATGTGTCCCAGTTGTGTACGTGGATGGCATGCAGATGCAGGACGGTTACGAGACTCTGGATGACATCGTCCCACCGCAACAGGTTGCGGGAATGGAGATTTACGCCGGACTCGGCGAAGCACCCATGAAGTACCAGTCCAACGGATGCGGGGTACTTTTGGTCTGGACCAAACGTTGATCGACGGAGGGGGAAGGAATCGTGAATTTCGGCTCGATGCACCGGTTGATGCACCAGTTGATGCACCAGTTGATGGGCCGGCACCTCGGCGCCTGCGCGGTGCTTGCGTTCGCGATCCCTTCCGTGTCGAGTGCGCAGATGAGTCTGCGAGAAACGCCGCGCATGGAAGCAGGGGCTGCGTTCGAGTACGCGCAACCCATCGGTGATTTTCGCCAGAATGTACGCCAGGGATTCGGAGGCGCCGGACATTTCGTCTTTGGACTCGACCCTCAGGCGATCGTCGGGATTCGTGTCGATGCCGGGTTCATCAACTACGGCAACGAGACGCACTACGTGCCGTTCAGCTCCAGCGTGCGCCGGATCATCGTGCGCGAAGAAACCTCCAACAACATCTTCGTTGCGAGCGTCGGCCCGCAGTTGACGCTCCCGCTCGGTCGCGTGCGGCCATACGTGAACGCCGGTATCGGCCTGGCCTATTTCTTTACACAGACCTCGCTCACGACGGACGACAATTCCCAGCAGATCGCGCAGACCACCAACTACAGCGACAACTCGCTCGCATACACCGGCGGCGCTGGCTTCAACGTCCCACTGACATCCGGCAGCTCACCGATGTCACTCAACGTCGGCGCGCGCTACAACTCGATCTCGAGCGCCAGATATCTGACGAAGGGCGACATAATGGATGATCCGAACAGCCAGTACGGAATCATCATCACCCCGCACCAGTCAGCCGCGGATTTCATCACGTACCAGCTCGGGATTTCGTTCCGGTTCTAGAGCGGGATGCCTGGCAAGCGAAGGTGGGGCACGGATGCACCTGTGCCTGTCGCTATGCCGTCCCGCTTTCCGCGAACATCGTCATCGCCTCCCTCACCCCCGCCACCAGCGCATCCACGTCGCTCTCGTCGTTGTAGATGTAGAATGACGCACGTGCGGTCGAGCTCACGCCGAGCCGGCGCATCAGCGGTTGTGCACAGTGATGACCGGAGCGTATGCAGACGCCGGTGCTGTCCAGAATCGTCGCAAGGTCGTGCGCGTGAACGTCGGCGACGTTGAACGAGATGACGCCACTGCGCTGCGCCGGCGGTGGACCGTAGATCGTGACGTCGCCCAGCTCTTCCAGACGCTGCTGAGCCAGTGCGACCAGCTTCTGCTCGTGGGCCTGGACATTTTCCATCCCGATCGCGTCCAGATATTCCACCGCCGCGGCGAGGCCGACCGCGCCGGCGGAATTGGGGGTCCCCGCCTCGAACTTGTGCGGCAGCGGCGCCCACGTGGTCGTATCGTCGTGCACGAATTCGATCATGTCTCCGCCGAACTGATACGGCGGGATTCGCTCCAACAGCTCGCGTTTCGCGATGAGGCCGCCCAGTCCCATGGGCCCGCCCATCTTGTGGCCGCTGAAGGCGTACGCATCCACCCCGAGATCGTCGAACCCGACGCGGATGTGGGGCGCCCCCTGGGCACCGTCGCACACGATCATCGCATCGCACCGGTCGCGTACCATCGCAGCTATCCGGCTCACCGGGTTCACCGTCCCCAGCGCGTTGGAGACGTGGCCAAATGCGACCACCCGGGTTCGTGACCCGAGCATCGAGGCCAGCATATCGAGATCGATCTGCCCGTCCGGCGTCAGCTCGCAGATCCGGAACCGGGCTCCCGTCGCCAGCGCCGCCTGCTGCCAGGTGACGAAGTCGGAGTGGTGCTCCATCGCCGTCACCACGATCTCGGCACCTGAACGATCGTTCGACAGGCTAGTCGAACGAGTGTACGAAGTTGCGAGAAGATTCAGCGCTTCGGTCGTCCCGCGGGTGAAGATCAGTGTGTCGGGATCCTTCGCGCCCAGAAAGGTGGCGATGCGCCTGCGGGCAAGATGATACCGTTCCGTAGCATCCACCGAGAGTGAATAGGCGCCCCGGTTGGGATTGGCGTAGCTGCGCTCGTAATAGTCGCGGATCGCGTCCAGCACGACCTTCGGTTTCTGGGCCGAAGCAGCCGAATCGAGATAGTGCAGTGCCGGATTGGCGGCCAGCAGGGGGAAGTCTGAGCGGTATGGCATCGTTTATCTACAAAAAGCCGACAAAATCACTTACCTTTACATCAATCTACGCGAAAGTGCAGTAACGCCAAGGAGTTAGACGCAGTAATGAGCACCGCAATCGAGTCACTCGTCAACCGTGAGTACCAGTACGGCTTCGTAAGCGACATCGAGTCGGACACCGTCGCGCCGGGCCTGAGCGAGGACGTGGTCCGCCTGATCTCCGCGAAGAAGCGCGAGCCCGAGTGGCTCCTCGACTGGCGTCTCAAGGCATATCGTCGCTGGCTGACGATGAAGGAGCCGCACTGGCCCAACGTCAAGTATCCGCCGATCGACTACCAGGCGGCTCGCTATTACTCGGCGCCGACCAGCGTCAAGCCGCTGCAATCGCTTGACGAGGTCGACCCCGAGCTGGTGCGCACGTACGAGAAGCTGGGGATCTCGCTCAACGAGCAGAAGTTCCTCTCCGGCGTCGCAGTGGACGCGATCTTCGATTCCGTCTCCGTTGGAACCACGATGAAGGAAGAGCTCGCCGCGCATGGCGTGATCTTCTGCTCCTTCGGTGAAGCCGTGCAGGAGCATCCCGAGCTCGTTCGCAAGTATCTTGGCTCGGTCGTTCCGTACAGCGACAACTTCTTCGCGGCGCTCAACAGCGCCGTGTTCAGCGACGGATCCTTCTGCTACGTCCCCAAGGGCGTGAAGTGCCCGATGGAGCTGTCCACGTATTTCCGCATCAACGCGGCGGATACGGGCCAGTTCGAGCGCACGCTCATCATCGCCGACGAAGCTGCATCGGTCAGCTATCTGGAAGGATGCACCGCTCCCAAGCGGTCGACCAACCAGCTGCACGCCGCGGTGGTCGAGCTGGTCGCTCTGGACAACGCGACGGTCAAGTACAGCACGGTGCAGAACTGGTACGCCGGCGACGCCGAGGGCAAGGGTGGCATCTACAACTTCGTCACCAAGCGCGGCAAGGCCGCGGGCGTCAATTCGAAGATCTCGTGGACGCAGGTCGAAACGGGATCCGCGATCACGTGGAAATATCCCAGCGTGCTGCTCGTTGGCGACAATTCGGTCGGCGAGTTCTACTCCGTCGCCGTGGTGAACAATCATCAGCAGGCCGACACCGGCACCAAGATGATCCACATCGGCAAGAACACCAAGTCGACGATCGTCTCCAAGGGAATCTCGGCGGGTCACGGCAACAACAGCTATCGCGGACGCGTGCAGGTGATGCCGCGCGCGGACAACGCGCGCAACTACACGCAGTGCGATTCCATGCTCATCGGAAATCGCTGCGGCGCGCACACCTTCCCGTACATCGAAGTCGCCAATCGCACGGCAACGGTCGAGCACGAAGCAAGCACGTCCAAGATCGGCGAGGATCAGATCTTCTACTGCAAGCAGCGCGGAATAAGCGCGGAGCAGGCGGTATCGATGATCGTGAGCGGATTCTGCCGGGAGGTATTTCAGGAGCTGCCGATGGAGTTCGCGCTCGAGGCGCAGCAGCTGCTCGGAATCACGCTCGAAGGGAGCGTTGGTTGATGTCGGTCGCCAGCACAATACATCTTCAATTCAGACACAAGTAATGCTCGATATAACCGCCCTCCGTGCCGGAATCGCCGAACGCGAGATCCTCAAGGGAATTGATCTCAACATCAAGCCCGGCGAAGTGCACGCAGTCATGGGGCCCAACGGCTCCGGAAAATCCACGCTCGCGCAGGTGCTCGCCGGCAACCCCGCATACGAAGTGCTCGGCGGCTCGGCGATCTACAACGGCGAGGAATTGCTGGAGATGGAACCCGAAGTGCGCGCACAGAAGGGAATATTCCTCGCGTTCCAGTACCCGGTCGAGATTCCCGGCGTCACCAACGCCTACTTCCTTCGCTCGGCGTACAACGAGATTCGCAAGGCCCGCGGTGAGGACGAAGTCGATCCACTCGAGTTCCTCGACCTCATCGAGGAGCGCATGAAGCTCGTGGAAATGGACGCATCGATGCTCAACCGATCGGTGAATGCCGGCTTCTCCGGTGGTGAGAAGAAGCGCAACGAGATTCTGCAGATGGCCGTGCTGCAGCCCAAGCTCGCGATCCTCGACGAGACCGATTCCGGTCTCGACATCGACGCGCTGCGCATCGTTGCCGGTGGCGTGAACGCGTTGCGCCGCCCCGACAATGCCACGATCGTGGTGACGCACTATCAGAGGTTGTTGAACTACATCGTGCCCGATTTCGTGCACGTGCTCGCCAACGGCCGCATCGTCCGCTCCGGTGGCAAGGAGCTCGCGCTGGAGCTGGAAGAGCGCGGTTACGACTGGCTGCTCGACGCAGCATGACCCAGGTCATGACTGACGTCGTTCTGACGCAGGACCCCGACTCGCCAGAAGTCGGACGCGCAGGCGCACCGATGCCCGTCGCAACGCGCGACGCGCGCGCCGCCGAATACGTAGCGCTCTTCGACGACGTCGATCGCGCCAGCGAGCCGCAATGGCTCGGCGCGCAACGTCGCGCCTCGATCGAGAACTTCGCGACGCTCGGATTTCCTACCACGAAGAACGAGGACTGGCACTTCACCAGCGTGGCCTCGCTCCTCGAACAGAGCTACGCTCCCGTCGCAACGGCGTCTTCGGCGCTGGCCGAGCGCGACATCGAGCAGTTCCGCTTTGCAGGCGAATGGCAGACGCTGGTGTTCCTCAACGGGAACTTCGTCGCTCATCTGTCGGATGTCGAGGCGAGCGCCAAACTGTACGCCGGTCCGCTGCGCCGCGCGTTGTCCGACGAACGATACGCACGCGTGATCGAGCAGCATCATGGCGGACTCGCCGACACGCGCACGCACGCATTCACCGCGCTCAATTCGGCATTTTCCGGCGACGGCGCATTCGTGCAAGTAGGGGCCGGCACCGTGGCGCCACGCAACGTGCATCTCATCTTCGTGTCCGATGATTCCGCCCAGGGCGCACTGCTGTCACCGCGCAACCTGATCGTGATGGAACACCACGCGGAGGCGACCGTCGTGGAGAGCTATGTCTCGCTCGGCAACGCCAACTATCTCACCAATGCGGTGACGGAAGTGTACGTCGCCGATGGCGCGCGACTCAGGCATTACAAGATCCAGCGCGAGAGCCTCCGCGCATACCACGTCGGATCCTGGTACGCCAATCAGGGCCGCGACTGTGCCTACGAGGCATTCTCGTTCGCGGTCGGCGCCGATCTCTCGCGCACGAACATCGCGACATTGCTCGACGGCGAAGGCTCGCACGTTTCACTGGATGGACTGTATCTCGTGAATGGCGAGCAGACCGTGGATCACCAGACGAGCGTCATTCACGCGAAGGAGAGCTGCACCAGCCACGAGCTGTACAAGGGCGTCATGGACGGCGAGTCGCACGCGGTCTTCAATGGCAAGGTGTACGTCAGGCCCGAAGCACAGAAGACCGACGGCAAGCAGAGCAACAACAATCTGCTTCTCTCGGACGGTGCGCGCGTCGATACCAAGCCACAGCTCGAGATTTACGCCGACGACGTCAAGTGCACGCACGGCGCCACGATCGGTCCGGTAGATTCGACAGCGTTGTTCTATCTCAAGAGTCGCGGCATCGGGCCGGAGATAGCGCTGCGGTTGCTCACCTACGCGTTCGCGGCCGAAGTGCTGGAAGAGTTGACGATTCCCGCGGTGCGCGACGAGCTGGAGAAGCTCGCGTTCGAGCGGTTCGCTGTGGGTGCGTAGCTGGTTGTCCGTCATCTTCGCCGCAGGCGGGGCTCCACCGATAACGACCCGAAGAATCACCGTCGCGTTGCAGGCGTAAATGATGATGGCGCAGGTAGGGCGCGGATGTATCCGCGCCTGTCTCTTCGCGTGCCACCGCGGCTTCAGCTGCGCCGCGTCCCTGCGCTACCTCAGATTCAACGCCCAGTACGCCGCGCCGCCGACGATCACCACGACGGCCACCAGGACGAGCGGCATCAGCTTGAGGCCGTTTGACGGCTGCTGAATCTCAGGCGCGTTCGGCTGGCCCGGAAATGTCAGCGTAGGACGTCTGCCGTCGACTGTAGCCGGACGATCCACCGGGGTCGCGATCTTCATCGCGACCGGAAGCCGCTCTCGTGTGAAGATGAACTTCATGGACCCGACCAGGAACGTCGAGCCTTCCTGGAGAGGCTGCGGAGCTAGAACCGGCATCGAGTTCATCACCGTGGTCGTCGACCCGACGGGATGCAGAACGAAGGCGTCGCCTTCCTGCCGGATCTCCGCGTGATGGCGCGATACGGCCACCTCGTTGACGGTGATGTCGCACGCCGTCTCCCGCCCGATCGAGAGCGGATGATCCGCGGGGATCGGGTACGCCTTGTGCTCGTAGGCGTGAATCAGATAGGGCGTGCCTGCCGCTTTCGCTTCCGACATTGTCAGTTCTGACGATCCTGGTTCTGCAAAGGGCACACCGGAGCCGGTCGGTCCGGCCCTTCCGTCGCTTCTGGCAAGTATCGTCACGCTGCGACCGACCTGTCAGCATGCGATTACGCATGCCGCGATTGCGGCGCCATCCGGGCGTGGTCAGGATGCGAACGGATTGTCGGACAGATGCTCATCCACGATGTACCAGTGCCCGCCTCGCAGCACGAAAACGGCGGTCCAGGCGCCCCCGATCACGTGCGGCAGCCCACTCGGCTGTCTGTGCGGTATCCTGTACGTTGCGGTCATTACGGCCACTCTTGGGGCGAGTACGTCGATGTGCATCGCCGTCCACTCCACGTGCGCATCGCGCATATTTTGCCCGACATTGGTCCAGAATGCCTGGATGCCAGCCCGGAGCGAATCCCGCGACGTCGTGATCCGCCCGCCACTGGCCGACAGGATGGGTCCGGTGGGGGCGTACAGGGCCATCAGGTTCCCGGGAACGTCCCGTCGGGTGAAGTCGTAGGCAGCCTCGACCTCGGTCCGGATCGCCCGTTGCGCCGCGATGCGCTGGAGGGCGGTCACCCCTGGTGCGGAGCCGGAGGAGCAGCCTGGTCCGGCCAGTCCGGCCAGTCCGGCCAGTCCCGCGAGGGCTGCGATCTTCGCCAGATTTCGGATCATGAGGATGGAACCTTGGTTTGCACCGGGGGTTGAGTACGCGGGTTGAAATATGGTCGAAGGACGTCCGCTGGAGGACACATGCGTTACGGGTCGCTGTTCGCTTCCGCCGCGGTTCTGTTGAGCGTTGCCGCGTGCAAGGGAAAGGACGCCAGAATGAGCGATGATCTGGCGAAGGACCTGGCTACTGCCAAGACCAACGATGTGCTGGCACTCGCACCCCATGCCGGTGTGCAGACAGTCGTGTCTCCCGAGGAGCTGTCGCCCCAGGGACGTGCGAAACTTCGATCGTCCAGCAAATCGACGCGACTGGTCAGCAGTCGCGTGACGCATCGTGATGTGACGCCATCGCCAGCTGCCGCGCTTCCACCTCTGCCCGTGGCCACGACCACGTCCGAGCCTGCGGCCACCAGTTCCGATGTCGCCTCCACCACTCCCGCTCCGGTGGATCAGCCAGCTGTCGCTACGCCGCGCCCGCAACCCGTCGACGTCTCCTATCCATCGGGTGAGTCGGGATCGACGCACAGCGGTGGTGGGCTCGCTGGAATCATCGGCGCGATCGGCGGTGCAATTTTACGTGGCGGAGTGGTCGATGGCGATCACTGCGATCCTCGCGGACGTCACGGCCGCGGTGGAACTATCTTGATCAATCAGCGCGGTCCAATCCTTCGTGGCAATTACTAGGCGAACCTAAAAACTCAATGAGATCAATTCGTCCCGCGGCGATCTGTGCAATAGCGCTGCTCGCCGCTGCTGCATGCAACAAGAGCGACAATAAATCAGCCCAGGATCCTCTGGCGCAGGACTCGTCGCTCTCGCGCGATCTCCAGCTCGCGAACAACGATACGGCCGCGCAGCCGCAGCTCAAGGACGTTCCCACAACACCGCCGCCGGCGCCGCCCCGCGCCGCGGTAGTCGAGAAAAAGCGTGTCGCCGTCGCACCGCCTCCACGCAGACGCACTCCCGCACCGGAGCCAAAGGCCCCAGCGGTTGCTCAGGCGCCCGCACGGGTCACCACACCGTCCGGTAACACAGTCGTCAAGGCGCCTTCGACCGCTGCCAACACCGAGGGGAGGGTGGGAGTCGTATCAGCCGGAACCAATCTCTCGCTCAGCTCCGGACAGCGCGTCTGCACCAACACCAACAGCGTCGGCGACCGCATAACGGCGACGCTCGCCGAGGCTGTGTCGGGATCCAACGGCGTCGTGATTCCAGCGGGTGCAACGGCGGTTCTGGAAATCACTTCGCTCGGCCGAAGCAATCAGGCCGGCGAGAACATGAACATCGGCCTGGTTGTGCGCTCGATCACGTACGGCGGCAAGACCTATCCTGTGAATGGCCAGATCGTCAGCGCCGGCGTCGAAAAGGTGAAGGCGGCCGATAACAACGACGCGACCAAGGTGGCCGGCGGTGCGGTCGTGGGCGCGATTCTCGGACGCATACTCGGCGGCCGGTCCAAGACCAAGGGCACGATCATCGGCGCCGCCGGCGGCGCCGCGGCGGGCGCGGTACTGGCACACCAGACCGAGAAGTACGATGCGTGCCTGCCGAGTGGCGGACAGGTGGTCGTGAAGCTGGATTCGCCAATGTCGATTCAGAACGGCACCGGCACGACCAACGGCGTGATCTAGGTGCAGGTCATCGATCCGGTCTAGATTGCATTCCAAGTAACAGGCAAGGATACATCCTTGCCCCACCTTGATCTGGCATCTTTGGTGATGGTTGAGCATCGGCGTTCCGGAGAGCGACGATACCGGGGACAGACCTGCGAATAGCTACTCTTACGACCGATCATTCGCGCATCGATGGTCCGCGCCGGTGGGGCAGGGATGTATATCCCTGCCTGTCACTCCAGATGCAAGCGAGATTGGATGAGCGCCTGTAACCCCGTCACCACATCGATGCACGGAAAGACCTGTGTCATCACGGGCGCAAACACGGGCATCGGCAAGGCCGCCGCCGCGGCGCTCGCGGCGCTCGGCGCGCGAATCGTGATGGTGTGCCGCGATAGAGCCAGGGGCGAGCGTGCTCTTGAAGAGATCGCGGCAGCGGCGCTGCAGGGCGGACACGGAGGCAGTGCAGAGCTGTCCATTGCCGATCTCTCCTCACAATCGGACGTACGCTCCATTGCAGCGGCAATTCTCGCCGCGCATCCCCGGATCGACGTACTGGTCAACAATGCCGGCGTTGCGCTCAAGCATCGCGAGTTGACGGTAGATGGCATCGAGCGCACCTTCGCGGTGAACTATCTCGCGTATTTCATGCTCGCTCATCTGCTGCTTCCGGGATTGCGTGCCGCTGGTAGCGCCCGGATCGTCAATGTCTCATCTGGTGCGCATCGGCGCGGCAGACTCGACTTCGACAATCTCCAGGGTGAGCGCAGCTACAGCAACATTCGCATGTACTCCGATAGTAAGCTGGAGGATTTGATGTTCACGTACGCACTTGCGCGCAGGCTCGCAGGAAGCGGCGTTACGGTGAACGCTCTGCATCCAGGAGTCGTCGCGACGGAGATATGGCGGGATGTTCCCATCCTCGCTTTTCTGAGTCGGTGGCTCATGCTCTCGCCGGAGAAAGGCGCGCGTACCACCGTGTATCTTGCCGCGTCGCCTGATGTGGAAGGCGTGACGGGGCAGTACTTTGACAAGTGCAAGCCGGCGGGGACAAGTGCATTGAGTCACGACGTGGCGCTGCAGGAAAGGCTGTGGACGACGAGCGTGACGCTCACCGGCGTTGGCGCGGAAATCTGATCGTAGATGAGAAGTCCGCTCGAAGTCGCGCGAAGAAATGCGATGATCGTTGCGCTGGTCGCGATGGCCGGGTGTGGAGCGAGCATACGTCCACTTCCACCGCTACCCGCTCCCGTGCCGGAGTCATATCCATCCGGCGGAACGGCAAGGGTGCCGGCGGACGCTGACGACACATCCTATTTCGATGCCAATCCGCTGATGGTTCCCGTCGAAGGGGTTCAGCCGAGCGGCGTTTCGGACAGCTTCAACGACCGGCGCGACAACGGAAGGACCCATCGTGCGAGTGACATTCTGGTTCCAAAGGGGACGAGAGTGGTGGCCGCCGAGTCCGGTACCATCATGCGGCTGAGCAGGAATGCGCTGGGCGGGATCACCATCTACATGATGGATGAAACTGGCCGTTTCATATTCTATTATGCGCATCTCGAAGGATACGCGGACGGCCTGGTACCGAACGAGCATGTCTCGCAGGGCGAACTGCTCGGTTATGTTGGTATGACGGGAAACGCGCCCGTGCCGCATCTGCACTTTCAGGTAATGCGGCGCGATCCCGATCGGCACGATTACTGGAACAGTCCGGCGGTCGACGTCAGACCGTTCTTTACAATTCCTGGACAGGTGCGCGCGAGCAATGAACAGTAAGGAGCGAGCGAATCTGCGCGCCGAGGCGCAGCGATTGAGTCCGCTGGTTCACGTCGGGCACGGCGGAGTCACCGACGCGATCGTAAAAACGATGGACGACGTGCTTCGAACGCACGAGCTCGTGAAGGTGGATATCAGCCGCAATCTGAGTGCGCCTATCAAGGAAGTCGCCGGCGCGCTCGCCGACGCGACCGGCGCCGAGGTGGTGCAGGTGATCGGGCGAAAAGCGACGTTCTTCAGGGACAACCCGGAGCTGGAGTGGAAGGGCAACGTCCCGCCCTGGCGTTGAAATCTGGTCCCCCGGGCCTATCTTTCTTAGGATTGACCAATCGCTTCATAGAAGGCCGAACCAACCCCGTGAAATGCCCTACGTAATTACTGAAGCCTGCATCGGCGTGAAGGACCGTGCTTGCGTCGACGTCTGCCCCGTGGATTGCATCTACGAGGGCGAGAAGCAGCTATATATCCATCCGGATGAATGCATCGATTGCGGTGCATGCGAGCCGGAATGTCCCGTGACGGCCATCTTCCCGGAAGAAGACGTTCCGCAGAACTTGCGGTCGTACATCGCGCTCAACGCGGACGTGTTCAAGGGGCCCAATCCACCTGGAAAGCCTCAACGGTAGAGTCGTCTTTCTTCGTATTTGCGGGGCGCCTTCGGGCGCCTTTGCTGTTCCCGGGCTCGCCGCAGCATCCCCAACGCACTCCCCAATCGGAACCCAGATGAAATCGTTGCACCGCTCGGCCGCTGCGTCAGTCGTCGCTACGCTGGCAATCTTCGTTTCAGCATGCGCCACCGCGCCAGTGCAGCCAGCGGCCGGTGTATCGGCAACCGGTGCCGCGCCACAGGTGATACTCGTCTCGATGGACGGATTCCGACGCAGCTATCTCGACACCGACTCCGTCCCGACGCTCCATGCACTCGGACGCGACGGCGTCACGGCTCAGGCGATGATCCCGTCGTTTCCCACGCTGACATTTCCGAATCACTACACCATCGTCACGGGCCTCTATCCCGAGCACCACGGCATCGTCGGCAACACGATCTACGATCCGGAATTCAAGGCGCTGTTCACGATGAGCAACGCTGCATCCAAGGAGAGTCGCTGGTGGGGCGGCCAGCCGATCTGGGTCACGGCGGAGAAGCAGGGCAAGCGCGCGGCGTCGATGTTCTGGGTGGGATCCGAAGTCGCGATCGACAGCGTTCGGCCGACGAGGTGGAAGCCGTTCGACGCGAAGGTTCCGTTCGATGCACGTGTGGACACCGTGCTTTCATGGCTCGATGTCACAGGTGCGCAGCGTCTGTCGCTCATCACGCTGTACTTCGACGAGCCGGACCATACCGGTCATGAGGTGGGACCGGATTCACCAAAGACTGCCGAGGCCGCGGCGCGCGCCGACAGCGCGCTGGGCAGGCTCGTGCGGGGGCTGCGCGATCGCGGCGTGTACGACAAGGTGAATCTGATAGTCGTTTCCGATCACGGCATGTCGCAGCTGTCACCGGATCGTGTGGTGTATCTCGACGACGTTGTGGACACGGCGTCGATCAGGATCACTTCTCTGTCGCCGGATCTCATGATTACGCCGCGTGATGGAGATGCGCCCGCGCTGCTTGCCAGGATCAGGAAGCTGCCGCATGTGAGTGCGTGGCTCAAGGCCGATGTTCCGGAGCGTCTGCACTACAGCGAGGGGCGCCGGATCACGCCGATCGTAGCAGTCGCTGATGATGGATGGACGATCGCGATGCACGGACCTCGGCGTGGTCCTCAGGGCGGTGCGCACGGTTACGACAACGCGAATGCGTCGATGAATGCGATATTCGTGGCGCACGGCCCTGCGTTCAGGCAGGGAGTGACGATGCCGTCGTTCTCCAATGTCGACGTGTACGATCTGCTTGCGAAGCTGCTTCGTTTGCAACCGGCGCCGAACGACGGATCGCTGCAGCCGTTTGCCGATGTGTTACGCTGATTCGCCGATTGCGAATCAGGGCATCGGCTTTCCGCCGATTCCGTAACGGCTCTTGATCACGAAGGCGATGATGAGCACCGCGTATTGCATGAAGGTGCTCACTTCGCTGCGCCACGCCTGCGGCCAGTCGAAGTCGCCAGCGGCGGGCGATGCGGGCGGACGTGGAATCCAGCGCGGCGTCGCTGACTTGTAGCCGAGATATTCGCCGTCGAAGGTGCTCTCCAGTACTCCTTCCTCGAACCGAACGATCAGGGAGTACTCGATTGCAAAGAGAACGATGGCTACCGGCAGAAACCAGAATACGCCGGAGATTACGGCGAAGCCCATCCAGATCAGGAAGTTTCCGTTGTAGAGCGGATTGCGGCTCCAGGCGAACGGACCGTAAGTGACGAGTCTGTTGACGTTGCGCGAGCGTCGCCGCGTCGACGTGCCGGCCGCGGCGACGCCCCAGAGCCGCCACGCTTCACCCACCACCACGAGAGCGATACCGATCACCCAGAGCTGCGGCGACATCGAGCCCGGCGCGACCAGGGGAATGCCGAGGAAGAGGATCGGCAACCAGCCGCGCTGCCGGAACAATACAGCGCCAGCCCGGGCTGCCGGCGTACGTTCCGCCGCTGAGAGCGACACCGTCGGTGCCGGCGCCGCCTTCGTCACTACGTCTTTCTGGGGCTCATTCATCGGCTCAATTTGCAACAAGGTCGCGCGATGCTCAACACATGATTTACGCAAGACTGCGCGGCCGGCCAGCGGCGGCCACGTCAACCCACTGGAAATCGAAAGGGAGACCGTTCGAACGGCCTCCCTTTCGATTCTTCGTCATCCCCGCTTTCGCGGGAATGAAGGGTCACCGCGACGACTTCCTGGCCGAGGATTTCCGGCCCGAAGATTTGCGGCCGGTCGATTTCTTCCTGGCGCTGGTCCGCGCAGCCGATTTGCGTGGCGCGGATTTGCGTGAGGCCGACTTGCGTGAGCCCGACTTGCGGGCAGACGTCTTCGACGCGCGCTTGCGTGGCGTCTTCTCACCCTTTTCTCGCGCCTCGTTTATTCCGATCGCGAGTGCCTGCTTGCGGCTCGTCACCTTGCGTCCGCCGCGTGTCTTGAGCGTGCCGTGCTTGCGTCGGCGCATCGCGCTCCCAACGGTTGCGCTCGCCTTGCTGCTGTACTTCCTGCCGGATGACTTCCGGCTCGACTTGCGGGTCGACTTGCGGGTCGACGTCTTGTGAGCCGAAGACTTTCGCCCCGACCGTGATGCCTTGCGTGCTGCCATCTGAACCTCCCCGGAAAGGTTGATCTGTGACGCACGTAATGTTTTGCAAGAGCCGCGCCGATCAGGCCGATGCGTGCTGAGCGTACCAGCGCTGAAATGTCAGAGCAAACGCGAATCGAACGTGTTCCAGAACAGCGTCGTTCCGCTTGCAGTGCGCGCAAGCGACAGTGCTACCACGAACGCCTTTGCCGAATAGGTGTCGTCGAGCTGAATTCCCGTGGCCGCGGCGAGTGAGCGCGCAGCCGCGGTTGCAGCTGGAAGCGGTCTGCCGTATGCGCCGCCGTACGCGTCGCGCACGACACCGAGCAGATGCGTTGGAACGCGCGGAATGCGCTCTCCGCTCAATCGTTCTATCAAGCGCGCGGTTCGCGAGATGAGCCGCCGCACCCGCAGTCTGTTGGCGACAATGGCGGGCGTCACCTGAACGCAGATCGTCGCGATGTCGAGTCCCGCGATTGCGAATCCGAGTGACAGACCGGCCACGGTCCCCCCGCTTCCGAGCGGAACAACTACGCGCGCTGGCAGCGGCAACTCTCCGGCGCGGATCTGTTCCGCAAGCTCCAGCGCTGCATTGACGTGCGCGAGAACGCCGATCGGTGTGGATCCGCCAAGCGGCACGTAATGGCATTGCTGAGTGAGCCGGGCCAGCTGTGCCGCGAGCAGCGCGCGCGTCGCGCCGCCATACACGCGCGATGACACGCATTCATCGGAGATCATGTCGGCGACACGGTACGCCGAGTGATTCATGTCATGTCGCCATCGTATGCCGATGACACGGGCGCCAAGTCTGCGTGCGTGCATCGCGGTGGCAAGCACGTGCGTGGATCCCTCGCCGCCGGTCGTGATGACAGTGTCGCCGCTGCCGACACCGGCGAGCAGGAACTCGAGCGCTCGCGCCTTGTTGCCGCCGCAAACCGCTGCGTTGAGCCCGTCCGACTTGATCCATATCTCGGCGCCGTCGACAGTAACGCGATCGACAGGGGACGGCAGGATGCACAACGAGACGCGTGGAATCGCGCGAAGTGCGGGGAATCGCTCGTACAACGGCAGCGGCGATCCTGTGCGTTCTCCCCGAGCCTGCGGTGTCTCGTCCGTCATCCTATCCTGTCATGCATCCGGATGCGGTGGCGGCTCGGCGACGAACGGCAACGGAGTCGGATCGCCGATCACATCCTCGACGTACAGCATTTTCACGAGAATCATTACCAGGACCAGCAGTGGCACGGCGACGAACAGCCCCATGACACCGAACGCGAGTGCCATTCCGGCCTGCGTAAGCACCGTGAGAACCGGCGGCAGGTTCACTCCCTCCTTCATGAGGAGCGGGATCAGCAGATGGCTCTCGAGGAAGTGGATGATGTAGAAGGCGACCAGCACGGCCGCAGCCTTCTCAGGCGAATCCACAAAGCCCATCGCGATCGCCGGCACCGCGCTGATGATGGGCCCCGCCATGGGGACGAACTGCAGCAGGCCGGACAGGATCCCGAGCGGTACCGCAGCGCGTACCTGCAGCGCCGTGAGCACGGCGGTCGCGACCACGCCCATGACCACCATTGCGACGAGCTGAGTGACGAGCCAACGGCGCAGGGCGAGCGTTATCGCCTCCAGCACCTGTTCGCCGCGTACTCGTTTGCTGTGCGGAATCAGGGCGATTATCCCGCCGCGATAGAGCTTGGGGTCGGCCCCTATGTAAACAGCCAGGAAAAAGATGATGATGATGCTGGCTGCGACCTCGACGGTCGAGTGGAGCACCGGCAGAACGTAGCCCGAAGCACCCGGGCTTCGGGCCAGGATCTGCTCCTTGAGCGCCCTGAGGTGAACCAGGGAATCACCGCTTTGCGGGCCATTTAAGCCTATACTGTCACGTTGCTGCTGCGATAATGGCGCTACTTGGGTGGAGTCCGCCTCGCCAGTAAGCAATGAGCCGACCACGCCGCCCTGGCGCTGGCCGATCCATCTGTCCAGCTTCACGAACGCTTCCGGGAGGCGCTGCTTGAGCTCGCGGTACTGGGTCCGGACCGTTGGCCCTGTCCAGGCGCCGAAGCCTATCAACAGCGCGACCGAGGCTGCCACTATCAGGGCTGCGCCCAGTCCCTGTCCTATGCCGAATCGCCGCAATCTCGCTGCGCCTGCCGAGATCGCGATGCCGAGCAGCGCTCCGATGTAGGCGACGAAGATGAGATTGTGAGCCCGGAAGATCACGAAGCCGCTGACCGCGACGAGCAGGATTACGAGTGCTGCTCGTGCTATGTCACGGGTAAACCAGCCTGGGTGACGCTCTGTGGGACGCGGGAATCGCTCTGAGGTCATGATAGATTGAGGTATGGCAGATCCGTACCAGCCAGTTTACCTGGACACAGCAGAAAAAGCCGGCCTTTTCGTGGACTCCATTGCGGACGTCCGAGAAATCGCGCTGGATACCGAAGGGGCGAGCTTCCATCGCTACGTCGATCGGATCTATCTGCTGCAGCTCTCCACGCCGCATCATAGTGCCATCATCGATCCGTTGCACGCTGGCGCGCTGCCCAAGCTTGGCGCGCTGATGGAGAATCGGGAAGTGGAGGTCATCTTCCACGACGCCGACTACGATCTCCGGCTGCTTCGTCAGGACTACGGCTGGCATACGACGCACGTGTTTGACACCCGTATTGCGGCACAGTTGCTTGGGATTCCCGCGTTCGGGCTAGCGGCGCTGCTGGAGAAGTTCTTCAGTGTAAAGCTGGACAAGCAGCACCAGCGCGCTGACTGGTCGATGCGGCCCCTCACGTCGAGCATGCTCGACTATGCCGCGCAGGACACGCGCTATCTGCTGGATTTGAGGGACGAATTGCGCACTGGACTGGAATCGCTCGGTCGCATGTCGTGGGCGGAGGAGGAGTTTGAGCGGCTCGAGTCGATCCAGTTCGCGCCGGACGATCCTGCGACGGGCTTCATGCGCACCAAGGGCGCGCGCGATCTCAAGCGGCGCGAGCTCGCGGTGCTCAAGGAGCTGGTTGCATGGCGCGACGAGCGCGCCGCGGCTCTCGATCGCGCGACGTTCCGCGTAATGGGCAGTGAGGCGATGTTCGAGATCGCGCGGGTGCATCCCAGGACGCGCGAGGAGCTCGCCGCGATCAAGGGCGTCCCGCGCGGGGTGGTAGAGCGGCACGCGCAGGATCTGCTGGATGCGGTGCAGCGCGGGCTGGCGGTTCCCGAGGCCGATCTTCCGCGGTTCCCGCGGGCAGCGCGCTGGGACCGCGACCCCGACTTCGATTCCAACGTCGCGAAGCTGAAATCAGTCAGAGATGCCGCGGCCGCCCGGCTCAAGCTGGATCCCGGGGTGCTGTGCGCGCGGGATCGTATGGAAGCAGTCGCGCGCCGGAAGCCAAAGGCCGTCGAGGAGCTCGCGGAGATCCCGGAGCTCAGGCGTTGGCAGGCGTCGGTGTTGGGATCGGATTTCGTGGCGGCGTTGCGGGGATAACGGCGCCACGATCGATGACGACGTCGTCGTCGCGATCCCCACGCCACGATCGATGACGACGTCGTCGTCGCGATCCCCACGCCCCGATCGATGACGACGACGTCGCGACGCCGACGCCCCCATCGATGACGACGCCCGTAGGGGCAGGCCCCCGTGCCTGCCCGCCGTACGACGACGCCCCCGCCCACGTCGAACCCGTATGACGTAATCAATATCCGGCGCGCGACGTTTTTTTGACGTCCCCCACGTTTTTCCGACATTGCACCGTGTCTTTTGCCACGGAGCGAACGTATCGTTCACGGCATCAGGGCGGGCGGGCACGGGGGCCCGCCCCTACAGCCCCACCGTGTCTTTTGCCCCGGAGCCACCGTATCGTTCACGGCATCAAAGCGGGCGGCCACGGGAGCCCGCACCTACAGAATCCACGTACGGATTCAAACCTTCCTTCACTCCGGTCCGTCTTATTGCCAGGACCGATGCAGACAGCCCTTGCCACCTCGCCCGAGACCATGAGTCCGACCACGAGTCCCACCATGAGTCCCATGGCCGCCGAGCCGGATGTACGACTCGCCGCCAGCGGGGATAGGCATGCCTTTGAGAGACTGTACCGGGACAACTTGAATCGTGTGTACGCAGTGTGTGTGCGGATGTGTGGTGACCGTATGCGCGCGGAGGAGCTGGCGCAGGATTCGTTCGTGCGGGCGTGGGAGCGATTGCCGCAGTTTCGCGGCGACTCCGCCTTCTCGACATGGCTTCACCGATTGACGGTGAACGTCGTGTTGGAGGCCCAGCGAAGCGAACGACGCAATCGCGCTCGAACCGAGAGCGACGACGTACTGGATGAGGCACCGCCGATCGTGAGGCGCGAGCATCATGCTGAGAAGATGGATCTCGCGGTTGCGATAGCGGCGCTGCCACCCGGTGCCCGCGCGGTGTTCGCACTGCACGACGTTGAAGGATACAAGCACGAGGAGATCGCGGAGATGCTCGACATCACTGCAGGCGGAAGCAAGGCTCAACTGCATCGCGCTCGGCGACTTCTCAGGGAGGCACTGGCATGACGAACGAAGAATCGCTCATGGATGACGAGCAGGCTGGAGACGCGGTGGCGAAGTATCTCGAGGAAAACCCGGAGCTGTTGCAGGGCATTGTGCCGGAGCACGATCTGTGGCCGGCGATCGAGAGCCGCATATCGGCGCGCGTCATTCCGATGGCGACGCGTCCGGCGCGAGCTGCCCGCAGGTCGTTCGGATGGGTGCCGATGCTGATCGCCGCGTCGGCGCTCATCGCCGCGAGTGCGGGAGTGACGTACGTACTGACCACGCGATCCGTCGTGCAGGGCGGTGCGGTGGCGAGCAACGTTGCGAACACGCCTGCAATCGTACCCGCAACCACTGACACGCAATCACATGTCGTGAAGCAGGGTGAGATGGCCGCGACACAATCACAGGTTGGGAGTGGTGCGGTCCACGCCGCGGACGATTCGCCGAAGATCACGCAGCACAGTCGCCCCGCGATGCAGCTCGCGTCGCGCCAGGGCGACAACGACGGCGATGCGATGCGGCAGACCTACGATTCCGAGATCACGACACTGCGCGCGGCACTGGATGCGCGGCGCGGGCAGTTGAATCCATCTACAGTTGCAGTGATCGAGCAGAATTTGCGCGTCATCGATGAAGCAATTAGCCAGTCCAGGGCGGCGCTCGCGAAAGACCCGAACAGCCGTCTCCTGAATGATCAGCTGGACCGCACGCTCGCCAAGAAGACAGGGTTGTTGCGCGCTGCGGCACTACTTCCGTCAGCGTGATGACGAGAGAGGAAATGAGTATATGAGCAACACGCACATGAAGATCCGAATGCAGCGACTCGTCCTCCCTGCCGTGATAGCGGCGTTCGCGATTGGCGCAGTTCCGTGCTGGGGCCAGGTTCCCACGCCGCCATCGCCGCCGAGTCCGCCAAGTCCGGCGGATGCGCCGCGGCCGCCGCGAGCGCCGCGTCCACCACAGGGATGGTTCGGCGGCGATCACGGCGTCGCGAAGATCGACACGCTGCTCCCGTTCTCGTCGAACGGCACCATCGATCTCTCGCTGGTCTCGGGGACGATGAAGGTTTCTACCTGGGACAGGAACCAGGTGCGGGTGGTCGCGAGTACCACTGGCGAGCCCTCGTTGCAACTCGACGCGAGCAGCTCGCATCTGACTCTGGAGCAGACAAGGTCCGGGAGCCGGCGCGGGCGCAGCGATGACCTTGGAACGGCCACGTACGACGTCACAGTTCCGAGCGGAACGCGGGCATCGCTGGCGGCGGTATCCGGAAGCATCAACGCCGCAGGTCTGCGTGGAGCGGTCGACGCGAACAACGTCAGCGGCTCGATCGATCTTCGGGACCTCGGCGCATCCGTGAACGTCGAAGGCGTATCGGGCCGCATAACGGTTTCAAACGTCGTCAGCGATGCGCACGTCGAGAACGTCAGCGGGCGCGTCTCGCTTACGGGGGTCGGAGGGTCCGTCACCGCCGAGACCGTGAGCGGGGGTATCAGTCTGGCCGGTGTGCGGGGCGATCGGGTGCATGTCACAACCGTGAGCGGCGACATCGACTTTACCGGATCCGTACCGAGCTCCGGAAGGTATGACTTCGAGACGCACTCGGGGGACGCGAGACTGAAGCTGGCGAGCAACACCGAGGCGACTCTGAGTGTCGAAACATTCAGCGGATCGGTATCGAATGACTTTCCCGGAGCCGTAAGGCGAAAGAACCGCGATCCGGACGACGACAGTACCAACTATGACTTCGTAATCAACCGTGGTGGCGGACGGGTGCGAGTAGAAACTTTCAGCGGCAGCGTACACATCTCAAAGGTGAACCAATGATCAGGACTTCCAGGTACGTCATGGCGGCGGCGTGTGCCGCAGCTGTTGGTGCCGCGCCGCTCATGGCGCAACAGGATCTCGGACGCGATGGAACCACGTGGAAGTGGGACGGCGCGCTTGCGAGCGGCGGATCACTCAAGTTGTTCAACATCAACGGAGCGCTGCGCTTCACCGCAAGCTCGGACGGCAGTGTGCACGTCCAGGCCGTGAAGCACGTTCACTCGGGCGGTGATCCCCGCACCGTGCACTATGCTGTAGTGCGCGACGGGAATAACCTCACGATCTGCGCCATGTGGAACGACGATGCCACGTGCGACATCGACGGCATGAGGGGGAGTCGGAATAACGACAACGAGGGCAATCGCAGGCGGAACGTGACGGCGGAGATCTCGGTGCAGGTGCCAGCCGGTGTGCGCACGGCCGGCAACACCGTGAATGGTGACGTTTCCGTCGAGCGTATCAGCTCCGACGTTCGTGCAAACACTGTCAACGGCGCGGTGCGCGTTACGCAGGTGACGGGTGATGTGAATGCTCGCACTGTAAACGGGGATGTGAATGTCGACACGCGGGGCGGAACCGTGTCGGGTGAGACTGTAAACGGGTCGGTCACCGCATCCATGGGAAGCTCCGGCACGGGCGACATGCGCTTCAGCACCGTCAACGGTGGCATCGATATCACCACACCATCCACGTTCAATGCTGACGTCAGGCTCAGCACGCTCAACGGGTCCATCGACAGCAAGTTCCCGCTGGATTTCGACAGGCGCCGGAGGCATGCGGAGGGCACCGTGGGAAGCGGTGGACGGCAACTGCGTGCGAGCACCGTCAATGGATCGATAACGCTGCAGTAGCCTACGCAGCGAGATAACCGACGCGGACGGGCAGCGATGCCCGTCCGCGTTTGCTTTTATCCTGGCGCGCTGGCCAGACTCGCAAGCTCGCGCTCGAAGCGACCGGTCGACGTGCAGCGCACTGGCGGTGCACTCGCCATCGGATCCTTCGCGCTGGCCGATTCGACATGATGCAGGTTCACGTCGACGACCATCTGGTTGACATCCGCCACTCTGGTGCGGTCGTCACTCTCGTGTGTGGCGCCAGATGAAGCACACGCGCCGGCGCAGATCATCAGCAGCGCCTCCAGCGGGACCGTGCTCCGGATCGACAGCGTCATCGCGTTAGCCTCGTCAGGTGTGCTCCGGCTGGCAGGCGCGGTTCCCGTCCGTCCTGCGTACCTTTAGCTCTGGTGGAAATTACAGTCCAGGTGCTCGCTGTGCAGTCGGTGTGCGCGGCGCCATCCCGAAAGAGGAGAAGCATGATGAGTGGTGTGCGTCTTCGGCCGGCACTGCCGGCCGACATCCCGACGATCCTGGATCTGATCCGCGAACTGGCCGAATACGAACGCGATCCGACGGCCGCGGTGGCGACGCCGGAGCTGATGCACGACGCGCTGTTCGGACCGAGGGCAGTCGCTCACGTGATAATGGCAGAGGGTGATGATGCGACGTACGGTTTCGCACTCTACTTCTTCAATTTCTCCACATGGACCGGCAGACGCGGCCTTTATCTGGAGGATTTCTTCGTACGACCCGCTGCGCGTGCTCGCGGGATCGGGTTGCAGCTCTTCAGACGTCTGGCGAAGATTGCGCAGGAATCGGGATGCGGGCGCATGGAGCTGTCGGTGCTCAACTGGAACGTCAACGCGATCCGGTTTTATGAGAAGCAGGGTGGGTTCCCGATGAACGACTGGACACATTACCGGTTCGGCGTCGATACAATTGCACAAATCGCATCGCAGGGTGACGACACGGAGACCACATGACGGCATCAGCGCAACGCGGCTCTCATCTCGCTTTCGATGTGAGCGTGTCGGATCACATCGCCCACGTGCTATTGAAAGGACCAGGCAAGGGCAACGCGCTCGGCCCCGATTTCTGGCGTGAGGCGCCCGGTGTATTCGACGATCTCGATGCGGATCCCGAAGTGCGGGCCGTGGTGCTGAGCGGCGCCGGCGGCAACTTCACGTTCGGGCTCGACCTCGTTGCGATGACATCGGAGCTTCGATACGCACTTGCAGCTCCCGCAATGGCGGCCGAGCGCACCCGCTTTCTGGATCAACTCACGACGATGCAGCGCGCGATCATCTCGCTCATGTCGTGCAGGAAACCCGTCGTAGCGAGCATTTCCGGATGGTGCGTCGGTGCCGGCATCGATGTAATCTGCGCGGCAGATGTGCGCGTGTGCTCGAGCGAGGCGACATTTTCTGTGCGCGCTGTGCGTATGGGAATCGTCGAGGACATGGGAAGCCTGCAACGTCTTCCTGCGATCATCGGAGAGGGCGCGGCGCGCGAGCTCTGTCTCACGGGCGAGGATTTCGGCGCCGCGAAGGCTGCGGCACTTGGCCTCGTCAATCACGTCGATGACACGCCGGAAGCCGCGCTGCAGCACGCGGTCGCCATTGCGACGCGCATCGCGGCCAACCCGCCGCTCACTGTGCAGGGCGTCAAACGCGTCATGAACGAGCGTGCGCACGCCGGCGTGCGTGAGAGTCTCCATTACACCGCGCTCTGGAACGCGACGTTCATGCAATCGCGTGATTTTGCGGAAGCGATCAGCGCGTTCACCGAGAAGCGCGAACCGAAATTCGAGGGACGTTGAAATGACTACATTCATGCCGCGCATGTTCGAGGGAAGGACCGCTCTCATTACGGGCGGCGGCTCGGGGATCGGTCAGCGCATCGCCGAGCGACTCGCTCAGCAGGGTGCGAGCGTCGCACTCGTAGGACGAACCCAGTCCAGGCTGGACGCTGCGGCTCAAGGGATCATCGCGGCCGGTGGGAAAGCCGCTGGTTTCGCGGCGGACGTTCGCGATTACGACGCGTTGGCGCGCGCGACCGGGGCGGCGCACGAGATGTTCGGCGCGCTCGGAATCGTACTCTGCGGTGCGGCGGGAAACTTTCCGGCGCTCGCGAGTGCGATGTCTGCCAACGCCTTCAAGTCGGTGATCGACATCGATCTGCTCGGGACGTTCAACACCTGCAGGGCGGCATTCGAGCATCTGGAGCGTCCGGGCGCGTCGATCGTTACCATATCAGCCCCGCAGGCAGTTCAGGCGATGGTGATGCAGTCGCACGTGTGCGCGGCCAAGGCCGGTGTCGACATGATCACCCGCACGCTCGCGCTCGAGTGGGGTCCGCTGGGCGTTCGCGTGAATGGTGTGATACCCGGTGCGGTCGCTGACACCGAAGGCATGGACCGGCTGGCTCCCCCCGGGCTGGTGCGGGACGCACTCGCGAAACAGCTCCCGCTCCGCCGCGTTGCGACCAAGGACGACATCGCGGATATGGTCGTGTTCCTGTGCAGCGACGCGGCGAAATACGTAACCGGCGCCATAATACCATGCGATGGCGGGATGACGACCGCAGGCATGGCGATCCAGACGCCATCCACATCCGCGAGACCCGTTCAGGGCGCCCCTGTCAACTGACGGCGGTCGCGGCATCGGACTTGAAGAGTAAGCCTTCGACTCCAACCAGACTCCGATGCCGGAACAATCAGATTTCGATGACTCGATCAGGCGTGAAGAGCGGGCTTCACTCCACGAAGAGCTGCTCGCGCGGCTGGATCAGAAGGGCGTTCAGGCCGCCGAAGGCGCTTCGGATGCCGATCTTGCCGATCTCCTCTCCGCGATCGACGAATTCGAGTCAGCGGTGGAAAGGGCGGGTGGCGATCTGATGGTGGATTCGCCCGATTCGTCCGAGCCCGAGCGTCCCGAGTTCGTCCTGCCTCATCCGCGCGACGACGAATCCATTGCGACCTACATCCGGCGCGTCCAGAGCGCTACGGTGCGCCTCGGACCGATGGCTGGCCCCTGAGCCAGCCATACGGCTGGCAGTTCGATCAACTCATTATCGAGCTGGGCCGGTTACGGCGCCGCAGATAGTCGATCGAGAAGATCCCCGGGCCGGTCGCCGCGAGATAGAGAAAGGCGAAGCATAGCAGTACGGGCACCTCGCCGTGGTTCTCCACCGGCCAGAAGGCGCGAGGCGAATGCATGAGGAAGTAGACGACCGCCATTTCCCCCGACAGGATGAATGCTACCGGGCGCGTGAACAGCCCGGCGATAATGAGCAACCCGCCGATGAACTCGAGCGGGCCGGCGATGCCGGGCAGCGTGAAGCCGATCGCCGCGGCGTGACCGCCAAACATTCCGAAGAGCTTCTGAGCTCCATGCTGCCACAGCACAGCACCGGCGAAGAGCCTCAGGAGAACGTGCGCCCACCTGGCGGTGGGGGAAGCGGACTGTTGCGCGTACAGGTCGGCCATTTCAGAAACTTTATGAGAGTGCATGAAGCGAAGCGTCGATCGCGCCGCAATGAATCATGATGTATTAGAGCATGACTGCGATCAACGCCCGGGAACCTTACTTCATACACGCCAGGCGTCTACTGAGTGCCCTTCCAGACGTTGTTGGTCCTGTCCAGGTCCTGAAAGCGGTTGTCAGGATCCAGCGTCACGGTTCTTACAGTCTTCCCGCGCAACGGAATCGTCATCGCAACGTGACGGGTGCCGGCGAACCAGACGGATGCCTTCTGAATCACGGTGTCGGAGGTTCCGTTCGTGTAATCCACGCGCAGGATGATGGGCATCGCCATATCGCCCCGATCGTCTATCGTGACGATCTCGTTGGTTCCGCGTCTGGCCACGGACTCGATTGACTGATCGACCGTATATGTCGTGAAGAACCACTGATACCAGAACCAGTCGAGGTTGCGGCCCAGCGATCTATTCATCGACATGAAAAAGTCGTACGGCGAGGGATGTTTGAAGCGCCACTCCTTCGCGTAATCGACAAACGCGGCATGCGCCGCGGAGTCGCCAACGACTCCGCCCAGTGCGTAGAACACGACGGGCGCCTTGACGTATGTCGTCATCGTCGCGTTCGGGCCCACGAAGTCGGTGGGCCACATCATCGGTGCTTCCAGCTCGGAGCCGGCGACGCGTCGATACGACTCGGCGCTCGCGGCCATTACTTCCGGTTTGTGCTCGAAATCAGCCGTCGCGGCCGCGTCGATGTACTCGTTGAATCCTTCGTCCATCCAGCCGTAGCGCGTCTCATCCGAGCCGACGGTCATCGGGAACCATTCGTGTCCAAACTCATGCACGGTTACGCCGAGCCCGGGGCCATTGAAGATGATCATCGGATATTCCATCCCGGTCTCCGGCCCGTCCGCGATCGTCCCCTGCGAGAACTCGTACGGAAATACGTAACGCGAATGATGCTCCAGCGCGAATCGCCCGTACTGCGCCGTGTTGTTGGTAGCGTACGCGGTGTGTTGCGGAAGATACAGTACGTTTACGGGAATTGCGCTCCTGCCCGGTATGCTGGCGTGCGTCGCGTCGTACACATAATCCCGTGACGTGGCAAATGCAAAGTCGTTGACGTGAGGGGCGTTGAAGTGCCATGTAAGTGTTGCGCCCGGCATCGTCGCGCTCGCACCACGCTCGGCGGCAGTCACCACGTGAACCGTTGTGTCGACGCGCATCGCGAGCGCAAGACGGTCGCGCGTGCGCTGCGATAATACTTCCGTAGGGTTCTGCAGATCACCCGTCGCACCCACCAGCCATCCGCCCGGAACTGTGATGTGCACATCGAAGCTGCCGAACTGGTTGTAGAACTCTCCGATTCCCATGTACTGATCGGTATCCCAGCCCCGCATGTCGTCGTACATCGCGACCTGCGGATACCACTGCGCAACCTGATACAGATAATCACCGAAGCGGCCCATGCGCTCGCCGCGCGCAAGTGTGTCGACGCGCGGTACTGCGAAGTGCCAAGTCGCCTCGATCGTCGCTGTCGCACCAGGTGCGATCGGTGCAGCCGGCGTGACAGCCGCAACGGTGCCATTCACCTTGTAGTGCGCGTCGTCGGTCAGCGACACGGGCGTACCATTGACAATCAGCTTCTCCATCACAACGCCATCGGTGATGTCGGTGACGTAATCGTTGCGCTGTACGGTCGCCTTGAAATAGTTCTGATACAATCGCAACACGATTCTGTCGAGCGTGTTCGGCGTCGTGTTGTGCAATGTCACGGTCTCGGATCCGTGCAGCACTCCCGCTGGTGCGTCCAGCGTCGCGTCGATGCGGTAGTCCACGGTCTGCTGCCAGTAATTCCGGCCGGGAGCGCCGGTCGAATCCCGGGTTCCCTGCGCAAAGGCTCGGCGAATCCCGGGTTGCAGCGGGATGTCGCGCCGCACAGCTCGCTCCGGCAGCGTGGGCCTCGTGGGCTGCGTTGTGCGCTGCGCGCCGGCGGATGTCGCGACAGCCAATATCACCGCTGCGAGTGGTGCTGTGAAGTATCTGGTCATGGGAGTGGTTGCTGTAGAGCTACCTGCTGAATATACGGGCGATTCGGCAGTAGACGCACGGCGTCACGATCACTTGCGCACTTTCACGAACGCGGTGTCGTTCGGCAGCGGCCCCGTGCCTGGTGCCCGGATGGAAAACATTCCGTTGGTAATGTCCATGCGCAGCGTGGCATGCGCCAGTACGTCGGAGCCAAGTACACCATCCAGCGCAACGAATGTCTGCCGTCGCTCCTGCACGATCGGAACGTTGCGCAGATGGAGAACGTATTCACCATCGCCCACGGTAACGTTGCGCAGGACGGGCAGATCGCTGGCGTGTGTTGCGCCGAGTGCGTCGATGCGACCCTTCGCTGGTGACAATCCGGGGTCGGGCGTTCTATCCATCCACGCGTCTGTGACTATCGTCGAGTCGGCGCCCGTGTCCAGGCCGAACAGCACGGGCTTGCCGTCTCGCGTAAGGAGACGCACCACTGGAAAACCAATCCAGATCAGCGAGCGTCGTCTGGGTGCGTGCGTGGCTGGACGTGCGAGCGACATCGTGCCCGCCCCCATGTCGAGCACCACACTCAGTCTGCGCAACACGTCGGACCCGATCACGCCATCGAGCTTCACGGTGACGAGGCGGCCGTATGCGAGTCGCTTGGCCAGTCGCAGCGCTGAGGGTTCGAGCAACGCGACTGGCAGGTTCCTTACTGTGATTCTACCGATCCGAACGACGCTCGCTATCGCTGGACGTGCGTCGATGCGGCCCTGAGCAGCCGCAATTGCAAGCGTGTCCTTGGTCAATGGTACAACGCCGCACTCCGCTGCAACGTCGCTCGCAAGCAGCGACATGGTGGCGCCGGTGTCGACCCAGAAGTAGCGCTCGTGACCGTTGATGAAGACCTTGACGATGGGCGTGCCGATGCTGCTGCCGATTACTGGCAGAACATCGGGCACGACTGGCGCGTCGATGATGACGGGCGGTACGTCGCGCAACACGCCGGCCCATGAATCGACCGCGGCGCGATCGACCATGTCGCCAACAGTGTCGCCGTCCGCTCGAATCTCCGGTGGCAGCGCGGCGAGATCCTGCCACTTGCCCTGCGCATTGAGCGAAACGGTGAGTCCGATCCTCGCCCGCCCGCGCACCAGCGGATCCGGATCGGCGAGCAGCGAATGAAACAGAACCTCCGCGCCAACGACGTTGCCGTCGACCAGCGAGCTCAGTGCGTCGGTGAAGAATCGCTCCGACATCGTGCTCGCCTGCGCGCGCGCGGCGGTGACGTCGAGCTCACTCACGGAGTTCCAGAACGTGGGGCCGGGTGGGATGCCGTGCTGCGCCACTCGCATCCGTCTGACGCTGATCTCGGGACCCGTGTCAGAGATGAGGTCGGACTGGCTCCTGTGCGCGCACCCGAACGACATCAAGAGGCAGCCGCATAGCGCCCAACCGAAGCCGTCCAAACGCATGCGGAGATAATGCACGCGGGGACGTAACCGCGCCATTGAATTATGGTTTACGAATTGTGTACGAACGGATGGGGCGATGTGTGTTGGATTCGATCGCGCCTGAAGGGGCCAGGCGCGGATGCATCCGCGCCCTATGCAGGACCACCAATTCGGCGCGCCGGGTGGCGTCGCCGGCTACAATCCCAAATACGCCCTGACTCTTGGCTCGATCTTGTCCGGCGACCAGAACGGTGCCCAGACCAGGTTGATCTTCACATCCTCGACACCCGGCAGCGTGCGCAGTTGTCGTTCGGCGTCGCCCATGATTTCGGGGCCGGATGGGCAGCCCGGCGAGGTGAGCGTCATGTCCACCGATACCACCGCGCCGTCCACGCGGACTCCATAAACCAGGCCCAGATCCACGATGTTGAGCTGGAGATCCGGGTCTTTCACGCGCCGGAGTCCCAGCTTCACCTGATCCTCACTCACGACGCCCCGGGTCGGCTCCGATGTCGCGGCAGCGTCGGCTGGTTGAGCGGCTGGTGCCTCTGACTCAGC
Organism: Gemmatimonadota bacterium; assembly: GCA_040388625.1. Classification (NCBI taxonomy): domain Bacteria; kingdom Pseudomonadati; phylum Gemmatimonadota; species Gemmatimonadota bacterium. Next base: position 608,940 of record JAZKBK010000006.1, on the reverse strand, counting down.
GTTTGTGCTTTGACTTGCTGCTGCTGGTGTGCTTGGACTTGGAGCTGGTTGCGTGCTTTGACTTTGCTGGCTTTTTGGAGACGTGGCTGGAGCTGCGCTTGGCGGTGTGCCTGGCGCTCGAGCTTCGCTCGTGTTTTGCAGCTGATCTGCTGGTGCGGCTTCCATGTATTGAAGATAACGACTTCGCGTGGCGCGCCCGTCCGCCGCGCTTGGCTCTCACGCGCTCATGCCACCCTACCTCGCGGTCTGCGCGGAACGATGCGGGCATTACGAGTGTGCCCGATCCCATATCGGTGACCGCCAGCGACGCCGCATCGCTCAGATCGGACCGCACGTCGGCAATTACGCGCACCGGGTGTGGCGAGCGTGACGCATACACCCTGTTGGTGAGCAGGATGACGAACATGTCGCGATCCGGATCGATCCAGAGTGACGTGCCCGTGAAACCGGTATGTCCGTACGAGCGTTCGGAAAGGTAGTTTCCGGATCCGAACGAGCCGGTTGGGGTGTCCCAGCCGAGTGCCCTGTGGCCTGCAGCGCGGGTGGTGAAGAGCTGGACGGTGGAGTCGGCGATGATCCGGACTCCGTTGTACGTGCCGCCGTTCAGCATCATCTGCGCGAATATGGACAGGTCAGCCGCAGTGGAAAACAGTCCAGCGTGGCCGGCCACACCGCCGAGCGCGTAGGCATTCTCGTCATTGACCTCGCCGCGCGCTCTGCGGCCTCCGCCGGACGTACCCGTCGGTGCGATGCGGGCGTCGAGCGAGTCCGCCGGTCGGAACTCCGTCTGGTACATGCCCAGCGGGTGGAAGACGTAATCGGCGAGGAATTCATCGAGCGGCTGTTGCGACACTGCTTCGACGACCATGCCGAGCACGTCGGCGCCCAGGTCGGAGTACTCGTAGTACTGTCCCGGGTGCGCGATGAGCGGCGTCGAGAGGACCAGCTTTCTCGCCTCGACCGGATCGTGGGTGAGCTTGAAGATCTCGCGGCCGGCCGGCAGTCCCGACCGGTGGGTCAATAATTGTCTAATTGTTACTAAATCCTTCTCGCCGCCGGTAAATTCGGGGAGGTAGCGCGAGACGGGGGCATCGAGCGAGATCCGGCCCTGGTCGAACAGAACCATTATCGCGGTGGTCGTTCCGATCACCTTGGTAAGGGAGGCCAGATCATATATGGTGGAAGTCGGGCTTACTTCTGGACTAGATTCGTCCCAGGCGAGTCGGCCGAAGCCGCGCTGGAGAACGGCCTTGCCCTTTCGCCCGACGATTACGGCTGCACCGGGGTATCCACCTGCTTGGATCCCTCGTTCGACTACGCGGTCAATGGCTTCGAGCCGTTCGGCGGACATGCCGACCGAGGCTGGGGAGGCTACTGGCAGGCCAACGCCACCGGCCGGATCGGGGGCGGGCGGGATGGGGGCGACGGCGCCGGATCCTCCGGCGAGGGCAAAGAGAAGAGCAGCAGCCAGCATCAGAAAGACCTACAGCATGAAGACCGACGAGTGAGAACCGAACGCGGGGAAGCCCAATTTGTCATATTTGACGATTCCGGCAACCCTTGAGATACAACCTGAGTCAAATACAAGCACACACTGGATGACGACGCACCAGACAATCGTGCAGCGGGCGGTGGAGGGAGATGAAAGAGCCCTCCGTCAGCTCTGGATGGAGAACGCCCCGCACATAGATGCCGTGGTGCTGCGACTTTGCGGCGACCGCGATCTGGCAGCCGATGTCGCCCAGGAAGTGTGGATTCAGATTTTCCGTGCGCTTCCAAGCTATCGTGGTGATTCGCAGTTCGGAACGTGGGCGCACAGAATAGCCGTAAATCGCACGCTCAACGCACTACGCAAGGTACGGCGTATCGCAAAGGTGGAGATCGATGTCGAGGATGATACCGCAACAGCTCCGGACAATCCGGAATCCGAAACGGAGAGGGGGATCGTGGCCGAGTCGATAGACCAGGCCGTGCGCCAGCTCTCGCCCGGTGCGAGGACGGTATTCCTTCTGCATGATGTGGAAGGGTACACGCACGAGGAGATTGCACGCGAGTTGGGTATCACTACAGGTGGGTCGAAGTCTCAGTTGTTCAAGGCACGCGCGAAGCTACGCCGGCTACTCGCGCATTTAGCTGAAGGATTCTCCGCTGGCGTTGGTCAAGAGCATGGCACTCCCATCTAAGGAACTTTCGGAACAGGCGCTCGACGCGCTCATAACGCGCGAGCAGACGCGCGTCGTGGCGCCGTTGACGGAGTGGCGCTCTCTGTCCATGTCCTTGCGACAGGAAGGGTTGATCCATGACGACTCGACTGCGCGGAAGTCGGCGCAGCGCGAGTACGTTGCAGAGCCGGTCGTACCGGGATCCGGCTGGTTTCGCACCACTGCACGGTGGACGATGCGGCTTGCCGCCAGCGCCGCGCTTGTCGGCGTCGGTGTCGTCGCAGGCCGCGGAATGACGTTCGGGCAGGATTTCATAACCCAGATGCAGCTGGCCATATCCGACAGCACGGGGAGCCACGGGACGTCGGTCCGCATTGGAGGCAAGGAATTCTCATCCAAGGCCGATGCTCGCCGGACACTTCTGCGTGCGCAGACGGACTATCAGCGCGCCGCTGCATTCCTCGCCGCGACAGATACGGAACCGCGAATCACCGCCGAGCCGGATCTGTATCGCGATCGACTCGCTGGACTTGACGAGATGACGGCTGCATCGCTCGCCGCCATCAAGGATGCGCCACGTGATCCGTTGCTCAACCAGTATTACCTGTCGGCGTCGGCTGCGCGCGAAGCGACGCTGCAGCAACTAGGCAACGCGCTGCCTGTCGGCTCAACAATGACGAGTTTCTAGATGCGCCGCGCCCTGGTAGCTGCCGCCGTGACGGCCATGATTACCGTATCGACTGTAGCGTCTGCGCAGAAAGTATCGCAGAAAGCGCCGCAGAAAGCATCACAGAAGTCGGCGTCGAACGATGCGGCACCGTCGGGTTGGGTGGGACTGTCGGTGATTCAGAAGGCCAGCGGTAACGAGGATTCCGCCGTCAAGGTCGGATACCCGGTTGTTGCATCCGTGGAGCCGGGCTCGCCGGCGCAGGCTGCAGGCCTGGTCGCCGGCGACACGATTCTCGCCTACAACGACGTCGACGCAAGCTCGGATCCGGTCGCAATGCGCCCCTTTCTTGTCGCGGGCCGCGAGCTCGTTGTCAAGGTTCGGCGCAATGGAGTTCGCAGGCTCACGCTGACGGTCGCGAGGCGTTCGGCGCGCAATGTGTATCGAGAGGGCATCACGGTCAGCTCGACCAGTGGTGCAGCGCTGCCGCTCATGTACGGCGTTCCGTCGGGGCCGATAGCGATCGCCGCGCCGGTCGCCTCCGATCGCGAGGCTACGCCGTTCGCCGGTGCGTATCTTGCCCGCCTGAACGCGGGGCTCGCCCACGCGCTCAACGTTCGCAATTTCGGCGTGCTGGTCGTGGACGTAAGCAATGGATCTGATGCGGCGAAGGCGGGGCTGCAATCCGGCGACGTAATCACACGCGCCGATTCCATCCCGGTCGAGAGTCCGCTCGGAATAATGACTGCGTTGCGCCTCGCATCCGACAGCAGCGTGACGCTCGACGTCACCCGTCGCGGCAGAACTCAGAAGATCACGATTCACTGGTAGCGGCCGACGTCGTTGTACGACGCCAGCACGATGTTGCACCTGCTGCTACAGCTTGCGACCTTCCGGCAGCAGTGAATGATGAATCGCGATCGCCGCGACTGCACCGATTCCCGCGGCGGCAATGGCGAGCTGCGGACCGTGAATTATGTCACCGGCCGCGTACACGTTTCGGACTGACGTGTGAAAGTGCAGATCGGTGACGACGCGTCCGATCTCGTCTCGCTCGCATCCCAGCTGATTGCCCATGTCGTCGGACGGCTCCTGCCCGATGGAGAAGAATATCTGATCGCAGTCGAGTGACATTCCGCCGCTGAGCTCTATCGTGCGCGCCTCGCCTTCGGATGACCGAACGCGCTCGATCGGCGCTTCGATTATCGGGATGTTGAGCGCGTCGAGCTTCTTCATTATCTCCGCACTCATGTCTGCGGGCTCACCATTGGTGCAGATCACGATCTCGCGCGTCCACGTCGTGAGTGCGAGCGCGAGTCCTGCGGCCTTGCGCCCGCTCGCTATGACGACTGTCTTCCTGTTCAGTGACTCGTAACCGTCACAGTCGGGGCAGACATGAGCGGTATCGCCGTAACATCTGTCGAGTCCGGGTATGTCGGGCCACACGTCGCGCACTCCGATCGCAAGCAGCAGTCGTGCAGCGGTCAGCGTTCCCCCCGACTCGAGCGTCACGCTGAACAGATCGTCGTCCACGCGATCGACACGCGAAGCTGTTGCATCCAGCAGAGTCACGCCGAATTGCCGGCACTCGTCACGACCTCGCCCACGCAACTCGCTCGGCGTGATTCCCTCGCAGCCGAGGTAGCCGTGTATTCCGCGGGTTTCCCAGTTGCGCGGATCTCCCGCGTCGATGACGATCACGCGGTGGAGATAACGAGCGAGCCAGAGAGCGGCGGTGAGGCCTGCAGGCCCGCCGCCTATTATGGCGACGTCAAATGTATCGGAATATGCAGAGTCGGGCATCGATGTGATCTTCGTGAACGTGTGAAGATGTGCAGGCGCAAGTCGGATGCCCGGCGATCGCGCTGTTGCCGTCGCGGCCTCCCTTTGCGTATCAATGGTGCTAGACTGTAGGCATGAAACGGCCGCTCATTGACCACATAACGACTCCGCTGAGTCGCATGATGCAGGCCGGGCCGGCGGGCGGGCTGGTTCTGCTTGTTTGCGCGGCAATTGCGCTCGTATGGGCGAATTCCCCGTGGGCGCACGGATACCACGCGCTCTGGGAGACACAGATATCCATCGGTGTCGCCGCGACGCATGCGACTCTCACACTCCACGAGGTAGTGAACGATGGCCTCATGGCCGTCTTCTTCTTTCTCGTGGGGCTCGAGATCAAGCGCGAGATTCTCGTTGGCGAGCTCGCGTCGGTGCGGCAGGCTGCACTTCCGGTGGCAGCAGCACTCGGCGGCATGATCGTTCCCGCGATGCTGTTCGTCGCGTTCAACGTATCGACGCACGCCACGCGCGGCTGGGGAATTCCGATGGCGACCGACATCGCGTTCGCGCTCGGCGTGCTCGCGCTCCTGGGCGACAGGATTCCATCCTCGCTCCGGGTGTTTCTCTCAGCGCTCGCGATCGCTGATGATCTCGGCGCGGTGCTCGTCATCGCGCTGTTCTACACCGCGACGATATCGTGGGGCGCGCTCGTCGCGGCCGCTGCACTGTTGGTGCTGTCGATAGTCGCCAATGCGGTCGGGATTCGCGCGACGTGGGCGTACGCGTTGATCGGGCTCGCACTCTGGATAGCTGTACTGCTTTCGGGCGTTCATGCGACAGTAGCGGGAGTTCTGCTCGCGTTCACGATTCCGACACGTACCCGTATCGACGAGAGCGCGTTCCTCGCGGGTGCTCGCGATGCGCTCGCGGACTTTCACGATGCGCACAAGCCGGAAGCCACCGTACTGTCGAGCCGCGCGCATCAGGTTGCACTCGAACAGCTCAATACGTTGGCCGACCACGCGCAGGCGCCACTCGTGCGACTGGAACATGGATTGAGCGGAATTGTCAATTTTGGAATCATGCCAGTATTCGCGCTCGCGAACGCCGGAGTGTCCTTGAGTGGCAGCGGCCATCTCATTACGAGCCCGGTGGCAGTCGGGGTGCTCGCCGGCCTCTTCATTGGCAAGCCGATCGGAATCTCGCTCGCGACCTGGCTGTCGGTGCGTAGCGGGATCGCATCGGTCCCTGCAGACGTCACACGTCGCATGTTGTTCGGCGTCGCGTTGCTCGGCGGGATCGGCTTCACAATGTCGCTGTTTATTGCGGGCCTCGCGTTTGGTGGATCGGAGGAGCTGCTCACGGCGGCGAAGCTGGGGATTTTTACTGCTTCGTTGCTGGCTGGTTTTGCCGGATGGATGGTGCTTCGACGGACTCGGTCCGGTACGTCCGATCTCGATGCTGTGTGAGTGGAGGGCGACCGTCGTTCCCGTCATCGAGCTATCATAGAGCATGACTACACGCAAAAAGATCGTGATCACCGGAATTGGCGTCATCAGCTCGATCGGATCGTCGCGCCAGGGATTCTGGTCGGCGCTGACCAACGGCGTGTCGGGTGTTCGCACGATTACGGCGTTCGATGCTACGCCTTACGCCACGCGTATTGCGTCGGAGGTTCGAGACTTCGATCCTCTGGCCTACCTGTCGCGCAAGCTGGCCAAGCGCATGGCCCGCAATTCCCAGATGGCAGTGGGCGCGGCAATGGACGCCGTCAAGGATGCCGGTCTCGATCTGGCCAACGAGCAGCCGCTGCGCGTGGGTTGCTGTGTGGGGACGGCGGCGGGTGACTACGGTGAACTCGAGGAGCAGCACCGGGGGTTTCTCGATCGAGGCGCGAGGGCAATCAGCCCGTTCTGCGTGCCCATGGTCATTCCCAACATGCCGGCCAGCAACGTCGCCATCGCGCTCGGCATCAACGGCCCCAACTTCTCCGCCGTCTCCGCGTGCGCAACGGGCGCCCATTCCATCGGCATGGCACTCGCCGTGTTGCGCGCCGGACAGGCAGACGTGATGCTGGCCGGCGGCGTGGAATCCACGATCACACCATTTGTGCTGAACGGCTACAGCGCCATGGGAGCGCTGTCGCTCCGCAACGACGATCCAGAGCATGCAAGCCGTCCATTCGATCTCAACCGCGACGGATTCGTGATGGGCGAAGGAGCGGCTGTGCTGGTCCTGGAGACACTCGAACACGCACGCGCGCGCGGCGCCGAGCCGATCGCCGAGCTGGCAGGATTTGGCATGACCAGCGACGCGTTCAGCCTGGCTCAGCCCGACCCGGACGGCAAATGGGCAGCGGCGGCCATGGCGATGGCACTTTCCGACGCTGGCCTGGACGCGTCGGACGTGCAGTACATCAACGCACACGGTACCTCGACCCGGGCCAATGACGCCACCGAGTCGCGCGCGATTCTCACCACGTTCCGCACACCACCCGCAGTCAGCTCCATCAAGTCCATGCTTGGTCACACCCTTGGCGCCGCGGGTGCGCTCGAGGCCGCGGCCACCGCGCTCACAATAAAGCACGGCGTGGTACCGCCTACGATCAACTTCGAGACGCCCGACAAAGAGTGTCCGCTGGACGTGGTACCCAACACGGCTCGGGAGATGCGCGTGGACGCCGCGATCTCGAACTCGTTCGGGTTCGGTGGACAAAACGGTGTGCTGGCGTTCCGAAGTGCCTGACACCCAGGTTGTTGCTGCAATTCATCGCGCTAGGCACGTATCCCGCACTGATGTCGGGCGCGGCTCACACCCGATGAGGAGACGACGTGAACTACCTATCCAGGCTGTCAGTGGTTGCTGGCATCATCTCCATGGCGTCACTTGGATGCGACCGCGGCCAACGCGAACGACCGGCCGTCGCGTCAATTGACAAACGAACGCCGGTGTCGCTGCCGGCTGATGCGCAGCAGGCAGTTCTGCGCGAAATGCGCCAGATGCTCGGCGCGGTAGGTGGCGCGATGGACGCTGCAGCGAAAGGTGACACAACCGCACTGCTGGCCGCGATCGCGCCAGCCCGAAGTGCAGCGGCTGCAGACCCGGCAATCGAGGCACTGCTTCCACCCGAGTGGAAGGAACTTGCCGAGCGAACGCACGGCGGCTTTGACAGTCTCGCAGTCGCCGTTCGCAGGACACACGGGCCAGCGGCGCTGAAGGATACCGTGCTGATCCATCTCGCGCGGGTGAGCGGATCATGCACCTCATGCCATGAAACTTTTCGGGTGGTCGTTCGCTGAGGCGCAGTGAGGTGGAGTGCGGCACGCAATCAGCGTCGGATATCGTGCGCGCCGATGTCGCCGGCATCGGCAACGGCCTCGAGCGAATATTTCGCTGACGATAGCCGGTAGCGTCATGTTGTAACACCTCGCCAGCGCCGCTGCACGGAGACAGTGCCGGCGGCGTGGCGAGATTGCAGCACTATGCAGGTCCGATCGCTGTTATCTGCGACCGTGCTGCAATGTATTCCTAGCTCTTCAGTGCCTCGATGCTCTTGCAGATGTAAGCGAACATCTCCTTCGTCGGCACATTTCCGAGCTTTTCCTGCAGCGCCGGTCCGTCGTCGTTGTACATCGTCTTCACGGCGTTCGCGATTGCAGGATCGCCGCCGGTGAATTCGTCGACGAGTGCCTTCCAGCGTCGCGCGAGCGCCAGTATTTCGGGGCTCGTGGGGTCGGTGCCGTTCTCCATCGCCGCCCGTACTTTCGGAATAATCTCGTTCCAGTCGTCGCGCACGGTGTGCATACGCTCCTCGCCGACGCTGATTCTTCGCTGCTCCATCACGTCCAGCTGCTCGGGAGTGAAGTATTTCTCGACTCGCATCATTTCCTCGATTGTTTTGCAAAGCTCTTCGAGTGAGAGAGGCTTCGCGGTGTCCAGATGATCGGCAAGCGCCTTCAGGCGTCTGACCAGCTGTTTCTGCATGGCCATCTGCTCGTGCAGCCTGGCCAGGTGCAGGTCGATTACCTGCCGAGGAGAAGCGGCAGCCCCGTCGAGCAGTCGCTTCGTCTCGTCCAGCGATATCCCCATCAGTCGCAGGGAGTGGATCTGTTGCAGCCGCTCGATGTCGGTCCGGTCGTACAGCCGGTGACCAGCCGCGGTCCGGAGCGATGGCCTCAGCAGTCCGATCTCGTCGTAATGGTGCAGGGCGCGAACGGACATGCCCGTGTTGCGGGCCAACTCACCGACCTTCCATGGCGGTTCCTTCATTGCCTTCCTCCCAGCTCTTAACGGTTCCAATGTGGCCACGCAGCCAGTCTAAACCCTACCGTAACGTCAGGTGCAAGGGCCAATTTTTGACTATATGGCCCGATCGCGCCGGACCGTGCTAGACTACAGGGACGAAGTGCCCAGCCACCTCGGGCACCCCACGAACCGAGCACATCAAGGAATGAGCGAAACCACCCAGGCTGCTCCAGCGCCTCCGGCCCCGACATCGACAGAGGAATCACAGCTCCGCATCCGCGCGGCTCTGCTCGCCGCGACTCGCGTTGCGGTCGGCACGCATGCGGGCGAGGAGGTACGCGTCAGAATGATGCACCCCGGCCCGTGGCTGCCGGATGATCCAGCGGCGCGCCCCATCGTGTATCTGGCTTCGATGAAGACCGATCCCAAGATTCGCGAGATGAGCACGCGACCGGAAGTTGCGCTGCTGCTGCACGAATCGCCAACTGGTGAAGAGCACACGAGCTGGGAGATGGAGCTGACCGGGCGCGCGGAAATCGTGCGTGACCCCGAGGAGCGCGAGCGCGCCAAGCAGGCCACGATGCGAACTTCGTCGATCGTGCGCTATCTCGACTCGGTCGGACAGACGGATCTTCTGTCATTCGTGCGAGTCACGCCGCGCTTCATGAAGCATCGCGTGTTCGGAGAGATCGTCGCGGGACGGCCACCGTCGATCCTCGACTTTGGCAGCGACGCCACGGACAGGCCGAGTGACCGCGCGCTGATGGCTCGCCGGCTCGGCACATGGAAGGAGATCGTGCGCTGGCCCACACTCACGGCGAGCGCCGCCTCAGTGGTCGTTGGAGTTGCGGCGGCGTTTGCAGTGACCGGCGCCGTGAACTGGGGATGGGCACTTCTCACGCTCATCGCAGCGGTCGCACTGCAAGCGTGCACCAACATCAAGAACGATCTGGACGATCAGCTCAGTGGGGCCGATGACAGAAACCGCACCCCCATACTGGGCTTCACCGGCGGGTCGCGAGTGTTGCAACGTGGTCTCGCGACGCGCGGCGAGCTGCTGGTTGCGATGCTCGGGTTCGGCCTGGTGAGTACGGCGATCGGTGCATACTTCGCGATCGCCGGGCGCGCAGGCGTGCTGTTGTTCGGGCTTGCTGGACTGTTGATCGGCTTCATCTACACCGGCGCGCCTTTCCGGCTCGCAAACCGCGGACTCGGCGAGCTTGCAGTGGCGCTTGCATTTGGAGTCGGAGTCGTGTGCGGTACGACGTACGTCCAGGTCGGAAGCATTCCGATGCTCGCGCTGGCTGCCTCGATCCCGGTTTCGATACTGGTAGCGCTGATCCTGTTCATCAACGGGTTCCAGGATGCAGCCAGTGACGACGAGGTATCAAAACGTACGATGGTCGTGCGACTCGGATTGTTGCGTGCGAGTCGTGTGTATCCCGTGATCGCGGCGATTGCGGGACTCACGCTCATCGGGTTCGTGATTGCGGGCACGCTGCCGCCGCTGGCGCTGCTCGGGCTCGCAGGATTCCCGCTGTTCGCCAAGGCGACGATGGTCGCGCGCAGGAGCTTCGACCATCCGGTCGAGCTCGTTCCGGCGAATGCGTACACAGTGGTGGGACATCTGGCCAGCGCTCTCGCTCTCGCTGTCGGTCTCGTGTGGGCCGGCCTCGGCGGCGGGATGAACGCCGAGGTGCTGGTAGTCGCCGCGTTCGGTGTGCTGCTCATTCTGTACTACAACCACTCGATCGGCAGGCTCGCGAGTGCGTTTTACGGGGTGAGGGACGCGGTAGCGAAGAGCTAGGCTCCGATCGCAAAGGTCTGCAAGAAAATCAGATGACATGCTCGGAGGGCCAGCGGCGAGAGCAGCCGGATGGTGCGTAGACGCCCTCTCGCACTGGGTGGAGATTGCCTTGAGAGTGGCGATGGAGACTTGCCATCTCTCCAAAGTCTCTTAGATTATCCTCCATCACGTGGTGGATAATCCACCATCATATGGTGAATAATCCACCACCGGTTCCCGATATCCATGGCCAGCCAGCGCACGCCGCCAGACCCTTCAATCCTTCCCCGGGTGGCCGCCAAGCATCTGACGGCTGCCGCAGCCGTGATGCCTGTGGTAGTGGTCATGGGCGCACGCCAGACCGGGAAGAGCACTCTCGTGCGAAGCCATCCAGTGTTTGGCAAGTATCCATATGTGACACTGGACAACTCCGACATCCGCGAGCAGGCGGCTGCGGACCCAGCCGGTCTTCTTGCACGCTCGCCACATCTGGTAATCGATGAGGTACAGCGTGACCCGGAGCTTATTCTCAGTCTCAAGGAGTACGTAGATAACCAACCACGGCGGACTCCCGGTCAGTTCGTCTTGACCGGGTCCGCGAACCTGCTGGCGATGAAGAAAATCAGAGAGTCGCTCGCGGGACGTGCGTCATATACAACACTCTGGCCGATGACGCGCCGAGAGCGCCTTGGCTTCGGGACTGCCGGACTCTGGGACGAGTACCAGACGCGTCCGTTCAGTGAATGGAACGCGATCGCGAACGCCTCGCCAAATCCGCAGGATGACTGGCGTACGCTGGTAAGTATGAGCGGCTACCCAACGCCGGCGCTCGATTGCGGGACGGCCACGGCGCGTGCCATCTGGTATCAGGGATACATCGATACGTATCTCGATCGTGACCTTCAGGACCTCGCATCCATTGCGAATCGCACTGACTTTCGGCGATTGATGCGCGTCGCAGCGCTTCGAATCGGTGCGATCGTGAACAAGACAGAATGGGGTCGGGATGCGGGAATTCCACCGACGACCGTGGATCGCTATCTCGATTTGCTCGAGACATCGTACCAGCTGGTCCGTGTGAGCGCATATTCCGTCAACCGTGGAAAGCGACTCATCAAGAGTCCCAAATGCTATTGGAGCGATACCGGTCTCGCGACGTACATCGCAGGGGAAGTCGAACCGAGCGGTTTCCATCTCGAGAACATGGTGCTGTGCGATCTGCTTGCCTGGCGCGACAGCGTTGCACAGAGGCCATCGATCATGCACTGGCGCACGACGACCGGCGATGAAGTGGATTTCGTAATCGAGCTACCGGATCAGACGGTGATCGCGATCGAATGCAAGGGCGGCTCGCGGCCGGGATACAACGATGCTGCACCGCTCCGCAGCTTTATTGCAGAGTACGGCAGCAAGGTCCGCGGAGCACTTCTCCTGCACGGTGGGACCGGGACGTACGTGTTGGGTGATCGTATTCTTGCTACACCGTGGTGGCGCATATTGTAGTTACTCCGGCACCGATGGGACACGTTGCTACATCAGCTATCCGGCAACTTCACCATCAAACGCTTCACCTCCGGATCCGCATGCGCCCACGCGCGCGCGACGTACTGGCGATACACCCGCGCGCTGTCCGTCATCCCGGCCGCGCGAAATGCGTTCGACATGCGTAGATCGACCTCGCTTCGCGGCATGTAGCGACCCATGGCATCGGGCGCGCTCGCGTACGCGCGACGTAACGTCGCAATCGCGTCGCGCGCGCGCCCCTGCTCGAGTTGTGCCTGCGCCAGCTCGGCTACGGTGCGTGTCCAACCCGCGTAGCCAAAGCGCGCGACCTTGAACTCACGCTCGGCTTCTGCGTATCGCTTGCCCTGCATCGCGATGAGGCCACGGACATGGTGGAAGATCGTCCAGTCGCGTCCGTAGTAGCTGCGGGGACCGACCTGTTCGAGCGAGTCGGCCATCGCACGCAACAGCAGCGTGTCGCCCGAGGCCGCCAACGCGTCGGCCTCGAGTGCGCGCGGCCATGTGAATGCGCGTGCGTCGTCGCCGCTCAGAGCGAGTGAGCCATCGGTCGGACCGAGACGCGCGAATGCCGTGAATTCACTGCGCGCAGCGGCGAAGTCTCCGAGTCGTGCGAGATCGTCGGCGTGCAGCAGATGCATCGGATCGGTCGGTCCGTAGGTCGACTCGACGCGCTCGAAGATCCTGTTCGCGGCGCGCAGTTGTCCACGCTCGCGCGCGACCATTCCCTCAATGTCGTCGCCACCATAACGCAGCTGCGGATTGGTGGACTTCCGGAGTTTGGCAGCGTACGCCTCGGCTGCATCATAACGCCGGCTCATGATCAACCAGCGACCGACGGAGATTGCAGGAAATGGATCGGATGTGAGCGATGCGCCATGCTCACCGACCGCTATCGCCCGGTCCGGGCGCCCGCTCACGGCCAGTGTGTTCGCCAGCGTCACCCACGCGTCCGGCAATTCCGGCTGCAATGCGACCCAGGCTCGCGCCGCGCGCTCCGCACCGGCGAAATCGCCGGCTTCCTGTCGAGTATCCGCCATTCCGTGATACGCGAAGCACGGCGCGCAGGGACCAGGGCCGGCGGCGACAGCGAGCGAATCCAGAGCGAGCTCCGCCTGCAGCACGGTATCCGCCGACAGCCAGTGTCCGTGCTCCATCAACACATACGAGAGGAAAACATATGCGCGCGGATCGCCTGGATATCTCGCGACGATATCCCGCGCCAGAGCTTCGGCGCGCGCTATTTCACCTCCGTGGAACGACCGTGACGCTTCATCGATCAATCGGTCCCAGGCGGATGCACGATTTGAGTGGCGCGCGAACGCTGAGTCCATCTGCGCCGCAACTCCGAGCTCGCCATGCTTGATCGCGATATCACGCCGCGCGGTTATCGCGCTTACGAACCCGGGATCCAGTGCGAGCGCTGCGTCCAGCTCGCGCTCGTCGGTCGGGAACTGGCCCGCGGCGCTCGCCTGCATGCCGCGGACGAAATGCTTGTAGGCTTCCGGGCTGGAGGTCTCGATGTCGGCAAAATGCGGGGACCGGGCTGCGGAGTTCACCACGTCGAGTACGCGCGCTGCAGCCGCATCGGCAACACCGAGTATGTCGGTGCCCGTTACGGTGGACATCCGCAGCAACTTTCCGTCGGCCGCATTGAACACGTCGATGCCGACGACATATCCTCCTCCGCCATGGCTCAATTCGGCGCTCACCGCCAACGTCGCATTCACACGTCGGGCAACATCCGCTGCCTGGTCCGTGGAAATTGCGGTGCCGGACGGGTATCCCGCACGAACGAGCACGTCGTGGACGCGTGACGGTGGAACGACATCGATTGCGTTCGAATTCGAGAGATCGGCGGCGATCATCTGCTTGAGACCGTCTTCCAGCCATGCGATCGACGTGTCGTGTCGCACGTTGACGACGTTCGTCACCGCAATCAACGGACGCATGCGCGGCGCTGCAGCGGCTTCTCGCGCCGACATGGTGCGATACCCAACAGCTGCCAGGGCGGCCGCGGCAATCACGGCGCCGCCGAGCCGCACTTTCCATGCATGTCGCTTGTTCGGTCCGCGTGATTGCGAGGCATGTGCCGCCGCGTCGGTGTGCGTCATCGCGACGTCGGATGAGTGGGACGACGCCACAGCCGCAGGCGGCGCTGACGACGCGACGTTTACTTCCGGCACCGCGATGTCGGGCGCGCGCAGCATCTGCTCGCGAAATCCGGCGGCCAGCAGGGTCACGCGCGGATCGGGCGGTGATTCATAGTCCAGCTCGAGCCGTCGCACGAGCACGTCATACGCATTGAGCGCGGTGTGGAGCGCCTCCCTGGTACCTGGCGCGGCGAGCGACGAGAGCATCATTATCGCAGCCGCCCGGGACGGTGGCAGTGCATCCAGCCACCGCGTCGCGAGCGCTGCGCACTCGTCCCAGCGGCCGGCACGCGAGAGTGCCGTGCAGTGCGCTTCGCACGCGTGCAGGAACTGGCGCTCGAGCCGCGCTCTCTCACGTGCAACCCAGGCGTCGAACCGGGGCGAATCGGGAACGAAAACGCCGTCCAGAAACGGTCCGGTGTACAGCGCGACCGCGCGCTCGTGGTCCGATGCCTCGCACGCTGCGTTGAACTCCAGGGCATCGACGCCGAGCTGCGCATCGGGAGAGAGAGCAACGTCTGTTTGCCGAGTGGCGATCGCGGCCGGCCCGAGCAACCCGCGAATGCTCGAGAGCGCATTGGAGAGCGAATGGCGGGCGCGGTCCTCGGGTTCATCGCCCCAGAACATGTCGACCAGCTGTTCCCTGCTTACCGGACGCGCGTTGAGCGCGAGCACCGCCAGGACAGCAAGCTGCCGGCGACGCCTGGACAGCGATTCGTCATCACCCGAGCCGGAAACAAGCGCCAGGCGACCGAGTGTGATCAACCGTAAGTGATTGACGCGCAAGGTGTTGACGTGGTGATAACCAGTTGTGCGGCTCAGCCGACCTGGGCCACTCCAAAGAAGCTACGCCCGCCGGGAGATTTCGCAAACGGACGATTCTGCCGATCAGCTGATGTGCAGGAAGTGAATCAGCCCGAGGCTCAGTACGATCAGGACGCAGAGCGAGCCCGTGACGGTCGTAATGACGCGCGGGCCCACTCTGGTCATGGCCTTGAGATCGACCCCCAGTCCGAGCGCGGCCATCGCCGCGACGGTGAACCAGGTCGATACCGCGCGTGTCGGCGCAACCCATGTCGAGGGTATCGCGTTGGTCGACCGCAGTATCGCCAGCAGCAGGAATCCAATGATGAACCACGGCACGAACCGCGTCAGTTGAAACCGCGTCGGAGATGCACCGCCGTCGGGATTTTCATTCGGATGAGTGAGGGCAAAGAATATCACTACGGGACCCAGCATCAGAACGCGTACCAGTTTCACGAGCGTTCCAACCTGGCCGGAGAGAATGCTCACCGGGAATGCTGCGGCGAGAACCTGCGGGACCGCGTAAACGGAGAGTCCAGCCAGCACGCCGTACTGATAGTTGTTGAGCCCAAGTGGATGGATCAGGAGTGGTAGTCCCAGCACGACGACAACACCGAGAATCGCCGTGAACGCGATGGACGACACGACGTGTTCCTTCTTCGCTCCGATCACGGGTGCAATTGCGGCGATTGCGGAGTTACCGCATATCGAGTTGCCGCACGCGACGAGCACCGCGAGCTTGTGCGGCAGTCCCATCATTCTACCGATCGAATAGCTGCCGCAGATCCCGAGGATTACGAGCAGCACGATCCCGATTGCGAGCGACGGTCCTGCGCGCAGCAGGAGCGGCAGATCCACGGATGCGCCGAGCAGGAATATCGCGACTTCGAGCACCTGTTTGGCAGTGAAGGAGACACCCGGATTCATGCTCGCGGGCGGCATCCAGAGAGTGCGGACGATCATCCCGACCAGAATGGCGACGACGAGCCCCTCGATGATCGCATGTCCGAAGACGCGCTCCTCGACGTTTGCGATGGCGAGCGATACGAGACTGACAACGACTGCGAGGAGGATTCCTGGCAGGAGCAAGAGAAGCCGGCTGTCGAAATCCGTATCCCGGCTCTCTGAGTACGCTTCCACGGGAATGACGGGTTTCTGTCCCATTTCATAAGACTAGACGGCGCCGAGATATAAGACAAAGACATTATTTATATGTTAGTATTGCGATAGATTATGGCACTCAATCTCCACCATCTACGTGTCTTTGCCGCGGTCGCGCAGGAGCGCAGCTTCTCTCGTGCCGCGATTGCGCTGCGGCTGAGTCAGCCTGCCGTCTCCAAAACGGTGCAGGAGCTGGAACGACAGACGCAGCTATCGCTGTTCGACCGCTCCGGCCGCACTCCGCGCCTCACCGACGCGGGCACTGCGCTCTTCGCACGCGCACGCGAGCTGTTTGGTGTCGAGCGAATCGCCGAAGAAGAGCTCGCTTCGTTGCGCGGCCTGGAGCGCGGCGTTCTGCGCGTTGGCGCGAGCACTACCGTCGCGACGTACTTTCTCCCGCCGCTGCTCGCGCGCTTTCATCAGGAGCACCCCGGGGTCACGTTGAGGGTCGTGAGCGCCAATACGCGTGCGATCGCGCGCCGGTTGCTCGAGGGACGGCTCGACATTGCGCTGGTAGAAGGGCCGGTGTCTCACGAGCGGATATCCGTGATCCCGTGGCGCGAGGACGAACTCGTCGTGATTGCGCCTGCATCCCATCCACTGGTGCACAAACGCCGCGTGCGCGCAGCCGACCTCATCGACGAGCCATTCATTCTGCGCGAGCCAGGCTCCGGTACCCGCGTCGTGGCCGAAGCCGCGCTTGCCGAGCACGGAGTCCATCCGGGGACCACCGTCCAGCTGGGGAGCACGGAGGCCATCAAGCAGGCGGTGGCGGCTGGCCTTGGCCTCGCAGTCGTGTCCCGTGCCGCGGCGGCCGACCAGCTCGCGCTGGGCTACATTGCCGTCGTTCCGTTGCAGAGCGCGGCGTTCAAGCGCGATCTCAGGCGCGCGCTCACGGAGCTGCGACTGACGGGGCGAGCACCCAGTGCTGCCGCCGCGGCGTTCAGGGCAGCAATGTCAACGTCGCGCGCGTAAGCAGTGTGAGCGAGATTCCGAAAACGCTTGCTCGTCCAGTCTTCACCTCGACCCACATCAGCATGTCCACCTCGTTGAATCGCCTGGTAATGCTCGGCGCTCTCGCCGGCGTCGTTACTGTGCCTCTTGCCGCTCAGACACCAGCTCGTAACGCCGCCTCATCCGACACAGCCTTCGACCCGATCAGGGAGATGGTGTCGCGGCTGTCGCTGGATCAGTACAAGGCCACTGTCAAGGGACTCACCCAGTTCGGCGATCGCCGTCAGGGAACGGAGCGCAATCGCAAGGCGGTGGACTGGATCGAGGCGCAGCTCAAGAGTTACGGTTGCACCAACACCGAACGCATCACGTATGACTTTCAGCCACCGCCGCCGCGTGAACCGCTGACGCCGGAACAACTCGCTCGCTTCCGTGCGCGCGCCGCCGAGGGTGGGAACAAGAGGCCGGGCTCCGGCGGATCCGTCATGCGCGGCAAGATCATGCCGACCGGTGTGAATACCGATTCGCTGCGTCAGCCCGATCTCGCACTGCGCAAGCTCGACACGCCGCAGAGCGTTGCCGGAGAGCGTCAGGAAGTCTACTGCACCAAGATCGGCACCACGCATCCGGACGAGATGTACATCGTGAGCGGACACATGGACGGAATCGGTTGGGGTGAAGCCGCGAACGACGATGGATCGGGCACGGCGCTCGTCATGCAGCTCGCGCGCGTATTCAGTTCGCCAGATGTGAAGACCGACCGCTCGATTCGTTTCATCCTCTGGAACAACGAAGAGACGGGACTCAACGGCTCCAAGGCGTATGTAGAGCAACGCGAGGCACTGCAGGGCAAGGAAGATCCAGCCGGCTCGGGAAAGTATCCCGAACCGAGGTGGCTCGGCGTCATACAGCACGACATGATGATGTTCGATCATGGAATGCCACGCGCCGACGGCAGCATGAGCCCGGTGCAGCGGCCGGAAGCTGACGTGAACATCGAGTTCCAGTCCAACTCCAAGATGGCCGAGGCATCCCAGAAGCTCGCGTGGACACTGTCGACTGCAAACGACAAGTACGCGACGGACTATCCGGCAAAGGTCGGCCAGCACATGACCAACACTGATTCACAGCCCTTCGAGAACCTGGTTCCCTCGGTCAGTCTTCGCGAGAACGAGCGTGGCGCGCAGATCGGCGCAGGCTGGGATCCGCAGTGGCACCAGCCGACGGATCTCTACAAGACATACAGCGATGCGGACTTCCGGCTTGGTCTCAATGCAGCTCAGACAACGCTCAGCGCAGTCGCCGAGCTGACCGGGGCGAAGATCGTCAAGTGACGATCATCAGTTAACGCATGGACGGTGCGTGAGATGCGATTACGGCATCTCACGCACCGCGAGTTTCTGCAAGCCAGTGTGTCGAGTGCGTGGTCGCTGCTACAAAGCCGGCTTCTCCAAAGCCGGTTTCTCCGTGATGTTCCGCACGTCGTAGCTTCGTATTGCACCCAACGCCACTTCCCAGCGTCCCTCACCGCAGAGCCCGGATAATCCGGCCTCTTCGTACGCTTGCAGCGCGACAGCGACAAGCGCGCGTTGGGTTGCCTCAGCGATTTCGCGCCTGATATCTCCGGTTCGATCGGGCATGTCTGAACCATATCGCCAGTGCGGCTGCGCGGCCATGCCGGGGAGCGGGGTCGGGGGGGCAGAATACGATCGAGCGGTCACGGACGGCTGGCACCGTCGTCATAGATCTGGACGCTGCAATCGCGTGGATTCACACACACCAGGTCAGAAACCGGGCAGGAGTCACGTATGAGATCACATCTGTCTCGCTACCGAATCGCTCGTGCGATGGTTCTGGTGCCAGCAGTTCTCCTCGGCGCCGGCTGCGGCGGTCACAATCATCTCTCCGAATACAACTTCACGAGCCGATCGCTCGCGCTGGTGTATATCGCGCCGCCCAGGCCGGAGCTGGTGACCGGATGGTACAATGTGCCAGACGTCAATGACCCGGTCTCTGCGGTCTCAGCGGTCGTTGCGGCCGGCTCCGGGGTTGCGAAGGAGGTCGAAGGCCGGCGCGCGCGCACGAGGCTGGATAGCGCCGTGGCACTGGTCGACCTCACCGCCATCATGTCACAGCGGACGCTCGAGCGGACGAGCCGGTACCTCGGCGCGACCCCAGCCGCCAACCGGCAGAACGCCGATTTCGTGCTCGAAGTGAACATGCACAATTCCGGAATCGATCTTCGCCGGCAGAGCACTGCGTATCTGTTCATGAATGCAACTGCGGTTCTGCTGGATGCGCGCACCGGGCGCGAGATATGGAGCTTCGACGTCGATGGCCGGAATCGGCTCACGCCGTTTCTGTATGGCGGAAATCGCGTCGGCGCGGGTGCGATAACGGCGGCTGCGCTGAGTACGGTCTCGGTAGCGGATTTCCAGCGCGCACTGGAAGATCTGGCCGACTTCTCATCGAATGAGATAAGCGACGGATTACGTCAGGCATTGCGCGACGCACGGCAATGAGAACGCTCCGGTTCTTCGAGTGAACCGGAGCGTTGGAGTACTGAAGGTGTCCGACGATGAGCGCCGGAAGGCGCAGCTACTTTCTGCGTCTCCGCATGACTGGAACGAGTCCGACGAGTCCGGTCCCGAGGAGTGCCATCGAGCTTGGCTCGGGAACGGTCGACGTTGGATTGCAAGTGCTGGCGGAAATCGGCGACGCGCTGCCGGATAGCGGCGTTCCGTCGCTGCTGAATGCCGCCTTGCTGGATCCGCAAGCCTGGGTGAGGCCACCGATATCGTGAAGTGCGAACTGGAAGCCGTTCAGAAACTGGTTCGCGTCGGTTGAATTGGCGAAGGCGAGGAAGAAGCCCACCGTCTCACCGTCGTGCAGACCATTGGTCGGCGGCGGTGCGTTGGGTGTGAGGCCGAAGAAGTTGGTCGCCGTGAAACCGACACCACTGACCGAACTCGGATTGGTGCTCGCAACGCTGAACTGTGAGGCGAGGGCACCGGTCGCGGTCACCGTAGGTGCGGTTCCGGTAAACGCGCCATTACCGACTCCGAACTCCTTGAACACGCTGTTCGGGTTGTTCGCCACCCCACCGTTGGAGGTGTTCGTTACTGTGAACAGCAGCGTCGATGTTCCCTGCCCGCTCACCGCCAGAGTCACACAGGAAAAGAAATCCGATCCACCGCACGCATTGGTGAACTGTGCGTTTGCAGTCGGTGCGGCGATCGTGGCGCCGATCGCGAGTAAGGCCGCTGCGTTCAACTGACGTATCATGGGACGATGCCTCTGGTAGGATTTAGTACGCAGCCGCTCATACGGCATCGCACATGCCACGGCCGGGCCGTTTCCCGCGCTAGTCGTAACCCCTTGGCCGGTTAGACCTTGCGCAAGTTGATCAGATGGGACTGGTCGTGGTGGGGCCCACGACTGTGGCACGGTCGCCACCGATATGTGGCGACCGCGCATTGCCTGTGGTGAGTTTATGCGCCGAGCTTTGTCTCGAGAGCCTTCGCCGCTGCCAGGTGAGCCTGGAAGTTCGGGGCGACCTTGACCTCGAGATCCTTCAGCTCCGCGTTCTTGGTTGCGGGGAGCAGGGTGTTGGTCACGGCATCGATCACTGCCTGGTGATACCAGGCCTCGTGGGCGACGTAGGCCTTATCGAAAGCGGCGCCGCTGAGGCTGTTCAGCTTCGCCAGAGTTGCAACGTGGTCCTTGTACAGTGCGAAGTCCTTCCCAGGAGGGGTCGGCGTAACATGAAGCTTCGTTGCGAGGTCGCGGCCGAGCTTGCGGGCGGCGCTGTGGTCGCGCACCATCATGTCGGCGAAGGTGCGGACCTCGGCGTTGCTGCTCTTTTTGAGGGCGAGATTGCCGAGGTCGATGTCCCAGCTGTTGGCGGCGTCGAAGATGGCCACGATGGTGGGGTCGTCGAGTGCTGCGGCGGCGTGCGCCGGGGTATGTGACTTGGCGAGGCGTACCGCAGGCGCAGTGTGACGGGCCTGGGCGCTGGCTGGCGCTGGTACAAGGGCGGCTGCCGCGGTGGTGGCAAGGGCTGCTAGGACTCCAGCAATTAGTCGGGGCTTCTTCATTTCAGAACTCCTGGTACGGTTGTGGTGGTGGTTGGGCTGGACGACGCCCACGGCCTGCGATGTGGCAACGCCGTGATTGACATATGGCACGAGCGCAGGGATTTGTCAAGGAAATCATTGACTTATTGCTTATACGTATGTTTGTTGGTACTGTAGTTGAGAGGCTTGCACGGTCAGAGAGGAGGATGCATGCGCTGGTGGGAAAGACATTTCGGGGATAGCACGCGTGGTCGGATCGTTGCGATTCTTCGGCGTGGGTGGCGCAGTGTCGACGAGATTGCGGCGACGCTCGGTCTTACCGACAACGCCGTCCGCGCTCACATCGCGACACTCGAGCGCGATGGGGTGGTCGCAGCAGCCGGCTCCCGGCGCGACGGAACCGTTGGCAAGCCGGCGACGCTCTACGGCGTCGCGGAAGGGGCGGATACGCTCTTCTCGAGCGCATATGCACCGGCGCTGACAGCGCTGATTGCTGAATTGGAGAGCAGGCATCCGGGCGAGGTCAGATCGATACTGCGAGGGGCGGGCTCCAGACTCGGTCCCCGGGCGTCGGGCACGTTTGCGGAGCGGGTGGGTGACGCCGCAAGCCTGCTGACGGAACTTGGTGCGGACGCGGATGTGGTCGAGACGGCAGAAGGGTACGAGATCCACGGCAATGGCTGCGCTCTGTCGCAGGCGGTCTCGTCGCACCCGGACGCGTGCTGCATGGTGGAGCAGCTCCTCGCGGAAGTGACTGGGGGAAAGGTTTGCGAGCGGTGCGAGCGCGGACAGAATCCACCACGATGCTCGTTCCTGATAAGCGAACAGCCTGCGAGCTGAGCCCGAGCCGGAGATCGACGCCGGAAGCGTGATGATTACGCGCGATCACGAGCATTGGATATTGCGCGTCGCGCCTTGACATCGCGCTTCGCTGGTGCAGACTATGCCATTCAGTTTTCGGCACCGAATTTCGGGGTCGATGGCGTCGAGCGACCCAGTCCAATCCCCCAAGCATACGGAGTAGCGGCATGTACGCAGTGATACGGCGTTATAGCGGCGTGGCGAAGTTGATCCACGAGCTCGACAAGCGGCAGGATGAAGTGAAGAAACTGCTTGGTGACGGACCCGGCTTCATCGCCTACTACGCGATTCGGGACGGAGAGGCACTCGCGACGGTGACGGTATGCGAGAATCGGGAAGGAGCGGACGAGAGCTCGCGTCGCGCGTCGGCCTGGGTGCGCGAGAACATGGCCGGCGTGAGAGTCACGGCGCCCGAGGCTTACGGCGGAGAAGTGTTCATCCACATGGCTGAGTGAAGGAAAGGGCGGGGATGAGCAGTACGTCATCCCCGCGTCCCTGGTCAATTCCGCGCTGACCCTGCCACCACGGGCAGTTCCACGAAGCTCGCGTTGCCCGGCTCGTGATAGATCTTCTGCTCGGCCTTCCTGTAATCGGCAGGCTTTGCCCAGAAGATGTTGGGGACGAAGGTCTGCGGATTACGGTCGTACAGCGGAAACCAGCTGGACTGGATCTGCACCATGATCCGGTGTCCGGGAAGGAAGACGTGGTTCGCTGTTGGAAGCTCGAACCTGTACAACAGTGGTTTGTTGGGCGTGATGGCTTTTGGTGTCGAGAAGCTTTCGCGATAGCGGCCGCGGAAGATGTCCATCGACACGGGTAGCTGGTAGCCGCCCATCTTCGCGTCGCCGCCGACTTCGTCGGGATAGACGTCGATCACCTTCACCACCCAGTCCGCGTCGGTGCCTGTAGTGGACGCGATGATGTTCGCTATGGGCTGGCCGCTGATCTTGACCGGTGCTTTCAGCACGTCGGACTGATACGCGAGCACGTCGGTGCGGCCGGACGCTTCGCGCTGGTCATCCACGAGCCAGTGCACCCATGTCAGCGGCGGATCGTAGCCGATGGGTTGGCTGGGGCGGGCGCGGAACGGAACCGGCTTTGCCGGATCGGACGTGTATTCATCGAATGCCACGCTGCCGGACGCAGGCGCGGAGAACGCTGCCTTGAAGCCTGGCTCCAGATAGAGCGGCGTCGGATGAATGCTGCATCCGCTGGCGCAGCCCGATGGCCACGAGGCGAGACGCTCCCACGTGTTGGTTCCGGTCTCGAATGCATTGACCGGTGCCACGCTATCTGCGGGTGCGTCGTCCTTCAGATAGTGAGCGAGGAACGGTCCGAGGATGTGCTGCTGGAAGTAGAGCGATGTGTTGCTGTTGAATTTGATGGCGCCGAGTGAGCTGCCGTCCTCGATTTCCTGGCCGTGGTGCCATGGTCCCATGACGAGGAAGACCTTGTCGTTGTTGACGTCCTTCGGCTTGATGGCCTTGTAGACAGCTATCGCGCCGTAGATGTCTTCCTGATCCCAGAGGCTGTGGACGAGCATCACGGGCACCTTCAGTGGCTGTGCGGCGAGGACCTTGTCCATGGCCTGCTGACTCCACCAGGAATCGTAGCTCGGGTGCGCGAGGATGCGGTTCCAGAATCCGACCTGCTCGAGGCCGTGTGCCTTGCCGAGCTCGCCAGCGGAGCCGCCGTCGAGGTAGAGGTCGTAGTCGTCGAAGTGATCGGTCCACCATTTCGCCGAGTTGTCGCGGGTGGCTTCCTGTTCGAGCACGTACGGCATGTTCTGTTCGCGGAAGGCTCCGTTGTGGAACCAGTCGTCGCCCATCCAGCCGTCGACCATCGGGTTCATGGGAACGGAGACTTTGAGGGCCGGGTGCGGATTGACGAGCGCCATCAGGGGCTCGAATCCATCGTAGGAGATGCCGAGCACGCCGACCTTGCCGTTGGTCTCGGGGATGTTCTTGACGAGCCAGTCGATGGTGTCGTAGGTGTCGGTCGATTCATCGACCTTCGTTGGATTGAGCGGGCCGATGAGTGGCCGATTCATGACGAAGTCGCCTTCCGAGCCATACTTGCCGCGGACATCCTGCACGACGCGGATGTAGCCGCCGGGAATTATGACGTCGAGCGCGTTGTCGTAGCCTGCGAGGTTGGAGGCGAGATGCGCGCTTGCGGCGTAAGTGGTGGTGGCGTTGGCGTCGTAGGGCGTCCGGGTCATGAGGATCGGCGCCCGGTGGGCGCCTTTCGGGACGAGGATGACGGTGTGCAGCTTCACGCCGTCGCGCATGGGGATCATGACCTCGCGTCGCACGTAATCGAACGACGACGTTGCGGGAGTGAACCGCGCCGGCGTCTCGCTGGGGAGAGTCGAGGTCTGAGCCGCGGCTTGCGAGGAGAGCAGGCCGTGCGCGATGAGTGTACACGCGAGAGCCGTGAGCGTGCTGCGATGCGAGAGGTTCATCGTCAAGTTGGGAGGGGTACTCTCGCAAAAAAGTACGCGTCGCCGATCGCGGTGGCTAGCGCACCTTGGGGCGCACGGTCAGTACGCGCGGGGCGTCACCAGTCGGTCGGCACGTAATCCTTGAGGAATTTGCCCCACACATGCTCGCCGGTGTTGATGCCGGCGATGATCGGATCGACGATGCGCGCGGCGCCGTCCACGATATCCAGCGGCGGATGAAACCCGTGCTCCGCGGTCTTTCGCGCGGCGATGTCGGCTGGATCCTCGTCGGTCACCCAGCCCGTGTCGACCGCGTTCATGTGAATGCCGTCACGGTGGTAATCTGCCGCAGCGGTGCGCGTCATCATGTTGAGCGCGGCCTTGGCCATGTTGGTGTGCGGATGGCGCGTCGTCTTGAACGTTCTGTAAAATTGTCCCTCGACTGCCGACACGTTGACGATGTGCTTGTCGCGCTCCGGTGTCCGCATCATCAGTGGCTTTAGACGCGCGTTGATGATGAACGGTGCGACCGCGTTGACGAGATGGACTTCGAGCAATTCGACGGACGGCACTTCGGCCATCAACATGCGCCACGAGTTGCGCTCGCGCAGATCGATCTGCTGCATGTCCTGGTCCAGCTTTCCCTCGGGGAAGAGCGCGCGCTGAGCGGCCTCCTCATCCGGGAGAAGTCTGATCTGCGACAGCTCGGCAGCATGCGTCAGTCCGGTGATTTCGGAAGTGCGCGCACCGATTACAGCGGGCACGGTGGCGCCGGACTCGCCCTCGGGAAGCATGTGATACCCGCGCAGTCCTTCGTATTCGCCGAGCAGCTTGCGGGATTTTTCGGGCAAGGTGTGAAGCGCTGCGGTTTCGCCCTCCATCATGTGTTCGTAGAAAGCAGGCGGGCGACGAACGGTCTGGCAGGCGTTGTTGATTATGAAGTCCAGACGATCACGCGTGCGCAGCATCTCGGCGCAGAACGCCTCGACACTCGGCGTGTGACGCAGATCGAGTCCGTAGATGGTGAGCCGATCGCTCCACATCGCAAAGTCAGGCTCCTGCGCGTAACGCGACGCGGAGTCGCGCGGAAAGCGTGTCGTGACTATTAGCTGTGCGCCTGCGCGCAGCAGCTTGATGCCGGCCTGATATCCGATCTTGACTCGTCCGCCCGTGAGCAGCGCAACGCGGCCGCGCAGATCGGCGGACTCCGTGCGCTTCGCGAAATTCAGCGCGGCGCACGATGGGCAGAGCTGATCGTAGAAATGATGAAGCGTCGAGAAATCCTTTTTGCAGATGTAGCAATTCTGCGGCTCGACGGCTTCGCGAAAATCCGCATCGTCTTCGACGTCATGTTGCTCGAACTGCGCCGGCGGAAAGACGTTCGGTGTCATGAAGACCGTTTCGCGGCGGAGCTTGCGGATGCCGGTGTTGGAAAGCACGGTCTCCGCACGATTCGCCTTGGCGATCCTGCGCTCGCGCTTGGTGGCCTGGACGAGGCGGCGGCGGTCGATTGCATCGGGTCGTGAGACGCGGCCGGCGGCCTGCAGCAGTCGGGTTCTGTCTTCTTCCGGCAAACCGGCAAGCAGCGATCGGTCGCTGGCTATCGATTCGAGCAGCTCGGCAGCATCGCGGAGACGGTCGGCGAGATTCATGGCGCGTGGGGTTTCGGGCACGATGTAAAGTTAGCGACACGTACACGTCGCCGGCTGCCCTCCGGTCGTGGGACGGGACGGTATTTTGACAGCTACTTTCAACACCGCCAAGCGCGCGATTCAAGTTGGCTATTGATCGAACACATACGTGAAATGTGCGCGATCGGCATGGCGCGCGATGTCGTAGTGCACGATTCTGCGTGTGTCACCGTCTATTCCATAATGGGCAATGATCACCGGATCGGCGAAGCGCACGTTCCATATCCTGGCGCCGTCACGCTTCTCGACGGTTATTGTATCCATCTCGATGCCGTCGTCGCCTTCGGAGTAGAGGCGGACGATCGTGTGGTAATTGGGGCGCAAGGGTATCGAGCGAATCACGGCATCGAGCCCTTCGAAATGGAACATCGGAACTCGAAAATCGTGATCCGTGGTCCTCGTTGCGGAATCGGGCTGCGTGACCGACCGATGCACCCTGGCGCCATCGTATGCGTACGTCGTGCGTCGCGACCCCAGGATCGAGACCTCCGATACTGGCGCAAGACCGTCGACGAGGACGGTTGAGCTGTCCACATACATGCGCCCGTTAAGGTCTACCGTCTTGACGAGCAGCATAGCGGGCCGCCCCTGATACGCCACGTGCCGGATCTGTTCATGCCCCACACCGCGAACGATATCGACCGAATCGCCCTTCGGTAATCTGTCCTGTATGAAGCGGAAAGATGTTGTAGTATCGCGAAAATGTGCCGTCGTCAGATCCCCTGATCCGGGCACCAGCGCGGTGCTCGCACCCGCACCGGAGCCGATCGGAGCGACGTGGGTCGATTGCGCGACGGCAGGCGCCGCCGAAGCGATGGTGAGTGTGGCGAATAGCGGAATCATGTTCCGCGTTGCACCGCGGAATAAAGCGCCGGAAGAGTAGCGCACCGAAGCTCCCTGAGATGTTTGATGTGAATGGCGAGCAGGCTTACGCCGCAAGCTTCAGCTTAGCATCCTGGTAAGACTCATTGCGACTGCAATTCCAGAGCTTGCAGCGGGCGGTAGCTCGGATTCAGCGAGCGGTTGGATCGGCGCTTTTGAGCGTCAGGCGGCGGACGTCTCGCCCAACGCAGCTCTTACCGCCGCACGCCGGCGCCTGCTGGTAGACAGAGTGATGCCATCGCGCAGGACAACCACTCCTCGGCGAACCTCCGTCACTCTGCTGCAATTCACTATCGCGGAGCGATGGACGCGCACGAAGCGACCGGCTGGCAGACGATCCTCCAACGATGCGAGCGATTCGCGAAGCAGATAATGCTTCACACCAACGTGCAGAACGGCGTAATAATCATCAGCGCCGATCCAGTCAATTTCATCAGGATCGATACGTATCGTGCCCTTCGCTGTAGTGACGAGCAGCGGTTGGCTTATCGCGGGAGTCACCTGCGTCAACAAGGCTTGCAGCTCCGCAACGCGGGCGAGGGCAGCCGTTTCGGTCTGGCGTTCGCGCACGCGACGCATTGCGGCGGAGAACCGCTCCGGTCCCACCGGCTTCATCAGGTAATCGACGGCAGACGCCTCGAACGCGTTCACGGCAAATTCATCGTATGCGGTCACGAACACGACTGAGGGAATCCGCTCGACTCCGATTCGTCGAACCACTTCGAATCCATCCATTTCCGGCATCTGTACATCGAGAAATAACAGATCGGGCGAGAGCGTCTGTACTGCCGCAAGAGCTACCGCTCCGCTGGGACATTCGGCCACGATTTGCGCATCAGGATGGTCGGCCAGCAGCTGACGAATGCCACGTCTTGCGAGCGGCTCGTCATCGACTATTACGACGCGCATCAAACCGCCTGCCGTGTCAGATCATCATCGACTGCTGTCCACTCGTCGTCACGACGCTCGGAAAGCTTCACGTACGGGATGCGCACAGTGGAAACGGTTCCACCGTCAGCTCGCGGGTGTATTTCAAGCAAACCATCAGAGCCGTAGAGCGTCGTAATGCGCAGCGCCGTAGCCGAAAGTCCCGTATGCTCGATGCGACGTCGTTCCCAGCCCGGTGTGAGCCCGGGACCGTCATCCGACACCGTCAACTCGAGCGTGTCGCGCCCTTCCGGATTGCTGATGACGTGTGCGTTGATGCTGAGCGTGACATGGCGCAAGGTATTCGCCACTGCGTGCCGGATCACGTTCTCGGCGAGCGGCTGAGTCACGAGCGTTGGCACTCCGGCCTGACGAGCATGCGTATCGACGTCGAGTGTGACCGTCAGTCTGTCGGAGAAGCGCACTTCTTCTATCTCCAGGTACTGACGCAACAGCGCAAGCTCGGTACTCAGCGGGACGATCTGTGGAAGTGATCCGTCGAGCACGCGGCGTAGCATGGTACTGAGAAGCTCCAGCATTCGCGTCGATCGGGTGATGTCGCCGTCGCGGACGAGGACGGTTATTGCATTCAAAGTGTTGTACAGAAAGTGCGGATGCAAACGCCCTTGCAGAGCGGCGAGCCGCGCATCGGCGAGCTGGCCTTCGAGGCGGAGCGCATCCTCCCGGCGCTGTTGGGCTTCGCGGAAGTAGCTCATGGCGTGGGCGACGCCGACAACCGCGAAATACGACAGAAAGGCGACAGCAAGGCCGCCGAGCCACCATGACAGGAACATTCGCTCAACGCTCATCGTCAACAGTTGAGCGGAGTCGGTAGCATTGCGGGTCAATTGGGTCGCGGCGGTATCTACCGCCGCAGCCGCCGACCCGGCGAGGATGGCGCCGCAGACATGCAGGGCGAGGTGCCGGCGCACTGACGGGGCGCGGAGGGGAAACCGGTTTGCGAGCCGGAATACCAGCGGGGCCAGCACGCCGTAGGTGGCCCACGTTGCAGTCTCGCGCAGCATGATGGACTCGAGCGAAAACGGTCTCCCGCTCGTTCGCGCGAACGTGTACGTCTCGATGACCGCAAGCGCGGCCGGTACCGCCCACACGGCGACGAGAATCACATCGAACGGCACCCGCCGGCGCCGTCCGCTTTCCTCCGTGGCGTTCGGAACGAGGACTTGCATTATCGCGACGCTAACATCGGTGCACTCGGTTCACAAGATCGGTTCGGCAGGCACTTCGTCCCGGGTCGCGAGCCGTTGGTCTCATGATTGTCGACAGGCGCCGCCGCAGCAAGCAGCTACAGGCTGAATTTATGCGTTTCGTCTCGTCACTTGTCGAGCCAGGAGGCGAGCGACACTTGCCAGATGTTCGCGAGGCCGTTGTTCCATTCCGCCATGAGCTCGAGGCCCCTGGCACTCAATGCCCGACTCTGGGGCGGGGTCGCTGGCTCGACGTACCGGTTGGAGAAGTAGAGCGTGCGATGACCTGGTCCGCCCAGGCGCGCCTCGATGCTGCCTGCGCCGGGAATACTCACGGTGTCTCCCATGTACTCCGGTGTGCTCCAGGCGCCGCTCCTGCGAAACGTGATGAAGAGTGATGTGCCCTTGCCAGCAATGCGCGTGGACGAGAAAACCATGAATGACTCGTCGGGCGCCACAGCGGGATCGAAGTCTCCGATGTCCTCACCGGCGCTCACGGGTACTTCGACCGGAGCCGCGAACTCGCCGTGCGAGAACTGCGCGCGAAACAGGTGAAACCTTGTCTTTGCGCCCGTTGGTTGCATGAAGTAGATGCTTCCGTCTGCCGCGATGCTTGGCGAGTAGATCGATGTATTGCTGTTGACTATGTTCGGCAGGCGATGCGGCTCACCCCATCCGCTCGACGTGTGATCAACGCGCCAGAGGTTTCCGCCTCTACCTGGTTGTGCAGCGCCGTTGTAAAACCCATCGATTGGCTTTCCGCCCGTCGCTGTGGGCCGGCTTGAGATGAAGATCAGGTACGATCCGTCCGGAGCCATCGTCGGTTCAAGATCGAGCCACTCTCCAGAAAACGGAGCGATTCGAGGGTTCGACCACGTTACGCCGGACAGATGTGAAACGAGAATCGTCGATTGGCTCGAGTTGGACCGCGTGAAGAAAACCGTCTTGCCATCGGGGGTGAAGGCAGGCGACAGGTCGTTCGCCGGACCCGAGATCACGCCGGGCGAGAATATACGGGGTGGAGTTGCCTGTGCGGCGACGGCAGTGCTCAATAACGTGAGCAGCATCGGCAGCAGTGCGCTCGTGATAGTGCGAGGAGTCATGTTCGCGAGAGGTACTGGTTTGCGTTGTGCGTGCGTTGCTCCTGATGATCGTTTCAGGAGCCGGCGGTGTCCCGTTCTCTCGCACGCTAACCCCCCGCCGCGCAACAGGTTCATATTTTGCAGCGAGCGGACGGTTCTGGTCCGTTAGCGGTACTACCGATCTCTGCACGACCAGAGGGCTCCGCGAGACGCGAAGTGCGTAATCCCAAATTCATCGTCTAGCGTCGCCAATGGCAGCTCGACGCATCCGCGACCGTGGTCGCTGCCCCAGTTGCGGACCGCCGCAAGGACCGAGCGCTTTAGCCGAAGTCAAACGACCGCTCGCTGTAGGATCGCTACCGTTCGCTGCTCGTCCGTTGTCATGTGGACGACCGCGATTCTAGCTTCCTCGCAACTGCTGAATGTCCCGCTCGATTACCTGAACTCCCGTCATGATGTTCTGGACAATTGCATTGTTGTCGTCTCTTATCGCGACTGCGCACCCAGTCCTTCAGAGGCCCACGCCAGTCACCGCCCGGACGGACTTGCGGGCCATGGCGACTGTCGACTCGGCGATCGCGCAGATGGGTGGTCTGGATGCGCTTCGCGGTATTCGGACGGCGCGTTATTCAATGGTCACGCAGTGGCTGTCGACGAACTTCGCTCCACGACCGTTCGAGGACGCCCCGAGCTACGAGCTGAACAGCGACATGCGTGACTACACGACGCGCACGTGGCGCAATGTGCGAAGATTTGCCGGACCTCGGTGGACCGAAGTCACCGATCTTGTGATCGACACAGTGGCTGCTCGCTACAGCACGACGCCACTTCCAAGCGTCGCCAATGCAGGCAGGACCGTCGACAACTGGACTGCACTGAACGTTGCATACATCGATGAACGGCGCGAGCTGTTCGCATTTACGCCCGACCGCCTGGTGCTGCTACTTCGCAACGCTTCGGATCTGCGCTCGCGCCCCGACACCGTGATAGGCGGAATCCAGGAGGCGGCTGTCTCGGCGACGATTGACGGATTCCCGACGACGGCGTTCTTCCGTCGTAGCGACGGCTTTCTGACGATGGCACGCTATCACGCTGACGAGTCCAACGACTTTGGGCTCGCTCCGTGGGGACCGATGACTGTCGAAGTCTGGTACTCTCAGTGGCGCACCGACCCCGCTTCACATGTGCGGACTCCTGCGCAGTGGGACATCGCAAGAGTGGGAAGACCGTACAAGCGCATGACCGTGCTGTCGGTAGCGTTCAATCCTGCGCTTCCAGCTGATTCACTCGTGCTGAGCGACTCCGTTCGATCGGAATATCTGGCGCACGCACGTCATCCGATGGCCGACCTGCCTCTGACCAACGCGCGCCTTGCGCCCGATCGAATGATCGCGGTATTCCAAGCGCCGGGTGGCCCGGTCGCGGCTGTAAAGGTCGGCAAAGGCTGGGTGCTTCTCGAACCGGGAAACCTGCCCTTGAACGCCGCACGTGCTGCGAGTTGGCTGGCTTCGAACGACTCTGGCAGCAAAGTGATTGGCGCGATAATGGGGACGGCGTCTCCGTCGGGCGGCGCATCGTGGGTGTCCAGGAAAGGACTGCCGATTTACGTGGCACAGCCTGGCGCGAAGGGCGATTCCGCGTCGCTCAAGAACTATGGCGCGCCGCTGAGCACGCTTCACGTTGTCGCTCGGGGCCAGTGGATCAAGCTCTCAGGTGCGGGTCGTGATTCCCTCTGGGTTGAGCCAATTGACGTTCCGAATCTGCAGGGTGCTCTTCTTCTGTACTCGCCGTCACTTCGCTGGGCGTACTCGAGCGCGATCGGAGAGCCGGCGCAGTTGACGATGGTTGCCAATCGTCTGCGCAAGCGTGGATGGACAGTCGATGTTGTGGGATATCCGCGCGCGCCCGAAGGTGTGAAGCCCGTGCGCGAATGACACGTGTGTCAGTCTTCCAAGGTAAGGTTCTTCGTGTACTCGCCGAGTATTCGCAGATCTCGTCCCCGTTCATCGGTGGGGACGTACGAAGAACATGCCCAGCTCGACAGCGTCTGGCGCGATGTCGTTATTGTCGAGCGATTGATTCCCGGCCCCCGCTAACTCTGCAGCCATCCGCCCGCGAACTTCGCGCGGCGCAATCCGGTGACGATGTAAGAGCAGTTGCGCATAAGCTTCCAGATCAGCTCCGTGCGATGATTCTCGATCATCAGGACGATCGGGCCCTGATTGAGTCCGCAGTGACTGGGGGAGATCCATCCGATCGTTCCGGCGTCTTTCGTCGGGAAGGTCCGGTTGAACGCCGTCGGGAACCCGTACGGATTGGGTTCCATCAATTTCAATCGATGGAATTGCTTGATCGCGGGTAGCACGATATCGGGTGCAAAGGGAAGCGAGGCGACGACGGCCCACGGAGCGATCGTACCGTCGTCGGGACCATAGGGTGCGCCGCGCGACATGTAGTCGTAGAAGCGTCGCACGATACCATCGACGCGGCATGTGATCCGGGCCGGGCCATCGCTTGCCGTGAGACCCCAGCATGACTCGTCGTATCCGGCAAACTGCATCGGATTACGGATCGCGTACTTGCGCTGGACATGTGTCGCACTCCGGCTGTTGTCGAAATAATCCGACTCCCTTTGCTGCATGTAAGGGTCGCGGATGCCGCGAAAGTCGATCCAGACGTGCGATAGCTGATGTGTGAACAACGGACCGGAGTACAGAAACTCCGTGCCGTAGATCTTCTTCCACTTGTACGTCGATGTCCATGCCGTGTACGTCTCCTGGGGCAGTGGATGCGTCGGCGAGCCAAGGCCGAGTATGTAGAGCAGAAGCGCCTCGCTGTAGCCCTGCCAGCGATAGCGCATGAAGCCACGTTCCGGCGTCCATCCGTGCGAGAGGGTGGGGCCGTTGTTGAGCATCCACTGCCAGTCGACGCGCTCGTAGAGCTGTGTCGCAAGCGCGCGGATCTCGCGCTCTTCCTGTGTATCGCGTGTGAAATATTCTGCCGCTGTCAACATTCCCGCCAGGAGGAACGCAGAATCGACGGATGACAGTTCGGACTTCCAGACGCGGCGGCCCGTCTGCATGTCCAGGAAGTGGTAGTAGAACCCCTTGTAGCCAGTCGCATTTCTGTCTGTACTCTGCGTGCTTTTCGCAAAGAAACGTAAACATGAGAGCGTGCGCTGGATGGCATCGTCGCGCTCGAAGTATCCGCGCTCCACACCCACGGGATACGAGGCAAGGGCAAGGCCTGTTCCCGCAATGCTGGATGGTGCGTTGACTTCCGTTCTGTCGCGCACGAGGCCATTGTCGAGATTCACCTCGTTCACGAAGTAGCTGAACGTCTTCTGCTGCAGTCTATCAAGTAGCTTGTCGTCGACAGGCGTGGTCATGGCGTTACGTCGAGGCATAATGTGCACCACGAGCGGAAAGTACTCACTCGGCCGAAAGCGCACAAAAAGACACTTCCACGTATCCAACAGAAGAGCCGACCGCAGCTTCCGTCGCCGGATTGAACCGCCGGCCGGCGCACATTGCGGGAATGTTGCCGACCACTCCTGGAACTCTCGTGCTGTGGATTCGATTTCCGCGCAATGTGAAGCC
Source organism: Gemmatimonadota bacterium (assembly GCA_040388625.1). NCBI lineage: Bacteria > Pseudomonadati > Gemmatimonadota > Gemmatimonadota bacterium. Next base: position 574,939 of record JAZKBK010000006.1, on the reverse strand, counting down.
AGGGACGGCGATGCCGGATCTCGGTGTGTCGGAGCGCGAAGCGCGCGACGTAGCGACGTGGCTGTACGCGCTGCGCTAATACGTCAGCGTCACAATCGAAGTACCAGAGACGCCATCGCAGGTCGCAGTGATCCTTATGCCGAAGACGGTACCATGTCTTACTGCGGTTATCGCAGCGGTGGTTGCACCTGTGCTGGTGACTGAAACGTGGCTGCTGTCGCTGGAGCTCCAGGTGATCGTGCGACCGTTGATCACGTGATCGTTCGCGTCTACAACTTTCGCAGTCAGAGTCTTTGGATGGTTGTTGGTGAGTGTGACGGAGGCAGGGCTGACCGTCACCGACGCGACCGTCGTCGTCGGTGGCGGCGGTGGTGGTGGTGTCGGTGTCGTTGCCGTCACCACCACCTGAGCCGTTCCGGCCTTCCCCTCGGAGGTCGCGTTGATCGTCGTCGTCCCGGCGCCGATTCCCTTCACCAGACCGGCTGCGGTTACGGTGGCTATCGACGTATTCGCTGACGCCCAGGTGATCGTCCGACCGGTCAGTGTGTTTCCGTTCGCATCGGTCGTGACCGCTGTCAGCGATGCCGACTGGCCGACATCCAGCGCTGCCGATCCCGGACTCACTGCGACAGCAGCGACGGGGATCACTGTCACCGTAATCGCCGATGATGCTGTCTTGCCTTCGACAGTTCCCGTCACGGTTGCCGATCCGGCTGCAACGCCCGTCACCTGACCCGAGGAATTGACCGTCGCAACCTGTGGCGCCGAGCTGGCCCAGACGACGGTACGTCCGGTCAGCGTGTTTCCACCCGCGTCATACGCGATGCCCTGCAGAGTCACCGTTCCACCGATCGTGATCGTCGCAGTTGCCGGAGCTATGGCGACGGACGCGACGGCGACCGGTAGCACGGTCACCGGGACCACCGCCGACTGCCCGCCGGAGCTCGCCGCGATCTGGGTCGTTCCAACGCTGTTCCCGGTTACGACACCAGCCGGTGATACCGAAACGATGCTTGTGTCGTTGCTGGACCAGAAGACGGTCGCGCCAGGCACGAGCTGGCCGCTGGCATCGTGCACCTGCGCCTGCAGGGCAATCTGTGCGCCGACGGCGACTGCGGGTGAGTTCGGACTGATCGCTATCAGAGCGGGTGTCGGACTCGTGGGCGCCACGGAGTCCGATCCACTGCCGCCACACGCGAGAAATCCGGTGGTTACTACGACAGCGAGGAATACCGCAGTGAAGCGATTTGCCTGAAAAAATTGAGGCTGACGGCGACGCAGCATCGATCTACCCAACCCAATGCGTTCTGAGGCGGGCTCCAGAAGGAGCTGACAAATGTGCTGTGGCGACAGAAGTTCTCATCCGGGGCCAGTGACGGAGACAGGACTCCCTTACGCACAAGTCGCGCCCATGTCACTGAAACCCGCGGTGCAAATGGCTTCGCACCGTATGGCCGAACGGGGCTCTAGCGGATGCTCAGCCCAAAGCCAACGGAACTCGGCCCGAACGCCAGCAGAGGTGCCGCAGACATTCCGCGCGCCGATCCCTGCGCGGCCGCCGCGCTACGGGCGGAGTGTGCGTGGCTGGCGGCCTCGATTGCCGCGATGACGGCGATGCCAGCTGCCGCTCCGAGCCCCACAGCGGCGTTGGGGCGCTCGCTGCGCGTCTCGGTCGTTTGATAGGTATAGCTGTGACCGAGCGGATCGATGGCGGTGTGAGTTACCTGCACCGCCTTGTTCTGCGATTGCAGTCCGTACGCAACCGCGCCGCCGGAGACCGCCAGCACGAGCACCCCCGCAAACGGGCGATGCGTCGTCATCTGGCCGAGTCCGGGAATGATCAGGCCGCCAAGGAACACACCAGCCGGAGCCGGCATGTGCGGGGCCGACGCAGCGACTGGTATTCGCACGACTGTGGTGTCGGGCGGGAGTGCGAGCGCGAGTTCTGCAATTCGCTGACGCACGTCGCTCGCTTCGGCGGCACCGGGGTTGATCGCGAGAAAACGGCAATACTCGCGCATCGCGCGCTCGTCGTGGGTGGCTTCGTATTCGCGGCCGAGTGCGTACGCGATGCTGGGATCGGTCGGATTGAGATTCGCAGCCTGTTGGTACAACGACGTCGCGGCCGCGTTGTCACCGACGATCGACGCGGCCTGTGCGCGTCCGGCGATCAGCTGCGCGGCCGATCTTGCGCTGTCCGAAACGGGAGCGAGCGGTCCCACGATACTGACGCAGCGACTGGGCAATGTCGATCGCGCTACGTCGGTCGGCGTTGTCTGGGCGCGACCGCTGGAAGCCGAGATGAAGGATCCGATCAGCAAGAGCGCTGCAGTGCGCAGTCCACGAAATGGTGCGTTAGTCATGGTATCAAGAAAGTAATCGACCCAGTCGTACCATCGATCAGCGCGTCGATTGTCACGCTTCCCGCATTGAGCACGGTGACAAGGCCATTGGAATCTACCGTCGCCACTGTAGGATCCGTTGACGTCCATGTGACGGCACGTCCGGAGAGTGGGTTACCTCCAGCGTCCGTTGGGCTCGCTGTCAGTTGGGCGGTCTGCCCGACCATCGGGCTCGGGCGCGAAGAGGTAACCGTTACCGCTGCAACCGGTACCAGCGAAACTGTAACCGTTGCGCTACCGGTTATGCCCTCACTCGTCGCGGTTATTATGGCGGTTCCCGAATCTACCGCAGTAACGAGCCCTGTCGTCTGGTTGACGGTTGCGGTGCCCGGTTTGTTCGACGTCCACGTCGTGACACGTCCCGTAAGCACGAAGCCGGGCGCATCCTTGGTCGTATCGGTGAATGCTTGTGTCGCCCCGACGATGAGTGAGGCGGTCTGCGGCGCGACGATGACGGTGGCGACGGGCGCCGCCGTTACGGTCAGCGTTGTCGTACCAGGTATTGTTTCGCTCGTTGCTGTAACCGTGGTAGTGCCGGGGCTGACTCCTGTGACGACGCCAGTGTTTGCGTTTATCGTCGCAACCGACGTCGATACTATCGACCACGTGACTGTGCGTCCCGACAGGGTGTTGCCGTTTCTATCTTTGGTGACCGCTGACAGACTTGCCGTCAGATGCTCAACTACCGACGGATTGGGCGGCGAAATCGTGACGGTCGCCACCGGTATCGGAATCACTGTAATCCTTGCCGTGCCAGTGTTCCCTTCGCGCGTCCCTGTGATCGTCGCAGTGCCGGCCGCTTGTCCTGTAACGGTTCCACTCGCGTCGACAGATGCGATTGCCGGAGCGCTGGATACCCAAGTGACTGGGCGATTAGCCAACACGTTCCCTGAAGCGTCTTTTGTGGTGTCCGTCAGCGTCACCGTTGCGGCTACCTGTATAGTCGCGCTGCTCGGAACGACTACTACGGAGGCAACGGGCACCCTGCGTACCGTGACAATTACGGATGCGCTGGCCGTATCGCTTCTGGCCGTAATGGGTGCTGATCCAAGTGTATCGCCGGTGACGACACCGCTTGGTGACACCGTTGCGACCGACGACCCGTTGTTGCTCCAGGATACAGGACGTCCACTCAATGCGTTACCCGCAGAATCGCGTACTGTAGCAGTCAGTGTCACCGTCTTGCCGGAATCGATCGTTGCACCATTCGGAAGGATTGTCACTGATGCAACCGACGGTGGCGCCGGTGGCAGAACGGTTATCGTCGCACTTCCGCTCTTGCCCTCGCTGGTCGCCGTGATCGTCGCCGAGCCGGGCGCTATTGCGTTGACGACGCCCGTGCTCGTTACGGTCGCTATCGTCGTCGCACTGCTGGACCACGTAATCGTGCGCCCGGACAGAGTAGCACCGTTCGCGTCGCGCAATGTTGCGGAAAGCGTGATTGATCCACGGATGTTGAGGCTCGCGGTTCCCGGAGCCACCACGACCGACGCCACCGGAATCGGTGGCGGCGGTGTCGTCGCCGTTACAACGACCTGCGCCGTTCCCGTCCTGGCTTCCGCGGTCGCGGTGATATTCGTAGTGCCCGCACCCGTACCAGTGACGAGACCGGCAGTACTCACAGTTGCGATCGACGTATTCGCGGACGCCCACGTGATGGGACGCCCAGTCAGCGTGTTACCGTTCGCATCCGTTGCAACTGCATTGAACGCCTTGGATGCACCCACGTCGAGCGCAGCAGATCCGGGTACAACGGCAACTGCTGCAACGGGAACAACGGTAACAGTGATCGCGGAAGATGCGGTCTTCCCCTCGACAGTTCCGCTCACCGTTGCCGTACCGGCGGCGATCGCGGTGACCTTGCCCGATGCATCCACCGTCGCGACCTGGGACGCCGAGCTGGCCCAGACGATCGACCGTCCGCTGAGAGGATTGGCATTCGCGTCGTATGCTACGGTTTGCAAGGTGACAGTGCCACCGATCACGAGCGTCGCCGCCGATGGAAGCACAGCCACCGACGCGACCGGGATCTGCTGAACCGTGACCGTCGCTACAGCCGAGGCGCCGCTCGAACTCGCTGCGATCTGTGTATTTCCGACGGACTTGCCGGTAATGACTCCCGCCGATGACACCGTAACGACATTCGTGTCAGCGCTGGACCAGAATACGGTCGCGCCGGAGATCACCTGCCCATTCGCACCGCGTACCTCCGCCTGCAACGTAGCCTGCGCGCCGACTGTGATCGACGGAGCGTTGGGCGTGATGGCGATCTGAACTCCACCGCCACCACCGCCGCCGCCGGGCGCCACCGAATCCGTCGAGCCGCCGCACGCGATAAGCGCAGCGATTGCCATGATAGCACGGCAGTCGATCCAGAACTGGTGGACTCGCGACGCGAGCGATTCACGCCGCATGCGCATCAGGCTCTCAGGCTGGTTTCTCGATGTACGTCGGGCGGAGACGATGCTCGCGTGTTCCGTCGCCCAACTGTCCATCAAGGTTGTAACCCCAGCAGAAGAGATCACCGGTCTCCGTCGTACCGCACGTGTGTGATCCAAACGAATTCACTGTCGTGAATGCGTGACCACCGGAAACCGGTACTGGTATCGTGCGAGTGACCGTGGAGCCGTCGCCAAGCTGGCCGTACGTGTTGCGGCCCCAGCACCATGCATCGCCACTCCGCGTCAACGCGCAGGTGTGCACGCTTCCCGCCGACAACGCAATGAAGTGCGCGCTGCCGCTCACTTCGGTCGGAGTGAAGTGCGTACCATGCGTGCCGTCGCCCAACTGGCCGTACTGATTGTCGCCCCAGCAATACGCGGCTCCGCTGGCCGTGGTGCCGCACGTGTGTGCGCTTCCCGCGCTCAGAGCCGTGAACCGAACGTCGCTTCGCACCGGCGTCGGACTGGAGTGATCGCCAATCGTGCCGTCACCCAGCTGTCCGGAGTCGTTCGCGCCCCAGCAGTACGCGCGTCCGGCCTCGGTCAACCCGCACACGTGGTTCCATCCAGCCGCGAGCATCGCGAACGAAACGTTCGTGGCAACCTTCTCGGGCGTTACTCGCTCGCTCGCGGCTCCATCTCCGATCTGACCGCGGTTTCCCGCGCCCCAGCAATACGCGGTGCCATCGCTTGCCAGACCGCAGCTGAATCCCGCTCCACTCACGACCGATGTCAGCGACCGTGCCAGTGCGGCACGCATCGGTGTGTCGTGCGACGCGTGGGTGCCGTCGCCGAGCTGTCCGTGGTCGTTGTTACCCCAGCAGTAGACCGTGCCGCGTGCAAGCGCGCACGTATGCGACAGACCGGCGGAGATGCTGGAGAAGTGCGTGCTGCCGGTAACCGCCGTCGGCGTTGGCGCTGCACCCTGCGACGTGCCCGTGCCGAGCTGACCGCTGCTGTTGGCGCCCCAGCAATAGGTAGCGCCTGCCAGCGCAATGAGACAGGTGTGTGCACCACCAGCCGCGATCGTCGAGCGGCCACTCGCCACTACGAGCAGTGGCGCCGGCGCTGCGGGGAGCGGCATCGTCGTCGGTACGTTCGCCTGTGCTGCGGATTCCGGTACTGTCGCTGCGCCCTTTGGCGCGGCAAGCGCTTGAGTCGACTTGAGCGTGCTCGAGTCGTGCGCAGCCGTGGCTGCGATTGCGCTTGAATCGACGTTGGTTGCAGATGGATCGCTCGCCGATTGCGCTGCGCCGGCCGCAGGTACGATTCCAGCGCCGACCGAGTCGTATCTGCCGTAGTTACCAACTGGTGAATGAGGTACGGGAGCGGCGGCAGCATGCTTCGGTGCGGCGTGCGTTGCACCGCTGCTTCCGCCGCTGATGAGCGGCACCCAGTTCGAGACGGGCCACGCAAACAGCAACGTCGCGCTCACGAGCGCCGCGCCGATCGCCGCGAATGGTGCGACGCGACGAATCCTGCTCCGAACCTGGTGCGCAGGTGAGATCGTCATGGCGATGGTCTCATCCGGCGCGGGCGCTACGAATTCACGCCTGCGCGGGATCGGTGCATCGGATATGAGCGCGTCCCGGAACTGCGCGGCGGACTGCCACCGGTCGGCCGGAGACTTCTCGAGCAGTCGCTCGATCGCTGCCACCATTCGCACCGGCGTTTCCGGTCGCAGTGCGTCGATTGCCGCAAGCTGGTCGTGCTTCTGATGATAGATGACGTTGTACAACGTCTCGCCATCCCACGGCCTCCGCCCGGTCAGCATTTCCCAGCCGACGAGTCCGAGACTGTAGAGATCGCTGCGACCATCGACGAGCGATCCGTCGATCTGCTCCGGCGCCATGTAGGTCGGCGTTCCGATCGCGACGCCGGCGAGCGTCAGTTGCTGCGTGTCGTTGCTGACCGAGCGCGCGATGCCGAAATCGGCGAGCAGCGCGCGGCCGGATGATTCGTCGATGAAGATGTTCTCAGGCTTGACGTCGCGGTGCACGATGCCCCGCTCGTGCGCGAAGCTCAGTGCAGCGGCGATGTCGCTGAGTATGCACGTGGCCTGATCGAATGCGATCTTGGGCCCGTCGCGCAACATCTGTTTGAGCGTGCGGCCCGGGACGTGATCCATCACCAGTCCGAAGCCCACAGCTTCGATCCATCGTACGGAGTGCGTCGCAACGATGTTCGGATGCTGCAGCTGCGCAACCAGGCGCGCCTCGCGATCGAAGCGCGCGAGCGCCTCCTCATCGTCGAGGTGTTTGGTGTGAATCACCTTGACGGCGCGCTCGATCCCCGTTGCACGCTCGCGCATCAGATAGACGATCGCCATGCCGCCGCGACCGATCTCACGAATCAGCTCGTACGAATCGCTGAACGGAGCGGCACCAGCAAGATCCGGCGGTGGATTCAGCGCGGACTGCGCCAGGCTATCCGGGAACGTCATGTCCATCGTGCGTGACTGTCAGCTCGCGAGGAAGCGCAGCGCCACTTCACCCAGCTCGATGCAGTCACCGTTGGATAGTTTCCGCGCGGTGCCACCGTTGAGGAGGGCACGATTGTTCACGAGCACAGGATTGGTCTTGGACAGGTTCGTGATGGTCCAGTGCCCATCCACGAAATCGATGCGCGCATGGCGACGGCTGACCGTGGGTGCCTCGAGCGTGATGTGCCGGTACGGCGGACCCGTCTCGCGTCCTACCACGATGTGTGGCGCCTCACCGATCCTGCTCACCAGCCGAAAATCCTTTCCGGCCGCCTCGCCGGACAGGACGTGGAGCCGGCCGGGCAGGATCTGCACAGCCTCGTCCATCGGCCGGTGAAAGACGACAGTGGCGTCGGGCGACGGCTCGTCCATGTCATCGGCTTCTTCGATGCCACCCCGAACGTCGGCCAGCGGCGCGACGCGAATCGGCTCTACGGGAAGGTCGACCGAAGGCGTCTGGCGCCGTCCGCTGGCCGTGTTATCGGCCACCTCCGAGTAATCCGCGTGCCTGTCGAACGATCGTTCGAAAGGCTCTTCGTCCACTTCAGCCGTTTCTTCGACGGAGGGACGCATCGGGGCACGGGCTCGCCACGGAACGGTACCAGCAGGCTGGATGTCGGACGAGTCCGGCGAGGTCGGAATTATCAAAAATGGGAGCGGCGGCTCGGTATACTGCCTGCGCTTCGTGGCGGAGCGGTTGAATAGAAGGTCGCGGTTCACCACGACCACCGGTCCGACGACGAAGAGCAGGAGAGCTACTATTACCAGTGCGATGTCCATCTGAGCAGTAGTGGAAATCAGAACCCGGACTTCGCCGGCTGCGTGCCAGCCAGCGCCACCTGCAATCCAATGAACCCGATCCTGGGGTCCACTATCGGATCGCACTACCTCGCCGCAAGGTACGCCAGCCTCTCCGCGGTGATGACCTCACGCGGCGGCCCGATTTCTCCCTATACCGCACAAGACGGGCCCATGTTGCCTGTTCTGGAAAATAAGGGCTGGCCGCCAGGACCGTGAGGACTTCCATCCGCCAGGCAGGTTGGCCGGTCGCAGAATGCCGGCAGATTGCCGCCTGGGCCAGCACCCCCCCGTGCGCGGGGGGGTGCTGGCCCAGGCGGAATGACGGCTCTTCTCTACCTCCTGCGCGCCGCGCCCGCCGCCGGCGTGGCTATCTCGTATTCCTTCGGCGGCTCCGCGCCCATCAGATAGCGCACGAAGTAATCCCAGCGACGGCGCATCATGTAATCCGACGCCGCACCGTAACCGTGATGCACGTTCGGGATGATTATCTCGTCGAAGTCCTTGTTCGCCTTGATGAGCGCATCCACTACGAGCATGGTGTTGGACGGTGGAACGTTGTCGTCCATCGATCCGTGCGCGAGCAGCAGATGTCCCTTGAGGTTCTTCGCGACACTCTCGTTCGCTTCCTGGGTGTAGTTGTCGGTGCCGTCGGCGTTCTTCACCAACAGCCCCTGATAACGCTCACCCCAATCGTCTTCGTAATTACGCTGATCGTGATTGCCCGACTCGGAGATCCCGACCTTGAAGAAATCCGGATAGCGGAACATCGCGTCGGCGGTGGCGAAGCCGCCACCCGAGTGTCCGTAGATCCCCGCACGATCGATGTCGATCCACGAATAACGTGACGCAAGCTCCTTCATCGCCGCGACCTGATCGGGAAGCGTGTTGTCACGCCCCATTGCGCCGTAGTACGCGTCGTGGAAGCTCTTCGATCTGTCCGGCGTTCCCATTCCATCGACAGTGATCACGACGAAGCCAAGCTCCGCGAGCGCCTGACGGTCGCCGCGCGCGGGCGAGAAGCTGCGCGATCCCACGCTGCCTGACTGCGGTCCCGGATACGGGTTGTTGATGATGGGATATTTCCTGGTCGAATCGAAGTTGGTGGGACGGAACATCAGACCGTACAGTTTGGTCTTGCCGTCGTGCGCCGTTACCGTGAACGGAATCGGCGGCTTCCATCCGCTCGCGACGAGCTTCGAGATGTCCATGTGTCCGAGCTGCATCACGACGCGGCCCGTGGCATCACGCAGCACTACGGTTGGCGGAACGTCGGGCTTCGAGTACGTATCGACGAAGTAGCGCCCGTCTGACGACACCTGGATCGTGTGGTCGCCACTTTCAGGCGTCAGCTCCTTCCATCCCTTTCCGTCCAGCCCCACGCGATAGTAGTGCTTGAAGTAGGGATCTTCGGATGGATTGCGACCCAGCGCACCGACGATGAGCGAGCGGCCCTTCTCGTCGACGTGCGCGATCTGCGTCACGGGACCTTCGCCGGTCGTGATCTTGTTTATGAGCTTGCCCGTATTGAGATCGTACAGATACAACTGTGCCCAGTTGTCGCGCTCGGACGACCATATGATCTGGTGCGCCGGCCAGATGATGCGCCATCCGGCGATCGACTCGAACTGGGTCGGCGAGCTTTCCTCGAACAGTGTGTGGACCGCGCCGGTGTTCGCGTCGGCGAGCTTCACCGTTTCATGCTTGTGGTCGCGCGACGTGTTCACGTACGCGAGCTGCGATCCATCGGGACTCCAGATGAGATCGGCCATGTTTATGTTGTCGCCGAGCATGGCGCGGTGATAGGCCGGCGCATCCTGGAGACGAATCACTTTCGCGTTGTCCACGTCGATTACCACGCGCGAGATCATCGAGATCACGCTGTCGCCCGGATACGCACCCTTCCAGTGCTCCAGATGCGAGTGACCGACGCGCGTATCGATGAGATACATGTCGCCGACGTGACGGTCGTCCTGCTGCTGTGTTGCGATCTTCTTCGAGTCGGGCGACCAGAGCACGATCGGGCGATCGCTGTGCACCCAGCCTGCGTTGTCGGTGGCGTAGCCGAAATTCTCGGTGCCATCGGTAGTCAGCTGCTTTTCCTGTCCCGTCGCGACGTCGCGGACCCAGAGATTCCAGTCGCGGATGAACGCGACCTTCTTTCCGTCTGGAGACATTCCCGGCGGTGGCCCGAATGGACCGGGGCGCGGCGTGGTGTCGTTCACAGCGTTGCAGGTGCCGCCTCCCACGTCGCAGCTCCAGCGTCGCCGCCCGATGTCGAGCACGACATGCTTTCCATCCGCAGACAGCTCGGCGCGTTGCGCTGGTATGTTGCGCGGATCGATCGTGCCAGCGCCAGCCTTCGTCAGCGCCTGTGCAACTTCCGGAGCCTTGAAGAGCGGAGTGCTGGTCTTCCTTGCGGGGTCGACGATCACCCATTCGGCGCCCGTCGGAGTGGTGTTCTGATAGTAGAACCGATCGCCCGGCAACCAGGTGGCGCGCACCGAGCCGCCGTTCACGAGCGGATTGAGATTGGGCGCGAGCATCTTCACGGCGCGGTCGTAGTCCGCCGTGGTGAGCGTGCGCTGCTGCGCGTGGATTGCCGGCGCGGCAGCGATGGCGGCCGCCGCGAGGGCGACGCCGAGCTGAGTGCGGTAGCCGGTGCGGGAGATGGTGGGGAAGTGGGCGCTTCTGATGTGCATTGTCGTGCGGGTAAGTGGAAGAATCCGCCGGTGCAGCGGTCGACGCAGGGTTGACACAGGCTTGATGCAGGCCCGACGCAGCGCATCGGGCAACGCCGTGGCAGTGCTGCGACACAAGGAGTACGGACTGCTACGCAAGCGGGTTGTAAGAATCACGTGGATATACAGGCATGAGGCTGGGTCTGCCAGTACCGTCATCTGTACGGTGTCCGACAGACGCTGGTATTGACAATGCATGTTATAACACGTATTATGTGTCATGACTCGCACGCTGCAGGAGGAGATCCGTCAGACCAAGCCGTTTCCATCCAGGACGGCCGAGGCTCTTCTGTCCATCCTGCGGACCGCGACCGTGCTCGAGCATGAGCAGAACGAGGCGCTCAGGCCGCACGGGATAACGCACACGCAGTACAACGTTCTTCGCATCCTTCAGGGTGCGGGCAAGGACGGCTTGTGCGGCCGGGAGATAGCCGAGCGGCTGATCTCGAAGGTGCCCGACGTCTCGCGCCTGCTGGACAGGATGGATGACATGGAGCTGGTGAGCCGGGTGCGTGATGCGGTTGACCGGCGGCACGTCACGGCGCGGATCACGCCGAAGGGTCGTCGTCTGCTCACGCAGGCGACTCCCGACCTCGAATTGATCGAGCGCAAGCGGTGCAGGCATCTGGACCCGCGCGCGGTGGCGTCGCTGGTCAGCACGCTCGCGGAGATAAGAGAGCCGGCCTGATTTTTTTTGCAATAATAGATGTTATAACAGTTAGTGTCATACCACGCATTTCCGAAAGTCGTTCAACCACATTTACCAACTACTCAAATGACAACACCATTCATCGATGTCGCGACAGCCAGCATTGGATTACTGATCGTGCGGGTCGTGTTCGGGCTGCTGATGGCGGCGCACGGCAGCCAGAAGCTGTTCGGCTGGTTCGGCGGGCATGGACTCGCCGGAACGGCGGGTTTCTTCGATTCACTCGGCTTTCGCCCGGGCCGGTTCTTCGCGACGCTTGCTTCGGCGACTGAAGTCACCAGCGGAATTCTGCTCGCGCTCGGGTTTCTCGGACCGGTCGGTCCGGCGCTCATTATCTCGGTAATGATCGTCGCCGCGGTGAGCATGCATCTCAAGAACGGCGTGTTCGCGGCGAACGGCGGCATCGAAGTGCCGTTGCTCTATGGCGTGGTCGCAGCCGGCTTGTTGCTGACCGGGCCGGGTCAGTACTCGCTCGATGCGGCGCTGGGACTCGGATATCTCGCGACGCCGACGCTGGCGTGGGCGGCGCTCGTGGTGGGCGTTGTCGGCGGGATCATGAATCTGTTCGCGCGCCGGCCCGTGGCGGCGTGAACGGTGTGCCGATCCGGATTGGATAATCCGTAAATCGGCGCGCGCGGGTACGTCGCGTTGACGGCGCGATCATCCGGATTCGATCGCGCGTAAATGGGGCGGGCGCGCATACGTCGCGGTGATCCGAATTCGATCGCGCGTAAATGGGCAGGCGCGGATACATCCGCGCCCTACGCATGACCACCAATCGGGTGCGTCGATAGCGCGGGGCGCGGATGTTCTTGCGCGGGGGCGTTATCGACGCAATTCGGCGGTGGCCTTGGTCACCAGCGCGGCTTCGGCGTTCAATGCGGCTGACACGCGCGCCATTTCGCTGGTTGCGAGCGTCCAGTTCTTCGCTTCGATTGCTTCGCGGACGCCTGGGATGGTCTTCACTCCGTAACCCGTGTTCACTCCGGGTGCGTAGAGCAGGTGCTTGAACCATGGTCGGCCGGGTAGTCCGGCATCGGACGTCAGCATGTGCTCGCTCTTTATCAACTGAGTGTTGAGCGCGGCGAAGTTCTCCGACGTGGTTGCCGCGTCGAGTGCGTGCGTGAACGTCGTGTTGTATGCGGCTGCTGCGCGCGTCAGTGCCGCGGTGGCGCTGTCGAGTGCCGAGAAGTCGAGCTTTGGAACGTCGGGTTCGACGGTCGGCGCGACCATTGGATTGCGCGGATCTGTCGTGAGAATGAAAGTGCTGTCGCGCACTTCCCGGTTGTGCTCCACCGCGTCGGCGGCCATGCCGCTCGCCAGCCGCTTCAGCTCGCCTACGTAACCCTGCACGGTTTCCGCGAGGTCCGTATAGTCGTACGGAATCACATCCGCGTCGGCCAGCCGCATCACCGCCATCCCGGTGGTCTGCGCAAGCGCGCGTCCGTACACGAAACTGGTATCGGAGAAGTGCGTGTACCAGTAGAAGTCATCGTACGCGGAGTGATACGAGCCGCGCCCGCCCTCGCCGTAAAAGCCCAGGTCCATCGATGGAATGCCGAGATGCTGCAGGAACGTCGTATAATCGGAGCCGGAGCCGAGCGCGCCGATGGGAAGATCTGCGCGCTTGCGGGTGGCGTCGCGCCGCGCAGCAGGGGCGCGCATCACTTCTGCCGCACGCATCCTGCGCTCGAGTGTCGCGCCGGTTTCGGGATCAATCACGTCGCGCGCTACACCATTGATGAACTTCTCGAGTATGTGCGACCCACTGACGCTCAGATATCCGCGGCCGCTGTTGTCGCTGTTGAGATATGCAACTGCATGCTCGCTCAGATCTGCCGCATGCGTCTCCGCCCATTCGGCCGAGCCGAGTACTGCGGGCTCCTCACCGTCCCAGGCGGCGTAGATGATGGTGCGCTTTGGATTCCATCCCTGTTTCTTGAGAGCGCCGAGTGCGCGCATCTCTTCGAGCTCTGCGACGAGACCTGCGACCGGATCGTCCGCGCCGTTGACCCATGCATCGTGGTGATTGGCACGGATCACCAGCTGATCTGGTTGCGTGCTGCCCGTGAGTCGTCCGATGACATCGTAAACCGGCTTGATGTCCCAGTTGGACTTCACCACGAGATGAACGCGCGCGCGGCCGGGCCCGATCTTGTACGTGATTGGCAGCGCACCACGCCAGTCGCGCGGTGCAACGTCGCCGGTGATTGCAGAGAGCAGCGGTTTGGCGTCGGCGTACCCGATGGGAAGTACGGGGATTTTGGTAAATACCTTTACATCCTTGAGCGCCAGACGCTTTGCATCTTTGGTCGCCCCGACTCCCGGAGTCAACGGATCTCCCTGGTAGAGAGTCATCTCCATCACGCTGCCGCGTTGGACGCTGTAGGGAGCGCGAGCCGGTCCGACCGGGAAGGTATCGTCCTGAGTGTATCCATCATCCGCGGGATCCGAATAGATGATGCAGCCAACGGCGCCATGCTCACCGGCGATCTTGGGTTTGACTCCGCGCCATGATCTGCCGTAGCGCGCGATGACTATTGCACCTTTCACGGAGATTCCGCGTCGCGCGAGCTCATCGTAGTCCGACGGGAGCCCGTAGTTGACGTACACTAGCGGACCCGTGACGTCACCATCGATCGAGTAGGCGTTGTAGGGCGGAAGTTGTTGCGACGTCTGGGATGAAGTTGGATCGCCGGGCACCGGTGGCTCCGCGAGCTTCGCGACGAAACGTGTCGGCGAGATCATCTCCAGTTTGCGTTCCTTCGGGGTCGGAAAGAGCACGTCGAACTGTTCGATGTGTGCATCCCATCCGGCATCCTGGAACTGTTTCAGCAGCCACTCGGCGTTGTTCTTATCATACGGCGAGCCGACGTGATGCGGATATGCGGTCAGGCGCTTCATGTCGGCTCGCATTCGCGCCGGACTTGGCAGTGCGCGGAACTTCGTCTCCCATTCCTGCTCGGCGCGCGACGACGCTGGCGTGAAGCCCAGTATGTCGCCGGACGGCGCGATTGTGGTCGGTGTCGCAGGAACGGCTGCGATCGCGGCGAGTGAGACGACGAGGGGAAGGGAAATGAGTCGCATCGAGACCGTGGTGGCTGTGGGCTTGGTACTGGAGAACGGGTTCGTTGCAGAATATACGGGTGCCCGGGTCCATGTGCGCTGGCGGACACTGCGTGTCGACCGCTCGCCAGGCGTAGCTTGCCACGGCCAACGGACGCTCATACATTCGCTCCACGTTGCACGACGCAAGGCACGGCGATGCGGTCGCTCTTTCGGGAGGACGGTGATGCTGAGCAAGTCGGTGATGTGCGTTCTGGCGCTGGGCACGGGCTCGGTATCGACCGCAGCCTGGACAGCGCGGATCAGGGAAGTTGCGCGGGCACCATCGCACATGCAATCAGTCTTCGCGCTGGCGGGGATCGTGGGGTCCGTCCTCACTGCTCGCGCACCGACGTCGTCCGCGCCCGCACCGCTCGTTCAGGCGAATTCGAACATCGAGCGCGCCGGCGTGCTGCACGATGGCGTGCTCGCGGTCACGCTCGAGGCGAAAGAGAGCGCTTTTCTCATCGACGGTCCACACCGTCCGCCGATGCGGATCGCGGCCTTCGCCGAACCGGGAAAGGCGCCGCTCATGCCCGGACCGTTCATACGCGTACCGCGTGGTACGCAGCTCCGGTTCTCGATCCGCAACTCGCTTGGAACCCCGCTCACGTTCCTGGTGCCCGCGGCGCTCAGGGGTGGCCCGGACCGGACCGGCGCTGACGACTCCGTCGTCGTTCCCGCTGGCGACACGAAAACGGTTACGACGAATGCCACCGTCCCCGGCAACTACGGGTATCGCGCGACGACCGCGCGCGGTTCGAGCAAAAAGGCACTGATGGAAGGACTTCTCGCCGGCGCGATAGTGATCGACACGGCGTCGAAGAGCGAGCCGGCGCATGACCGTGTGTTCGTGATCATGCAGACGCTCGACTCCGCGTTCGCGGCGTATGAAGACACCGCGCACGCACCGATCGCGGTGGCACCGACGGAAGCTGGGCGCGTGGTATTCACCATCAACGGTCGCTCGTGGCCGAACACGGATCGGATACACGCGACTGTGGGTGATTCGGTGCACTGGCGAGTCATCAACGCGTCCAGCGAGATACATCCGATGCACCTCCACGGGTTCTATTACCGCGTCGATGCATTCTCAGGCCCGCTGGCCGACTACCAGGGCAGGCCGCAGCCAGGACAACACGTCGTTACCCAGTTGATGTCGCCATTATCGGCCATGTCGATCACCTGGTCGCCGGACCGGCCGGGCAACTGGCTCTTCCACTGCCACTTCGCCTTTCACACGGAACCGAACAATTCCATCCCGGCCGACACGGAAGACCCGCAGATGCGGGGAATGGCAGGGCTCGTGCTCGGAGTCGAGGTCGCCTCGCGACCAGGCATGGTTGCCGTCCGCGAGCCCAATGCCACGCGGCATCTACGCCTGATCGCAATCGCTGATTCGTCGGTGCACCACGCTGGCCGCTCGGACACGCTGCCGGCGATGCGGTTCATGCTCGAGGAGCACGGTCGTCGCATCGACACTGGCAGGGACTTCAGTCCGGAACTCGATCTCACGCGTGGCGAGCCGGTCTCGATCATGATCGTGAATCACCTGGCCGAGCCGACGAGCGTGCACTGGCATGGAATTGAAGTCGAGGACAGTTACGTGGATGGTGTGCCGGGATTCAGCGGGGACGGCAAGCGGTTGGCACCTGAAATCGCACCTGGCGATTCATTCGAGGCACGGTTCACACCACCGCGCTCGGGCACGTTCATGTATCACGCACACATGGACGACCTGCGACAACAGGCGGCCGGCCTCGAGGGCGCGCTGATCGTGCGGGATCCTGGCGCGGCTGCATCGCCGGATGATCATGTCTTTTTTCTCAAAGGTCAGCGATTCAATCCCGCACACCCGCTCGAGATCAACGGAGAGGCCAATCCTGACACGGTCGTGCTACACGTCGGTCGCGTAGCGAGATTTCGACTTCTCAACCTCAGCACCCAGACTCCGACACCGACAGTCTCGCTCACCGCGCGCGAGGTTGGTGCGCCGTCGAAGAGTGGAGACGCTACGATCGTGCGCTGGAGGCCGGTTGCCAAGGATGGCGCAGCGCTGCCCGCGATTGCGCAAGCCCTCCGCCCGGCGCGGCTGATAATCAGCATGGGTGAGACGTACGATTTCGAATTCGTACCGCAGCATACGGGACTGCTCAGGCTCGACGTGAACAGTACGCCGCCGCCTGGTATCCGCGCGCCACCGGGTTTGCTCATCAGGGTGCCGATTCGCGTGTCGAACTGAAGGCGCCTCTGGGCAACTAATACAACTTCCCCGACTGCGATGAAGTCGTTTGATTGCGTCGCATCACGCTACACATCCGTCAGAAAGGTGAGCAGCAGCTCCTGGCAGGTTTTGGGATTCGCTCTCAGCTCAACTCGCGCGCCAGCCACGCCTGTGCAAAGCGCAGATCGCGAAGGACCGTGGGCGCGGACGTCGACAACACACCGGCTGCTTCCTCCAACGTCAGTCCCGCGAAGTAGCGCAGCTCGACCGCCTTCGCCTGTCTTGGATGGATTTGCGCGAGTCTCGCAAGCGCTTCGTCGAGTGCCAGCAACGATTCCGGGTCTGACTCCGCGCTCGCGGCGGCGTCGGCGAGCTGAGACAGGTCCACGTCGACACGGACAGGTGCGCCGCCGCGTTTCTGCGCCTGGCGGCTCTTGGCGTGATCTATCAACACGCGGCGCATTGCGGTGGACGAAACCGCGAAAAAATGATTTCTGTCCTGCCAGTCCGTGGTTGCGCCTTCCGTCAGGCGAAGATAGGCCTCGTGGACGAGCGCGGAGGTGTCCAGTGTGTGGTCGACCCGCTCTGCGCGCAGGCGTGCACGGGCGATTTCGCGCAGCTCGCCATACACGCGTGGCAACAGATCGTCGAGCGCGCTCTGATCACCGGCGCGCCACCGACGCAGGAACTGCGTGACTTCTGATGGGTCCGGCGGATTCTGCATCTGGAGTCTCGTAGGCCACGTGCGGGTCACACGTTCGATGAAAATCCCGGGTGTAATTCTCGCTTATTCCAGCGAGGCTCATGAAGGAATCTTACACGCGCGGACAGAGCAAGAGGCATATGCAGCAAATTCCCGTTATCGAGAATTCAGAGCCGTCCATCCCAACCCATCCTGGCCGGACGGCTGGAGCAACGGCGGACGCGGACGCCGACGTGGGCCGTTACTACGTATTCGTCGATCAGGTACTGCAGCGCGGCATGATGGAGGGCGCGGACGAATTCCTCGCTGACGACTTCATCGAACATGGCATCGGTGGGGATCACCGCAGAGACGAATTTCTCTCACGTGTCCGCAGCCAGCGTGCGCGATTTCCGGATGCGGTCTGGACGATCGAGCTGCTTGTAGCGGTGAACGGGCTGGTTCACTGTCATGCGACGATGAGGGCTCCCGAACAACCGGCAGCCGCGACACATACATGGGAAAGTGTTGTCGTACGGTTCGACGGCGGAAAGATGGCAGAGTGCTGGCGCATGCGCGATGAGCGTTCGCTCACGAATGCGAATGAAGTGCGAGCGTGATCGCGTCGTTGACAGAAGTTGTCGCGCCTGACCGCCACGCGCGAGCGAACGCGTCGTCTCCCATCGCGGACGACAACGACGCTCGCGATCGTTCGTACGCCGTGTCGTACCGCGGCGCCCGGCGTGCGCCGAGTATTTCGCGACGATGGCCAGCCGCGGCGAGCAGTGTCGCTGCAAGCTCGGGCCGAGCTGGGGCGAGCGTGAGCGTCGCGATCGCTTCGATGCAATCGATGGCGACGGGAATTGCGCCGAAGTCACGCGCGGTGGTGAGTGCGCGAAAGAGTTCCTCCCGTGCCTGAACTTCACCGCCCAGTGCATGGAGCACCGTGCCGAGTAGCAGACGGGCCTCTGCAACACCATGCAATCCACCGGTCTGGCGGCGAACTTCGAGTGCCTCGTCGAGGATCCGGTGTGCGTGGTGCAAGCGACCCTCATCACGCAGCATTGCGCCGAGCTCGGTGAGCGTGTAGGCGATGGGCCACAGGCGCCCACCCTGCTCGTGCAATTCCGGCAGGTGCTTCATTTCGATCGCAGTGACGTGGTCGCCCGGCTCTCCGGCCGCATGACGCGCAGCTGCGAGCCGTACGCAGCTCAGAACCCTGTAACCCTGATCGGCCACCGGTTCCAGCATGTCTATCGCCCGCGTGTGCAGCTCGATGGCGCGTGAAAAATCGCCACGACGGGCGGCCAGTATTCCGATCCATCCCAGTGTAAAGGCGACCGCTCTGCGATCACCGCGCTGTTGGTGTGACGTCACAGCATTTGCGAAGTACGTCTCGGCGCGGGAGTATTGTCCACGCTCCATCGCGATCCAGCCGAGAGTGTTCAGCGACAGCGTAGCGCCGAGCGCGTCGCTGGACTTCTCGTGCATCCGCATCGCCGTGGTGGCCATCTGTTCGCCGGCGTTCATGTCTCCCATTATCCACGCCGACCATGCGAGATTGTTCAACGTCGTCGCAACGCCGGCCTCATCGCATGCCTCGCGGTGCAATGCGAGGCTTCGGGCGAAGAAGTCGTGCGCCTGGGGAAATACGCTGCGCACATTCGCAAGCTGACCGGCACTGCTCAGCAGGCCCGCTCGCAGCTTGATGTCGAGCGGATCGCTCACGGCGTCGCGAAGTGCGTCGTCGTCGGCGGCTTCGGTGACTCGCCGCAGATACTCCACACCCTCCAGCAGCGGTCCACGTGTGAGCCACAGCCGATGCAACGCGATCGCAAGTCGCGCCGCGGTTACGAGCCCTTCGGGCGATTGCGCGCGCGTCTGGCCGAGTGCGGTGTCAATCGCGATACGACAATTCGCATATTCCCGCTCGAGTCGATCCAGCCATTCCGCCTGCGCGGGGCCGCGGAGCTGGCTCGCGGCGCGTTCTGCCAGCGATAAATAATACGCGGCATGGGCTCGGCGCGCCTCCGTCTCGCCACCGGCCGCGCGCAGCCGATCCAGGGCAAACTCGCGCACCGTCTCCAGCATGATGAAGCGCGGCTCTCCGTCGGATTGCTCTTCCTGACGTAGCAGGCTCTTGTTGCATAGTGATCCGAGCAGATCGAGTACTGCAAAGGATGAGCGCGGATCTCCATTGCGGAGATGCGTCGCATCGTACATCGCCTCTGCTGCTTCGAGCGAAACGCCGGCAGCAAATACCGACAGGGTGTTGAAGAGCGTCCGCTCCGCGTCGGTGAGAAGTACGTAGCTCCAGTCGATGACGTTTCGCATGGTGCTGTGACGCGCCGGACGGTCATAAGAATCCGCCTGCAGCAGATCGAATCTGCTCTCCAGGCGAGCGAGCATCGCACGCGGCGATAGCAGCTTCGCCCGTGCCGCCGCGAGCTCGAGTGCAAGGGGAAGACCGTCGAGTCGTCTGCAGATCTCCGCCACAGCCAGGAGTCCGTCATCGTTCAGCGTGAAGTCCGGCCGAACCGCGCGCGCACGCTGCACGAAAAGACGTACTGCTTCGCTGCTTGCTGCGTCGGAATCTGTCGAGGATGGCGTGGTTAGTGGCGGCACGGGCAGCTCCTGCTCGCCCTGCACGCCGAGTGGAATTCTGCTCGTGACAAGTACCGACACCCGAGGGCAGCGAGCGAGCAGCGCCGACACGAACGTCGCGGCCCGAATTACATGCTCGAAGTTATCGAGCACTACAACGGCGCGTCGCTCACGCAGGGCGGCGATCACACGGTCGCGCGGATTGCTACCGCCGAGGTCACGCAAGCCCATGGTCTGTGCGAGAATCGAGGGGACCAGGGACGGATCCGAGATCTCCGCGAGCGGTACGAACCAGATTCCGTCGATGTCCTCGTCGTGTAGGTTGGCGGCGAGTTGTAGTGCGAGACGAGTCTTGCCGGTACCGCCCGGACCGGTGAGCGTAAGCAGGCGGGTTTGCGACAGGAGATCGCGTGCAAGCGCGATTTCCCGCTCCCGCCCTACGAAACTCGTCACAGGGCTCGGGAGCGCGACGCTCGCCGATGCGCGTGTCGTGGTCGAGCTCGCATCGTCGTTGATGTAGTTGGCGAGGGTGTGATTCACGATTGCTGCGCTCCCTGCACGTCGTGCGACGTCACTTGTCAGGAGACTCGCAAGCAACTCGCGGATTTCCGACGTTGCGTGAACGTCGTCCGGCAGTGGTAGCGGCGGCTCGTCATTGGCGAGCGCTCGTAACAGTGTCTCCGCGTTCGATGCCGTGAATGGACGAACGCCTGCGAGCATCTCGTACAACAGCACACCCAGCGCCCACAGATCGGTACGGTGGTCTACAGGCTCTCCGCGCGCCTGCTCCGGCGACATGTAGGCGATGGTCCCGATCGTGATTTCGTCTTTCGCCGACATGGTTCCCGTGGTCAGCTTCGCCGCGCCGAAGTCTGCAAGCTTGACCGCGCCATCGGCGTCGAACAGAACATTTGCAGGCTTCACGTCTCGATGAACGATTCCCACCGAATGCGCGGCGTCCAGCGCGCTCGCGATCTGCGCGGCGATGCGAAGGGCGTCGGCCAGTGGCAGCGCACCTTTCGCGATACGGTCACGGAGAGTTTCGCCGGGATAGTAAGCCATCGCGATGAACGCTCGTCGATGTCCATCCTCACCGACGTCGTGCACCGTTGCGACGTGTCGATGGTCCAGTTTCGCCGCGGCGCGTGCCTCCGCCAGGAAGCGCGCCCGTCCTGTGAGGTTGTCGCGTGCGGCGCCGCGGAGAAATTTGAGCGCTACCGGCCGCTCGAGCTGATTGTCCCATGCGAGATGGACATCGCCGGTCGCGCCCTGGCCAAGACGGCTCTGTAGCCGGTACCGTCCCGCGATGACTTCGCCTGCCTCGCAATCGACGTCAGAGTCGGCGATTGCGCGCGTGAGAACACCCAAAAAGTCACCAGCACGGTCTGCGGCGGCGAGCAGTGATGTTACTTCACCGGCAACAGCGGGAGAAACATCGGGTGTGGACGCCAGCTGTCGTACACGCGTTTCGCGCGCGGCGGGTTCGAGCTCCATGAGCTCGTCGAAGAGGCGCTCGACCTCTGCATTCCGCTCCTGCGACACGCCCAATCATACCACCGGAACCGCTCGTCAGACAACGCCGGCGGGCCGTTTTCAACCGGCTCCGAAATCCTGCCGGCGAATCGCGTGAAATATCCCGCACCCGGTTTTCGCTATTGGAGTGTCAGGCAGCAACAGGCGCTGCAGAATGCCCGGCTTGGGGCGACCACTCAGGAGTGAAACCATGTACACGAAACGATTCATCGGCATCGCCGCAGTAGTGGCGACCGCGACCGCGGCCATCGCGATTGCCTGCTCCAACACCGAGGCGCCGGACTCGAAAGCGGGTACGTTCTACGGGCCGTCGCAGAGCTTCGCGCAGGGGACCGCGCGCGCGTGGGTGCAGACCGACGCGGCCGGCGCCCCGACTGCACTGGGTATTGCCATGACCGAACAGGCTCTCAACGGCCTGCCCGCGACGGCGACCGGTCCGAGCCCTACCGCGCTGATGGTCACGCTGCCGCTACCGGCACAGGCGCAGGGTCACGGCTTCGACCACGCCGAGCTGGGGTGGAATCCAAATGGGCACGAGCCACCGCAGCTGTATGGCGTACCGCACTTCGACCTGCACTTCTACATGGTGAGTAGTGCAGCGCAGAACGCCATCCTCCCGAGCGATCCGCAGTACGGCGCCAAGGCGGCGAATTATCCGTCGGCGAACATGATACCGACTGGTTACGTTCCACCTCCGGGCGTAGCGGCCGCCAACGCCGTTCCGCAGATGGGCCTGCACTGGACCGACACCAGGGCGCCCGAGCTGAACGGACAGGGATTCACCAACACGTTCATCTTTGGGTCGTGGGATGGAAAGTTCATCTTCCTCGAACCGATGATCACCAAGGCGTATCTCGAGACGCATCCCAATGCGACTCACGCCATTCCGCAGCCTGCCGACTGGGGAGCGTCGGGCCGTTTCCCGACGAGTTACACGGTCAGCTACGACCAGTCGGCGAAGGAGTATCGCTTCACGCTCGGCGGGTTGACGCAGCACTGAGGCCGATCGACGTGGCGGGTCAGGCCGGCTGTAATTGCCGGTTGTAATTGCCGGCGCGCATCCGGGTAACCTCACGACTACTCGCGCATGCGCGCCGGTGTGCGGGCCGTTGCCACTTCCCGTCGCACGACCATGCATCCTTATTTCGGATGGATGACGCATCGTCATCACAACGAATGAGGAACGACAGGCATGATCGCTCGACGAAAGCTCGGAACACAAGGCCTCACAGTCTCCGCCATCGGACTCGGCTGCATGGGGATGACCGCGTCATATGGATCGCCGGAGGAGCGTGATGAGCGGGAAGCCATCGCGACGCTGCACCGTGCGCTCGAGATCGGCGTCACCTTCCTGGATACCGCAGAGGTGTACGGTCCCTTCACCAACGAAGAGCTGCTTGGCCGCGCGCTGAAGGGGAAACGGGACCAGGCGACAATCGCGACCAAGTTCGGCTGGCGCATCGGGAAGCCCGGGGAGGAGCGCGGTCTCGACAGCAGGCCGGTGCACATCCGCGAAGCAGTGGAAGGCTCGCTGCGCCGGCTGCAGACAGATCACATAGATCTTTTATATCAGCATCGCGTCGATCCCACCGTCCCCATCGAGGATGTCGTGGGCACGATGGCCGACCTCGTGCACGCGGGCAAGGCTCGCTTTCTCGGACTCTCGGAAGCAGGCGAGGAAACGATAAGACGCGCCCACGCCGTACACCCGATATCCGCCCTGCAGAGCGAGTATTCGCTGTGGGAGCGCAACCTGGAGCCGCGCATCATTCCGCTGCTGCGTCAGCTCGGCATCGGGCTCGTTCCATTCAGCCCACTCGGCCGCGGCTTTCTCACTGGCGCGGTGAAGCGCGCCGACGAATATCCGGAAGGCGACTTCCGTCGTGGCGATCCACGCTTTCAGGGCGCGAATTTTGATGCTAACGTGCGCGCGGTTTCCGTAGTGAAGGAGATCGGGGTGCAGAAGAAGGCGACTCCGGCACAGATCGCGCTCGCATGGCTGCTGCACAAGGGTGATGACATCGTGCCGATCCCGGGCACCAAGCATCGTGCCCGTCTGGAGGAAGATGCCGGCGCGGTCGATGTGGTGCTCAGTGACGCGGAAATGACGCGACTCGACGATGCGCTTGCGCCCGACAAGGTGGCGGGCGAACGCTACACCAAGGAACGCATGGCAACTGTGGACAGGTAGCGACGATGCAGAAACGAAATCTTGGACGTGCGCAGCTGGAAGTATCCGCACTCGGACTCGGGTGCATGGGAATGAGCGACTTCTATGGCGCACATGATGACAACGAATCGATCGCGACGATTCATCGGGCGATCGAACTGGGAGTAACGCTGCTGGACACCGCGGACATGTATGGACCGTTCACCAACGAGCAACTCGTTGGAAAGGCGATCCGCGATCGTCGCGACAGGGTAGTGCTCGCGACCAAGTTCGGGAACATGCGGTCGGACTCGGGTGCCTATCTTGGCATCAACGGTTCGCCGGATTACGTGCGGAAGGCGTGCGATGCATCGTTGGGACGCCTGGGCGTGGATCACATCGATCTCTACTATCAGCATCGCGTCGATCCGAAGGTGCCGATCGAGGATACGGTAGGCGCGATGGCAGATCTCGTGGGCGCGGGAAAGGTGCGACATCTGGGGATGAGCGAGGCCGCGCCGGCTACACTGCGGCGTGCCAACGCGGTGCATCCGATAACTGCGTTGCAGACCGAGTATTCACTCTGGAGTCGCGACGTGGAGGATGAGATCCTCCCAACGTGCCGCGAGCTTGGTGTCGGTTTCGTCGCCTACAGCCCACTCGGCCGTGGCTTTCTCACCGGCAAATTCAAGAGTGAGAACGATCTTCCCGCCGACGACTGGCGTCACAATAATCCGCGCTTTCAGGGGGAGAATTTCGACAGGAATCTGGAGCTGGTGCGGCACGTCGAGCAGTTGGCGAAGTCGAAAGGCTGCACGCCATCGCAGATCGCGCTCGCATGGCTGCTGCATCGGGGCAACGATATCGTGCCGATTCCGGGGACCAGGCACGAGAAGTATCTGGAGGAGAACGTCGGAGCGCTGGCCGTGGTGCTCACGGCTGCGGACATGTCGCGCATCGATGAGATCGCACCGCGCGGAGTTGCGGCGGGGGCGCGATACGCCGAGGGCGGGATGAAGTCGGTGGGTTTGTAAGCACTGCAAGCGTCGTCATTCCCGCTTTCGCGGGAATGACGACGCTCCCGCACACTCGAACCGGCTCCTTGCCAACCTGGCTTGGGGCCATTTATATTATCCCCTGTTAATCGTTTACTTAAACTATCTGATTAATAATGTCCAGGGATAAGGACGGCGAGACCGAGGAGCGGATCCTTCGGGCGGCACGAACGGTCTTCGTGCGGCACGGGACCGCCGGCGCGCGAATGCAGGAGATCGCCGAGGAGGCCGGGGTCAACCAGGCGCTGCTGCACTATTACTTCCGGTCCAAGGACCGCCTGGCGCAGGCTGTTTTCCGCGACGTCGCGGGGCGGATGGTGCCGTCTATCGTCGCCGTGCTCGGCTCCGAGAGCAGTATCGAGCAGAAGGTCGAGCAGTTCGTTCACCTCTACATCGACGTCGTGCGGCAGAGTCCGTTCATTCCGGGCTATATCGTCGCAGAGCTGCACTTCAATCCCGAGCGGCTCACGGCGCTGGCGGCAGAAATCGCGGGCACGCATCCGGCGAGCGTGATGCAGGCATTTCTGCCACGACTCGGTGCGCAGATCGACGAGCAGGTGAAGATCGGCGCGATGCGCTCGATCGCGCCGGACCAGTTTTTCGTGAATCTGGTCGCGCTGTGCGTCTTTCCGTTCATCGCGAGGCCGGTGCTTCGCATCGTCTTCGGCCAGGACGACGCGGCGTTCTCGCGATTCCTCGACGAGCGGAGACGCGAGCTTCCTGACTTCATCCTCAACGCGCTGAGGCCGTGATGACGTGTCGTCAATCAGTGAGCGCAATTGTATGCGCGGCGATTTCAATTTGTGCCGGTCCGGTGATGCTGCACGCGCAGCAGGCGGCCGCGCGTGACTCGCTTCGGCTCGACGACCTGCAGAACCGCGCTGTGCAACACGACCCGCGCACCCGACAGCTCGATCTGCTATCGTCGCAGTCGGCGCTCCGGATGCAGGACATCGATGCATCACGGCTTCCCGTAATCAGCGCGAATGCTCAGGGGCAGTATCAATCGCAAGTAGTGACGCTCCCGCTGCAGCTTCCGAACGGATTGTCATTGCCCGTTCCGGCGCACGACACGTACGACGCGCACGTCGGAGCGCAGCAGCCGATCTACGACCCGACAGTGAGCGCACGACGCAGCGTCGAGCGGGCACAGCTCGCAGCGTCGGAGGCTGGTGTTCAGGCATCCACGTTCGCTCTGCGCCAGAACGTCAACGACGCGTACTTCTCGGCGTTGCTGCAACAGGCTCAACGCGCCGAACAGGAGAGCGCGATCACCGACCTGGAGGCGAGGCGAAAGATTGCAGCCAGCCGCGTCGCGCAAGGATCGGCGCTACCAAGTGAGACGGACATGCTCGATGCGGAGCTCCTGCGTCGCCGTCAGGCGGTTGCGCAGCTTGCCGCCAGTCGCGACGCTGCGCTGGTCGTGCTCGGCGATCTTACCGGCCAGAAGATAACGGGCGCGGATGCGCTGGTGCTGCCGGATCTGGGCGCGGAGGTTGCGCGAGCACGACAGAGCGTCGACACATTGCGGGCGCGGCCCGAATACGAGCAGTTCGCGCGCACGGGTGACGTTCTGGCGCAGCAACAGGCATCACTCGGCGCGGCAGATCTGCCGCGCGTGTCCGCATTCGGACGCGCCGGCTACGGGAGACCGGGCCTGAACCCGCTGGCGCAGGAATTCAGCAACTACTGGCTCGCCGGCGTTCAGGTCGAATGGACGCCGTGGAACTGGGGCGCAACGAGACGGGATCGCGAGGTGCTGGCGCTCCAGCGACAGATCGTTGCCACCAACGAAGCTGCATTCACGCAGAGTGTTCGACGAGCGATCGCGCATGACGTCGCCTCGATCGATCAGCTGGCGCAAACACTGGTGGATGACGACACGATCGTCGCTCTGCGCGAGAAGATTCTTCGCGAAACCGGATTCCGGTTTTCGGAAGGCGTGATCACGTCTGCGGAATACGTTGATCGCGAAACCGACCTGCTGGACGCGCGGCTGTCGCGCGCCACGCATCGCGTGCAGCTGGCACAGGCGCGCGCGAACTTTCTGACATCACTCGGCCTGGGAGTTCACTGATGACTCGCTCTGGTATTACCGGCATCGGCGGGACGCGCTGCGCGGCGCTGGCGCTGGCCGTCAGTTTCACTTTCGCCGGTTGCGGAGGTGGAACCAAGCCTGATGCGTACGGCAACTTCGAGGCGACCGAGGTTGTAGTATCGTCGCAAACTGCGGGACAGATTCAGCGCTTCACTCCCGTTGAAGGAATGCAGCTCGCACGCGGCGCGGAGGTGGCGCTCGTCGATACGACCCAGCTTGCGCTGCAGCAGGAACAGGTGGACGCCCAGCGCAATGCGGCGAACGAGCGCAATACGGAAGCTGCGAAGCAGTTGAAGGTGTTGCTGGTGCAACGGGACGTGTCGCAGCGGGCATACGAGCGTACTCAGCGACTGCACGCAGAGCAGGCGGCGACGGCACAACAGTTGGATCAGGCCGAGCGGGATTATCGTACGTTGCTGGCGCAGATAGAAGCTGCCCGGGCACAGAGCAGGAGCGTGGGGATGGAGGCGGCGTCGGCGGATGCGCAGGTGGCGCAGATCCGCGACCGGATCGGCAAGAGCCTGGTGACGAATCCGCAGACCGGAACTGTGTTGACGACGTATGCGCGCGCCGGAGAGGTGGTGCAGGCCGGAACACCGCTGTACCGGATCGCGGATCTCGACACGCTGGTATTGCGCGCGTACGTGAGCGAGCCGCAACTGTCGTCATTCAGGGTCGGGCAGATCGTCGACGTGCATGTCGATCGCGGCGGTCATGTAATGACGCTGCCCGGAACAGTGAGTTGGGTGTCGTCTACATCGGAATTCACACCGACGCCGGTTCAGACGCGCGATGAGCGCGCGGATCTGGTGTACGCGGTCAAGGTGCGCGTCGTCAATCGCGATGGCGCGCTCAAGATTGGAATGCCGGGGGACCTGTCCATTCGAGCGACGAGCGCGAAAGCTGCCGTGAATCCTGCGGCCAACACCGATTCACCGGCGCCGGCGCGCAGCTCATGACGGATCACTCGGTGGCGAGCTCTCAGGCGCCGCTGGAGGTTAGCGGTGTGTCAAGACGCTTCGAGGAGACTGTCGCGCTGTCCGACGTCTCGTTCGCAGTGAACGCTGGCGAGCTGTTTGGACTTGTGGGGCCGGACGGTGCCGGGAAGACCACGCTGTTTCGCATTCTGACTACGCTGCTCGTTCCGGACTCCGGCACGGCGACGGTCCTGGGGCTGGATGTGGTGCGCGATCTATGGGCGATTCGCTCCAGAGTCGGATACATGCCCGGGAGGTTCTCGCTTTATCCGGATCTGAGTGTCGAAGAGAATCTGAGCTTCTTCGCTTCGGTGTTTGGTACGAGCATCGACGAAGGGCGCGCCATCATCGCACCGATCTACGAGCAGATAGAGCCGTTCAAGGATCGTCGCGCCGGCGCGCTGTCCGGTGGAATGAAGCAGAAGCTTGCGCTTTGCTGTGCGCTGGTTCATCGCCCCGAGATTCTCTTTCTCGACGAGCCGACGACTGGCGTCGATGCGGTCTCGCGACGCGAATTCTGGGATCTGCTCGGCGCGCTCAAGACATCGGGCCTGCCGATTCTCGTATCGACCGCTTACATGGACGAGGCGACACGCTGCGATCGGGTCGGGCTGATTCAGCAAGGGCGTATCCTTGCCGTGGACGCTCCCGCGGCAATCGCGGCGCGATATCCGAATCCGCTGATCGCCGTGCATGCAAACGAGCGACACAAGCTGATCCAATCGCTCCGGGACTACCAGCATGCGAAATCGGTCTATCCGTTCGGAGATGAAGTCCATTACAGCGATGCGCGGACCGGGAAGGCGACGGATGATATCGTGGCGGAGCTGCGCACGTATCTCGCCGGTAGTGGATTCACGGATGTTCGCGTGAAACCGATCTCCGCTGGAGTCGAGGATGCGTTCATGGAGTTGATGGGACAGCCGGAAGCGGTCGTCCGGGCGGCTGCATGACGACGGCGATCGACGTAAGGAGTCTGACGCGGCGCTTCGGCAGCTTCACCGCTGTCGACTCGATCAGCTTCGAAGTGCGGCAGGGTGAAGTGTTCGGCTTCCTCGGCGCCAATGGAGCGGGGAAGACGACGGCGATAAAGATGCTGATCGGTCTGCTGGCGCCGACGTCCGGTCAGGCGAGCGTGGCTGGATTCGATGTTTCAACCAATGCGGACGACGTGCGGCGGCACATCGGATACATGAGCCAGCGCTTCTCGTTGTACGAGGATCTCACGGTTCGTGAGAACATCACCCTGTACGGCGGAATCTACGGACTGACCGATTTGGAGGTCCGCGACCGTGGCGACGCATTGATCGGGACACTGCAACTGGGACGCTCGAGCGATGAGCGCGTCGAGTCGCTGCCGCTGGGGTGGAAGCAGAAGCTCGCGTTCTCCGTTGCAATGCTGCACGAACCTGCGGTTGTCTTTCTGGACGAGCCAACCGGCGGTGTCGATCCGATCACGCGCAGGCAATTCTGGGAGATGATTTATACTGTCGCCGAGCGCGGTACGACGGTGTTCGTCACGACTCACTATCTGGATGAGGCCGAGTATTGCGATCGGATCTCGATAATGGTGGACGGGCGGATCGCGGCGATGGGGCCGCCGGCGGAAGTGAAGCAGAAGTTCGGCGCTGCAACGCTGGACGAGGTCTTTCTGGGGCTGGTACGTCCCGCAGGCGTACAGACTCCTCAGTCCGCCTGAATTCAAATGGCCGGCCGCAGATCAGCGCTGCACGCATTCATCATCAAGGAGATGCGGCACATCCTTCGTGATCGGCAGACGCTGACGATCCTGTTGTTGCTCCCGCTGGCGATGGTGGTGTTGTTCGGCTACGCGTTGCGGAATGACATCAGTGATGTGCGCCTCGTCGTGGTCGATCCGACGCCCGACTACGCGACGATTGCCCTGCGCAATCGGTTCGCGGGCAATCCACGGTTTGAAATCGTGGCAACATCGCAGACGCTGGATCTGCTGGAGCCATTGTTTCGTCGCGGAGATGCCGACCTTGCGCTGGCGTTTCCGCCGCGGTTCGCAGAATCGCTATCCCAGGGCGTGCCAACCCGCCTGCTGTTGATCGGCGATGCGTCCGACCCCAATACCGGAAGCACTATGGCCGCGTACGCGACCGCTGTGATCACCAGCTACCAGGCGGAAATCGGCGCCACGGGGCAGGCGGTTCGGATAGTTCCGCAGCTGCGAATGCGATTCAACCCGACGCTGGAGAGCGTGAATCTGTTCGTGCCCGGGCTCATCGCACTGGTACTGACGCTCATCACGGCGCTCATGACGTCCATATCGCTGTCGCGCGAGAAGGAGCGCGGCACGCTTGAAATATTGCTGGTATCGCCGCTTCACCCGTGGCAGATCATACTCGGCAAGGTAATGCCGTATCTGCTGCTGGCGCTTGGCAACGTCGCGACTGCACTGCTGGCGGCGTGGGCGGTATTCCATGTCCCGTTCCGGGGAAGCCTGACGCTGCTGCTATCGGCCAGCGTTCTCTATTCGATGGTGGGCCTGTCTCTTGGAGTGCTTATCGCCGCGTTGGCACCGTCCCAGCGCGCGGCGATGCTTGCAGCGCTCGCTGGAACCATGCTGCCGAACGCGTTGCTGTCCGGGATGATATTCCCGATAGCCAGCCTTCCGGCGTGGCTGCGCATGGTGACGTACGTCGTTCCAGCGCGCTGGTTCATCGTGATCGCGCGCGGGATCATGCTGAAGGGTGTGGGTTTCACCTATCTGTGGAAGGAACTTGCGGTACTCACCGTCATGCTCGCCGTGCTGCTGATAGCGGCTGTGCGCAGTTTCAAGCCGAGGCTCGCGTGAGGCTGCGGGTGCTGCGATTTCTGTTGCGAAAGGAATTCCTGCAGATCGTGCGCGATCGCACGTTGCTCGGCATGCTGTTCATCATGCCGGTGATTCAGCTGCTGGTGCTCGCGAATGCAGTGACGTTCGAGGTAAAGAGCGCGCGCATGTACGTCATCGACAAGGACCACAGCAGTATGTCGCGCGGGGTTGAGACGCGGTTGGCAGCCTCGGGGCGGTTCGTGCCGACGGAATCATCTCCGTCGATGGCCAACGGTGACGAGGCGAAGCTGGACCGACGAGTCGATCTGATCGTTGTGATTCCGGAGGGATTCGAGCGCGGAATCGTGCGCGATCATCGTGCACCGTTGCAGCTCGTGTTCAACGCCGAGGACGGCGCCGCAGCCGCCGTGATGCAGACGTATGCCAATGCGATTTTGATGAACTATGCCGGAGAGCTCGGTGCGGAGGTGAGTCCGTCGGTCGTTACCAACCTGGGCGTCGGTGATGGTGTGGCGCCCACACGAGGTCATCCCGTGATGGAGCTGCGCCGGCGCGGTTGGTACAACTCCGAACTGGACTATCGTCAGTACATGGTTCCCGGAATCCTCGTCGTGCTGGTGACGATGATCGGCACGTTGATGACGGCGATGAACATAGTTAGGGAGAAGGAAGCCGGAACGCTCGACCAGCTCAATGTGACCCCCATCAACCGGTCGACCTTCATCGCCGCCAAGCTGATACCGCTCTGGACTTTCGCGATGATCGACCTCTCGATAGGGCTTGTGGTGGCGCGGCTCGTCTTTCACGTTCCGATGCTCGGCAGCCTCGTCCTGATATTCTTCGCCGCGACGATCTATCTCGTCGGTGCGCTCGGTATCGGACTCTGGATCTCGACCGTGGCGGAGACACAGCAGCAGGCGATGTTCGTGACATTCTCGCTGTTGATGGTGTACCTGCTCATGAGTGGGCTGTTCACACCCATTCGTGGTATGCCTGTATGGGCGCAGTGGACCACCGAGATCAACCCGATCGCGCATTTCGTGGCTCTGATGCGTGCCGTGCTGCTCAAGGGTGCCCGGATGCGCGACGTTGCATCGCATCTCGCCGCCCTGGCCGCGATCAGCTCCGTGGTGCTCAGCGTCGCCATACGCCAGTATCACAAGCGCTCGGCCTGACTTCCCGCGGGCGCGCGTCTTGCTCCAATTGGAGCTGTCCGGCGGTATATTCCGCGAGTACCATCTGTGACGGGGTCGTTCCAATGGCTTCTCAAACCTGCACTCATCTCGACCAGATACGCGATGTCGAGCCGCGCACGCCGAACGGCTGCGAGGAATGCCTCAAGATGCACAGCGGTTGGGTGCACCTGCGTCTGTGTCTCGATTGCGGACATGTGGGCTGCTGCGACAGCTCGCCGAACAAGCATGCCACGAAGCACTTCCACGCAACAGGACATCCGATCATGCGCTCGTTCGAGCCAGGTGAGGATTGGGGCTGGTGTTACATCGACGACGTGACGTTCGAGCCTGCGCCACGGGTGCGGTGATCTTGTGACCGCACACCAGGTAGCGGCGGCAACAGAAGGTGACCCCGTCTGGCCGGAGCTGACGCTCGCATCGTGGCAGGACAGCTATGCGACGCTGCACATGCTTACGCAGATTGTCGGCAAGACTCGACTCGCGCTGGCGCCAATGCTGAATCACTGGTGGCAGGTGACGCTCTACGTAACGGAGCGCGGCCTGACGACCAGTTCCATGCCGTTCGGCAAGCATACCGCCACGGTGGATTTTGATTTCATCTATCACAACGTCGCGATACGAACGAGTGCGGGACAGACTCGCACGATTCCGCTCGTCCAGCGTCCCGTGCGGGAATTCTACATCGAATATCTCGATGTTCTTGCTGCGCTCGGTATCGGTGCGAAGATCAGAGGAGTGCCCGTCGAGGTCGAAACTGCGGTTCCATTCGCGGAAGATAGTCAGCACGCGTCGTACGACGCGGACTCCGTGAACCGATGGTGGCGTGTGATGGTTCAGGTGGACCGCGTACTCAAGCAGTTCCGCGGGCGTTTCGAGGGAAAGGCGAGCCCCGTACACTTCTTCTGGGGAAGCTTCGACATCGCTGCAACACGGTTTTCGGGACGTGGCGCGCCGCTGCATCCCGGCGGTGCTCCCAACTGTCCCGATTACGTCATGCAGGAGGCGTACTCGAGAGAGTGCAGCAGCGTGGGATTCTGGCCCGGCGGTGGTACACAGGAAGCGGCGTTCTATTCATACGCGTACCCCGAGCCGGACGGTTACAGGGAATATCCTCCGGGACCGGAGAGTGCGTACTACGATGCGAACATGCGGGAGTTCATACTGCCTTACGAGGCGGTGCGCACCGCCTCATCGCCCGACGAAATACTGCTCGAGTTCTGCGAGCGTACCTACGAAGCGGCGGCTAGTCGTGCCGCATGGGATCGTGAATCATTGGAGCGGAAGGGCAAGAAATGAACGAGATGTCTGGCTCGACGGGCACGTCTTCGCCAGCGGGCGCGAGTCACAACGGTGACACGGCGCACGCGCAGGACACGGGAGATTTGAACGTCACGGTTCGTGAGCTGTCGCGCGATGAGTCTCTCGCGATACTCGCGAAGCATCATCTGGGTCGTGTCGGAATCACTTTTCAGGACCGGTTCCACCTCAAGATATGCAACTATCTGTATTCCGAAAACTGGATATACACGCGCGCGGAGCTCGGGGACGACCTGGTGATGGCGGAGCATCATCCGTGGGCGGCGTTCGAGGTGGACGAAGTCGATGGCATCCTGGACTGGCGCTCGGTCGAGGTCTGGGGCGCGATCGAGTTTCTCTCTTCGGACATGCACTCCGAGGACTGGTTCGAATTTGAAAACGCGGTCCGGCTTTTCAGGAGTGCTGTTCCGGAGATACTCAGAGCGGACGATCCGATGCCGAAGCGCATTCACCTGGTCCGAATACACGTGGACAACATCCTGGGGCGCGAGTCGCGGGTCGGAAATCCAAGACCGCTCCCCCAACCCTGAATGTCATGAAGTGCATCGCCGTCCTTGCACGTTCGTGAGACGCTAGCCATGCACACAGACCTCTCGCCGCAGCACGTGCCGCGATCGCAAGTCCGCCATGACGCAAGCACAGGCCGGTCGATCATGGACCAGGCGATCTCGCGCGCAGCGGATGCGCGGCGGATCGATGGCAACAGCGTCCGGCTTCTGCGCGATGCAGCCGAGAATTATCCGGCGTGGCTCGATGCGATCGCATCCGCAGAGCGGTACGTGTATTTCGAAGCGTACATCATGCGCGACGACGTAACCGGCCGGCGCTTCGCCGATGCGCTCATCGAAAAGGCGCGCGCTGGCGTGACCGTGCGCCTGTTGTACGACTGGATGGGTGCGTTTGCCAAGACTCCGTCGCGATTCTGGGAATCGTTGCGCGCGGCCGGTGTCGAGGTTCGCTGCTTCAATCCATTCACTCTCGCAAGCCCGCTGGGCTGGGTCCATCGCGATCACAGGAAGAGCGTCGTCGTCGATGGCGGGATCGGATTCATCACCGGTCTCTGCGTCGGCGATGCGTGGGTGGGCGATCCAGAGCGTGGTATTGCGCCGTGGCGTGATACCGGCGTGGAAGTGCGCGGTCCGGCAGTCGCCGAGATCGAGCGCGCGTTCAGCCGCGTGTGGGCGGTAGTCGGCCCGCCGATTCCACCGGAGGAGCTCACCGCTCGCGATAGTATCGCGGTGGCGGGCGATACGTCGGTGCGCGTCGTCGCGAGCGAGCCATGGCGGGCCCGGTTGCTGCGTCTCGATGAGCTGGTCGCCGGAGCGGCGCGCGAGACACTCTGGCTGTCCGATGCGTATTATGCCGGAATGCCGACACACGTGCAGGCACTCCGCGCGGCGGCGAAGGATGGCGTCGACGTGCGCCTGCTCGTTCCGGGCGGTACCGACATTCCACTGCTGCGTCCGCTCTCGCAGGCAGGTTACAGGCCGTTGCTCGAGGCCGGAGTGCGCGTGTTCGAATGGAATGGTCCGATGATGCATGCCAAGACGTCGGTCGCCGATGGTCGCCTCGCACGCGTCGGGTCGAGCAATCTCAACATTGCGAGCTGGCTCGGCAATTACGAGCTCGATGCAGTGATCGAAGACACTGCGTTCGCCGAATGCATGGAGGAAGCGTATCTGGACGACCTTGCGCATGCGACTGAAGTAGTACTGCACAGACGGCGTCGCAGGCATCGTTCACATGATGCGTTGCCGGGACTGCCGCCGGCGCGGCGCATGCGTGACCGAAGGAGAGGCTCGGGCAGCGCGGGCCGCGGTGTCGCCGGCGCGATTCGACTCGGCAACACGGTCACCGCAGCGGTAACAGACAGACGCGTGCTCGCAGCCGCCGATTCGCGCGCGATCGCGGTCGCGGGTGCCGTGCTCGTCGCGCTGGCAATAGTCGCCGTTGTCTGGCCACGCGTGTTCGCAATCCCGATCGCGGTATTCAGTCTCTGGTTCGGTGGCGCGATGCTGCTGCAGAGCTACAGGCTTCGCACCCACGGGGCCACTAAAACGGCTTCGGTTCCGGATGTGCACGACGAACATGTCACAGGCGACAGTCCCGGGCCGGCGGCTTCTTCGACGGCTTCTTCGACCGCTTCTTCGGCCGCTTCCTCGGCCGCTGTCACGCCATAGTCATCGCAGTCCGTATATCAGGATTCGACTTTGTTTCGCCGCACCGGGCCACACGGGTGACTTCATTCCCGACGCAACGGCGACGAGTTGGCGTCCACCCGCGGAGTAGCTGATGATTCCGCCGCCGGTCGACTGACCCGTGTTGGTCTTCCAGAGCACGTGGCCGCTGTCGGCGCCGAACGCGTACAGCTCGCCCGACATGTCCGCTGCGAAAACAATCCCTCCGGCTGTGGGCGTAACACCTGCAAGCACGGGATGCGGTGCGTGGAATTTCCAACGCACGGTGCCGCTGTCCGCGTCGAATGAAGTGAGCCAGCCGCGCGCCTCACTCGCCGGCACGAACGGATTTGCGTTTTCATTGCCAAGCCACGTCGTACCTGCCGGCGGAATGGTCGTGGTATCGCGCTTGAGCTGCACAGTCGCGCACCAATCCACCGCGCCGGCATACAGCGAATTTGTATTCGGGCTGTAAGCCGCGCCGTTCCATTCCGATCCACCGGTGATGCCCGGACAGAAGCGCGTGGTGTGATCACGCGAGAGGGGTGTGTCCACATTCTGCCTGGTAGTGGTCGGCTTGATGTACAGCGTAGGCAGGGTGTTGCCGAGGTCGCCGGTTGGCGCCCGACCACGCGCGATCTGTGAGCGGTCCAGCACTGCCAGCTGGCCATCCTTGTTTGCCGACGCAACGATCTGCGTCCCGGCGTGCGTGGTCACGAGTGTCGGCGGACTGTCCACATCCCAGTCGTGCATGTCGCGCTTCACGAGCTGATTGTAGCCGAGCATCCTGCCCGTGGCGGCGTCGAGTGCGATTACCGAGTTGGTATAGAGATTGTCGCCGGTGCGAAGCTCGGTTTCGAAATCCGGCGCCGGATTGCCAGCCGGGACGTACAGCACCTTGCTGGCGGTGTCGAATGTGAACGACGTCCAGAATCCACCGCCGGTCACTGGAATGCGCGTATTGGTCCACGTCGCGCGCGCTGGGCCGGAATCAGGCACCACGTCGAATTGCCAGACGACGTGTCCGTCGCGCGCATCGAGCGCGTAGACGTGTCCCGTCACGCCCACCTGATCGCCTCCGGCATTGCCCACGAAGACCTTGCCGTCTGCTGCGATCGGTGCCATCGGTATCGACATGCCCGGCGCGTTCACGCTGATGGCATGATCCCACAGCACCTTGCCGTCCGTGGTGTCCATCGCCAGGACGTGCGAATCCGAAGTCCCCCGGAAGAGACGGCCATCCATGTAGGCAAAGCCACGATTCACCAGCAGCGGGCTCGGCTTGGCGCTATGTCGGGGCTGTTTCCATCGCTCGGCGCACGTACTCGCATCAATGGCGTAGGAGATCGTGTCCGTAGTGAAGTACATCGTTCCCCGGACGACGATCGGTCCGGTCTGAAGTGACGTGACTTCGGGGAGATTGTAGGTGCATACGCTCTTCATCTCCGTGACATTCTGACGCGTGATCTCGGCGAGGGGGGAGAACCGGTCTCCGGCGAGCGTCCGATTGTAGCCGGGCCAATCCTCGGGGCTGATCATTGGCGCGCCCGGCGCAGCCGCGATCGGCGGCGCGTGCGTGGTGTCGGGAGCCTTCTCGGTATTCGAGCCAGAACAAGCGGACAGGGCGACAACCGCAGCGCCCATGGCCACTGCGAGTATGGGAACGCGGACTGGCATCGAACATCCTCCGTCGGGTGGGGCGTCGTGCATCTGTCCTGCATCTTGGATGCCGACGCGGGGGAGCCTCAGCCCGTCGGCCGCGCCTCCACGGTCTTGCGTTCACGCTCGAGGTCGGACTTCATGACCTTCTGGAGCTGGCTGCGGACCCGTCCGCGAATGTTCAGGAAACCGCCCGGTAGAGCATCGAATCGGTACCTGCGCGTAGTTACCAGATAGATCCCGGCTCCCCCATTCAATGCCGGCGCATCATAGATCGTCGAGAGCTCCAGGGCAGCTTCGAAGTAATGATTCGCATAGATCTGCTTCCGCACGATCAACGCGTTGCCGGCTGGCGGTGTGAGAACCACCATCTGGTTGAGTGTGAAAGTCGGGCGGAGATGTGGAATCCTGTCGAGTGACCAGTACATCACATCCAGGGCATTCTCGGGCCGATCCGCGGGAAAGTTCACGAGATAATTGCGAAGCGCCGGTGCGTACTGCTGGATGTAGGTCGACTGATCGAGCAGAGCGGCGAATGCGTCGCTTGCCTGAACTCCGTTGGTGTCGTCGTAGCGTGGCATCGCCGCATTGCCGCGAGCGCGATACGCTGCGACAAGATTCGCCACCTGAACTCTCATCACGGAATCAGCCTGCTGTTCCGCGTTCGGTCCATACCAGTCCACCTGCGCAAACTGCTTCATGTCGGACTCCGACAGCTTGAAGTTGCAGTCCCGCACGCGGCAACCCTTGAGGTCCTGCCATTCCGACGGATCCAGCGCGATGGTCTGCAGCTCTGCCGGGGTCGGCGGGTCGCTGATGATTCCGAATCGTTGTGAGCGAGCTGCGATGAGCGACTGAACGTCGCGCATGTGCGCGAGATATGCATCCCGCGTGGTGTGTATTCCGATTATTCCGAATACCGTCACGTCGCGACCGACGTCGGTGTGCAACAGCTTCACCACTGCCGCGCCGTTCTGCGCATCGGCAATCTGGCCTGCGTTGAGGCCGACGCTGGTTCGCAGATAGTCACCCAGCGGTGGTGCCGCATTCTGGGCGCGTGCCGGAACAGCCAGGCCTGCGCACACCAGCGTCGCGCAGGTCGCGATGATGTATGTCTCCTTCAGGGTCTTCATCGCGGCCGTTGCGAGGTGTTCAGCGGTCGCTCAATGGTTGCTTGAATCCCCGCTTCGCGCGGACTCGAAGAGGAACCAGGTGCGACGCTCCGTCTCGTCGATCCATACTTCGATGAGGCTCGCACTCGCCACGTCGTGATGCTCGTCGCATACGTTGTGGGCCTGCCGGAGACTCGCAGTAAGGATCTCGTTATCCTCGCGCAATTCCGCCAGCATGTCGGACGGCTCGACGTAGCTCGCATCGTTGTCGTGAATCCGCTGCGTGCGCGCGATCTGGCCGATCGATCGCACTGTCGTCTCGCCCAGCTTCCTGACACGCTCGGCGATCGGATCCGTCATCGCGAAAAGCTGATCCGCCTGTTCGTCCAGCAGCAGGTGATAATCGCGGAAGTGCGGGCCACTCATGTGCCAGTGAAAATTCTTCGTCTTGAGATACAGCGTGAAAACATCAGCGAGAACGCCGTTCAGTGCAGCGGCGATGTCTCGCACCGCGGACGCGCCAAGGTCGGTGGGTGTTGCAAGGGGAGCCCGCCGCAGGCGTACGGCGTTGTTGGGTTTCTTCACGGTAGACGCTTTCATGGCTTCTCCAGAATGGTTTCTACTGGAAACTATCACCCGTGCGTGGTCCGCGGGATACGCACGACCGTGCCATTCGTCTGTGAGCCGTCCAACCCCGTCAGGAGCGCCTGCTCCAGGTCCAGGTCGCGCTCCACTCTGTGAAGCACGCCGTCACTGATCTCGTCGCCGTCACGCATCTGAATCAGCCGCTGCCGCTCGGCGTCCAGCGTCGCCAGACGCAGCAGGCGATACGAACCAGCGCGGCGCCCGTCCACGTCAGCTTCCGTGGCATCGTCGTCACCAACGGCCGGATCACCGTTGGGATCCGGCGGCGGGATCGATCTGGTACGTACCTCGTTCGAGTAACGATGAACGCGGTGCGTGTATTCGTCGCGCAGGGCGGCGACCACGCCACGCGAGTCGCCGTCGCCGAGCCCCGATAGCGAGCCGTCCTCGCCTGCATCGATCCGGTCCAACCGTGCGAGAGCTGCCTGCGCGGTCTGCAGTCGCGCATTGATCTCCTCGAATGCATCGGCGCGATCCGGCTCGAGCCCGAGCTTCGAGATCAACGGCCGCAATGTCAGCCCCTGACCAACAAGAGTAACGAGGATGACGACGAACGTTACGAAGATCACAACGTCGCGCCCCGGAAATGGTGCACCGGACGAAGTGACGAACGGAACCGAGAGTGCGAGAACCAGCGATACCGCACCGCGCAGCCCCGCCCATCCCACGAACAGGACGCTCCGCCATGGTGGATACGGCTCATGCCGGCCCGTGAATCGGTGTCTCAGGTACCGTGGCGCGTATGCAGCAGGAAATACCCACGCGAGACGCAGTACGATCACGACTGCGCTCACTGCGGCCGCAGTAGCGATCAATCTGGCCAGCGTCTCCTCTTGGCCGGTACGTACGGCACCAAGCGCCAACGGAAGTCCGAGGCCGACGAAGATGAAGAGCAGACCTTCCAGCAGGAAATCGACGATCTCCCACATGTTGATGGTCTGAATGCGCGATGCCGCGGTGAGCAGACGCGCCGCCGCGTGGCCCAGGTAGAGTCCTGCGACGACGACGGCGAGAACTCCGGATACTCCGGCACGGTCCGCCGCAAGGAATGCGACGTATGGCGTGAGCAGCGATATGCTGCTCTCGAGCACCGGACTCCGCTCCGACGTTCGCGCGATCCAGCGCCGTAGTGACGCGATGCACCATCCAGCGGCCAGGCCGAATACTATTCCGCCGCCGGCCGCCCACAGAAAGCTCAACAACGCAGGCCCGAGCGAGAACGTGCCCGTGTTGCCGGCCGTCAGCGCCATCTCGAAGATCACCAGCGACGTCGCGTCGTTGACGAGACTCTCGCCCTCGAGAATCGAGACGAGCGTGCGAGGTACGCCGAACCGTCGCATCACCGCCGTGGCCGCGACCGCGTCGGTCGGGCCCACCGCTGCGCCCAGGGCGAACGCTGCTGGCCAGGATAGCGACGGGAACATCACATGTGCCGCGGCCGCAACGACGCCGGCGGTCGCCACCACCAGTCCGATCGCGAGCAGCATGATGTCCACGCTGTTTTGCCGAAACTCGCGATACGACGTGTTTATCGCCGCCCAGTACAGTAGCGGCGGGAGGAAGATGAAGAACACGACGTCCGGGTCCACGCGGACCGTCGGAGCGGCCGGGACCAGGGCCAGCAGCGTGCCGGCGATGACGAGCAGGATGGGACGCGGCACTCCTATGCGCCGCGACAGCATCTCCAGACCCGCAGCGATGATCAGGAGAAGAATGACGGTTTCTACCAACCCTACTCCGTGGCTCGGCGTATGCGCAGATTATGCTGCTCCACTACCACAATGTACGATATTCCATTCAATGACAGATATGCGCAGAATCGGATCGCTCACCGTCTCGGCGGTCGGACTGGGGTGCAACAATTTCGGCGGCCGGCTGGATGAGCAGGCAACCGCACGCGTCGTGCACGCCGCGCTCGATGCCGGCATCAACTTCTTCGACACCGCCGATATCTATGGCGGCGATGGAAAGAGCGAGGAGTACTTGGGCCGCGCACTGGGCAGCCGCCGCTCCGAAGTCATCGTCGCAACCAAGTTCGGCATGCGAATAGACGACGATCGTCGCGGCGCACGCCCCGAATACGTGCGCGCGGCCGCCGAGGACAGCCTCCGGCGACTCGGTACCGATCACATCGATCTGTATCAGCTTCACACCCCCGACCCGGATGTGCCCATCGCCGACACGCTGGGCGCGATGAACGAGTTGGTGAAGGCCGGCAAGGTGCGCGAGATCGGATGCTCCAATTTTTCCGCTCAGCAGATTCGTGACGCGGAGCAGAACTCGCAGGATCGTGGCATCGCACGCTTCGTGAGCGTTCAGAACGAGTACAGTCTCCTGCATCGGGATCCGGAGGTCGAAGTGCTCGCTGAATGCGAACGTGTACACGTCGCGTTCGTACCGTTCTTTCCTCTGGCCAGCGGACTGCTGACGGGCAAGTACCATCTCGGTCAACCGGCGCCACAGGGTAGCCGGCTGGCGAGCGGACCGCGTGCTGCGCAACTGACGGATGCCAGGCTCGAGTTGGTCGAAGAGCTGCGCGCGTTCGCGCAATCACGCGGACATACCCTTCTCGAGCTCGCGTTTTCCTGGCTGCTCGCGCGGCCCGTAGTCGCTTCGGTAATCGCGGGCGCAACGACGCCTGAACAGGTGACGGCCAACGTAGCTGCGGCAAGGTGGGAGTTGAGCAACGCCGATCTCGACGCTATCGACACGATCGTACCACCTCCCCGATCAGATCACTGAGCGATGCTCTGCGTCCGTGCACGCCACGCGCGGATCGCGCCGGCGTGCACGGGATAGTGGCCGTAAGTATCGAATCGCAGACGACGCCGGAATCGAGTTTCGCGCGTGAACAGCTCTTCCGGCGCTGCGGCGACGTAATCGACGAGCCGGGCGTGCACTTCATCATGTTGCCGTAGCACTTCGGCGAGTGAAAGTCCGCTACGCTGCTCGGTCATCATGGCGTTGAACGCGTCGATGCCGCCGTACGTCACCGAATAGCGCGGCGATGCACCACCCGCGCGAATTACCGGCAGATGCTTGAGCGCTTCCTCTTCCCACCATGTCACGTGCGCGATTATGTCACGAACCGACCACTCGCCGGTGACGCGTGGAATTTTCAACTGCGCTTGCGACAATCCGGCGTACGATTCCTCGAAGTCCTTCCAGGCCGAATCCAGTCGCCCGAGCAATTGCTGTCTCTTCACGATGAGCTTCCGTTATGATGGACTATACCAGCCATTTTCGGACACCGGCCGGCCCCCTATAACGGATCATACCACGCCTTTGCCGCCTCGGCCAGCGGTGGGTGATTCGATGTCCGAAAATGGCTAGTCGCACTGTAGGGATCGTGCTATGATATGGCATGACCACGGACCCCGCGGCACTCTACAACGCCTTTACTTCCCGCGATCCCCGCTTCGATGGCGTGTTCTACGTCGGTGTTACGTCGACGGGGATCTATTGCCGCCCTGTCTGCACCGCGCGGACGCCGAGGGCTGGCAACTGCCGTTTCTTCGACAGCGCTGAAGCTGCGGAGAAGGCGTCGTTCAGGCCGTGTCTGCGTTGCCGGCCGGAGCTTGCGCCAGGTAACGCGCCAGTCGATGACGCGCATCGGATCGCGAACCTCGTTGCGTATCGCATCGAGGAAGGGATGCTCGACAACGGTGCCGGTCTCGAGCAGGTCGCCGCGAAGTTCGGCTGGAGTTCACGCCAGATTCGGCGCATCCTCCACAAGGAGCTCGGCGTGTCACCGATGGAGCTCGTGTTGACGCGCCGTCTCCTGCTGGCGAAGCAATTGTTGACGGAGACGACACTCCCCGTTACGGAAGTGGCGTTCGCGAGCGGATTCTCGAGCCTGCGCCGCTTCAACGACGCGTTCCGCGGTCGTTACGGAATTCCACCGACGCGCCTGCGCAAGGTGGCCAGCGAGTCATCCGTAAGCGCGGTACCGACCGACACCTTCGCACTACAGTTGGCCTATCGGCCCCCGTTCGACTGGACAGGCATGCTCGACTTTCTGCGCCTAAGAGCGTCGAAAGGGGTCGAGCGCGTGCATGATGATTCCTACTCGCGCACCATACGACTCGGAAGTCACACGGGTTGGATTCACGTGCGGCACATGCCGCAGAGGCGCGTGCTGCTGGTCGAGCTCACACGTTCGCTGATGCCGGTGCTCCCGACACTGTTGAGCAGATTGCGCAGCATGTTCGACCTGAGTGCTCGCCCCGACATCATCTCCGCTCAGCTGATGCTCGATCCGTTGTTGACCGACGTGGTTGCAGCAAATCCGGGCATGCGCGTACCGGGCGCGTTCGACGGGTTCGAGCTTGCAGTGCGCGCGATACTCGGCCAGCAGATCACGGTGAGGGCAGCCGCGACTCTGGCGGGTCGCTACGTGAACGCGTTCGGTGACAGCATCGTCACGCCGCACGATGGTCTGACGCATCTCGCGCCAACAGCGCAGCGCGTTGCCGGACTTGCCGTGGATGACATCGGCTCACTCGGCATCATCCAGTCGCGCGCCCGCGGAATCATCGGACTCGCGACCGAGGTTGCGTCCGGGCGTCTGGAACTCGACGCCGGCGCTGATCCGGATGCAACCATGAAGCAGCTCATCGCGCTGCCCGGCATAGGACGCTGGACTGCACATTACATCGCAATGCGCGCACTACGCTGGCCGGACGCGTTCCCCAGGGAAGACGTCGTCCTCCGCAACAACCTCGGCGGAGTAACCGCTGCCCGCGCGGATGAGATCTCCCAGGCGTGGCGCCCTTGGCGCAGCTACGCTACACTCCACTTGTGGAGAGGGGTGGTACGGTAGAATCCCTAGAGGTCGAAAAAACTCATATGCGCGTCCTGAGCCTGCTTCCGGCATCGACTGAGATCATAGCCGCACTTCATGCTGGCGATTCCATCGTCGGTATCACGCACGAGTGCGACTTTCCTGCAGATGTCGTGCGCACGCTCCCACGCGTGACGCGTTCGATGATGGATGCGAGCCTGACGACCCCACGCGA
The DNA here is from genome assembly GCA_040388625.1 of Gemmatimonadota bacterium. Classification (NCBI taxonomy): domain Bacteria; kingdom Pseudomonadati; phylum Gemmatimonadota; species Gemmatimonadota bacterium. The sequence goes on along the minus strand of JAZKBK010000006.1, from coordinate 531,012 downwards.
GATCGACGAGGCGGTGCGCGGCCTGTCGCACTCCGGTGAGCCGCTCTACCTGCTCGACGAGGACGCCATCACCTCACTGGCGCCGGATCTGATCGTCACGCAGGCGCTGTGCGAAGTGTGCGCTGTGAGCGAGACCGACGTGCGCGCGATCGCAGCGCGACTGCCGAGCAAGCCGGACGTGGTGACTCTCTCGGGTTCAACCTGGAACGGCGTTGCCGAGGACATGCGCCGGCTCGGCGCGGCACTCGGCTGCGTGGATACGGCTGCGGAAGTCGTCGAGTCACTCGAGGGACGTATTCGCGACGTGCACGAGACACTGCGCGCCGCCCGCGCGCCGCGTCCCAGCGTCGTGGTGATCGAGTGGACCGATCCCGTATTCGCGGCTGGTCACTGGGTTCCCGAAATGGTACGACGCGCTGGCGGTCACGAGCTGATGTCGGTCGCAGGCGAGCATTCCACAGTTCGCTCAGTCGAAGCAATCAAATCCGGCCGGCCGGAGCTGCTCATAGTCGCGCCCTGCGGGTACGACGTGGAGCACGCGGCATCCGCTGCGCGCGAATTGCTGGCGCGAGACGAATGGGCCTGGGCTGGCGGGATTCCGGTGTGGGCCGTCGATGCAAACTCGCTTCTCAGCCGGCCGGGTCCGCGTCTCGTGAACGGAATCGAGACGCTCGCGGCGATAATGCATCCGGATCTGTTCCCGGTAGCGGCCGAATCGAACGCGGTACGGGTTGCGTAGTCCTCCCGGGCGATTACCCGGGAGGACTACACGGAATTACTTGTTCACCCTGTACGGTGCCAGTTGCGGATCCACCGTCTTCCTGTCGCCGACCACCACGAGCGTCATGTGCTCGGGTTTGAGGTATGTCTGCGCCATGTGCTGCACTTCCGCCGGCGTCACGGCCAGAACGTGCTTGACGTAGTCGGCGAGATATGAATTACCCAATCCCTGCTCGTCGACGAACGAGAGCTGGTTCACGATCCCGCCGCGCGATGCGTTTCGAAGCGTGAAGAGGCCGATCATGTTGTTCTTGATACCGCTCAGCTCCGGCTCGCCCGGCGCAGCGCTCTGCAGCCGCGCGATCTCGCCAAAGATCTCCTTGAGCGATGCGCCGGTCACGGCCGTTGTCACGTCAGCCTGCTCGGCCCAGTTCGCGTCGTGATAGTGCGTGCTCACATAGCTGTACGGTGAATACGTGTACCCCTTCTGCTCGCGGATGTTGGTAGTGATTCGTGAGCCGAAAGTGCCGCCGAGCAGCGCGTCCATCACGTTGAGCTGGATGTAGTCGGCGCTGGTGGGGCCGGGAACGGGCACGCCGAGAATCAGCGTCGACTGGACCGAGCCGGGTCTGTCGATCAGTGTCACGGTGCGCTTCGTGCTTGGCGTTGGCGGGTGGACAGTTGGACGCGCACCGGCGCGCCACCCCGAGAACGCATCGCGCGCCGCACGCTCGACCGAGGCGGGATCGAAGACGCCAACAACGTATAGATGCGCGCGTGCTGCGCCGAAGTTCCTCGCGTAGAAGTCGCGCACCTGCGCGATCGTGTATCCGTTCAGCATCGCGGCCGTCGGAAACGCACGGCCGTATGGATGGTCGCCGTAGACCTGTCGCGCATAAGCCTCCTGCGCGACGGGCTGTGGCTGACTCAGTGCGATTGCAAGATTACGCGCCTCGTTCGCCTTGATCCGCGCGAGCTCGCTTTCGGGAAGTAACGGATGCTGCGCGACGTCGGCCACGAGTTTCACCATGTCAGCGGCACGCTCGCCGAGCACGGCGCCGCCGATCTGCGACATGTCGTCACTCGCGGAAGTGGTGAGCTCTCCTCCCATGCCGGCGACGTCGTCGGCGATCTGGGTTGCGCTCCGTGTCGTTGTTCCCTCGCGCATGAGATCGGTCGTAACGTCGGCCAGCCACGTCTGTGTCGCAGCTTCGTCGATGTGGCCCGTGCGAAGCTCGAGATAGATCGAAGCCTTGGGGATCTTTCCGAACTGGACCAGCGTGACCTTCATTCCGTTTGCGAGCGTGATGTCGTGTCGCGGCGGAATGTGGAACGCCTTCGGTGTACCGAGGGGCGGCGGCGCCTCGCGAGTGGTCAAGGTCTGCTGTGCACTCACAGTGGCCGCGGCGCCAAGCAGGATGACCGCGGCTGATATGATGTTCTTCATCTGTCTGGTCTCCGCGCGATCATGGGTTTGCGCCGCTCTTGGCGGCCGGTACGATGAATTCGACGGTGCGATTGGTCGGAGCGAGATATTCCTGCGCAGTCTTGAGCAGCAACTCCGGCGTCACGCTCGCGAAGCCGGCTTCGAGCTCGTTGATCTTGCCGGGATCGTTGTCGAACAGTGCAAAGGATGCAAGCAGGTTCGCGCGGCCGAAGCCGGCGGACTGCTCCAGCTCCTGATAAAGGCTCGACCGCAGCTTTACGAGCGCAAGATCGAGCACCGCCTGACTCACCGGCGTCGTCCGCAGCGGCGCAATCGCCGTGTCCATGGCTGCGAGAAGCGTCTCGCCCGACTTTCCGGAATCGTGAAATGCCTGTATTTCCCAGAGCATCGGTCCCTGATAATCGAACATGTCGCCGAGTCCAAAGTTGATGCCGGCATCGACGCTTCCTGTGAGACCGCGCTTCTGCACCAACTCCTGGTAGAAGCGCGAGTTCTGGCCTTGCGCCAGGATCTGATCCAGCAAACCGAAAGCGTACCACTCAGGCGTCAGGCGTGGGGGCACGTGATACGCGACTCCGATCGCGGGACGTGTGGCAAGTGAGTCGATTCGCGTGAAACGCTTCTCGGCCGTCTGCGGAGGCTCGGAGAGGTCTGGTCTTGGCGGGAGGGCCGCGGCGGGGATGTTCCCGAAGTATTCGGCGATCCAGTTACGCACATCGTTACGGTCGTAGTCGCCGGTTACGACGAGAACTGCGTTGCCGGGCGAATAATACGTGTGAAAGAAGCTCTCGACGTCGCTCAGGTTCGCTGCGTCGAGGTCATGCATGTCGCCGTAGAAGTTGTGCGCATTGTACCAGTTGGTGTTCGCGTGCATCGGCAGATCGATCCACGGAAAACCGCCGTAAGGCTGGTTCAGTACGTTGACGCGAACCTCGTTCTTGACCACGTCGCGCTGGTTGTTGAGGTTGGCCGTGTCGATCACGAGTCCGCGCATGCGATCTGCCTCCGCCCACAGGATCCTGCGCACCGCGTGGGTCGGTATGACCTCGAAGTAATTGGTGAAATCGAATCGCGTGGATCCATTCAGGATGCCGCCGTTCTGCTCCACCAGTTTTACAAACTGAAGCTTGCCGAGGTTGCGGGATCCCTGGAACATGAGATGCTCGAAGAGATGCGCGAAGCCGGTTCGGTTCCGCGGCTCGGTGCGGAATCCTATGTTGTAATACACAGCGACCACCGCAGTCGGTGTGGTCGAGTCCGGAGACAGCACCACACGAAGTCCGTTATCGAGCTTGTAGAACTCGACGGGAATGTGCAGCGCAGCTGCAGCGCTCGTTGGAGCTTTGGTGGGAGCCTGAGCCTGGAGATGTGCGCCTGCTGAAGCTAGCAGCGCGAGGCCTGCCGAAATCAAGACGTGACGCAGGCGATTTACGGGCACCATGGTCGTCCCTGTGGGTGAGTGGTAAGTGAACATGGAGGACATTCGGGCGTCCGGCAAGACACGAGACTCGCGGATCCCACGGGTACTGCCGCCGCGGATTCAGTGGAGCTCGATGAAACCTCTCTCGACCCCCGCCCGGACTGCCGACGTCCGGCTGTCGACACCCAGCTTCCCGAAAATGTGAACCAGATGCGCCTTTACCGTCGGCTCGGCGATACCGAGCGTGGTGGCGATCTGTTTGTTGCTGGCGCCGCGTGCAACGCATTGAAGGACCTCCGTTTCACGATTGGTCAGCGGCTCGTGCGCCGGGGTTGCCATCTGCTGCATGAGCCGCGCGGCAACGGAGTGGGCGAGGTAACGCTCACCGCGCGCCACCGCACGAACTGCGCGAAACAACTCGTCGTGCGGCACGTCCTTGAGCAGATAACCGACCGCGCCTGCCTCCACCGCGCGCAGCACGTCCGCGTCTGTTGCATACGTTGTAAGCACCAGTATTCGCACACGTGGATTCCCGGCGATGATGCGGCGAGTCGCGCTGGCGCCGTCCAGCTCCGGCATGCGGATGTCCATGAGAACTATGTCCGGATCCAGCGTACTCGCGAGATCCAACGCCTCCAGTCCGGTTGCTGCCTCGCCAACAACCTCGAAATCAGGCTGGCTGCCAAGGGTTCCCGAAAGCCCGCTACGGACGATTGGATGGTCATCCGCGATCACTATCCGAATACGGTGAGTCACGCAAGCTCCTGTCTCTGCGACGCTGCGACCGCGGTGGCAAATGGAAGGGCGACCGTCAGACTCGTACCATTGCCTCTGTAGCTTTCGACGATGACGCGGCCGCCGAGCGCACCTGCGCGCTCGCGCATGCCGGCGATGCCGAGCCCGCGTTCGGGTTGCGACGTCTGCTCCGGGATGCCGACGCCGTCGTCATCTATCTCGAGGAGCACCAGATCGTCCACGTGTGACAGTCGGACTGAGACGTTACTGGCGGATGCGTGACGTGCGACGTTGCTCAATCCTTCCTGCGTGGCGCGGAGGAGCGTTACTTCCGCGTCCTGGGCCAGTTCGGGAACGTTGGTGGACTCGAACGATGCGGGAACGCCGTGAAGCGCCGACCACTCGTGCACGACACGGTCCAGCGCCGCAGGGAGCGGACCGTCGGCGAGCGCGGAAGGACGCAATGCCAGCACGAGCCGGCGAATCTCGGTGAGGCTGGCTCGCGATACCGCCTGCGCCTGGGCGAGGTACGGCGCGGCAAGCGCAGCCCGATCGGAGCTCGAATTGTCGAGCCGGCCATTCTTTGAAGCGGATGCATCTGAATCGCTCGCCGGTCCGCGCAGCACCAGTTCCGCCGCCGAGAGCTGCGCGATAACACTTGTGAAACCCTGTGCGAGCGTGTCATGCAGATCGCGCGACAGTCGCTGCCTCTCCGCGAGCATCCCGGCCTCCCGCGAGCGTGCGGCGAGATCCTGATGCGCGGCGTCGAGCTTGCGCAGGAGATCTTCCTGCACCGCGGCGTCACGATTCGACCGGTGGATGTACAGCACGATCGCGCCGACTATCACGCCGAGCACGAGGATGGGGATTGCGTTGATGAATCGTGTTACGACGAATCCGTTGTCCGTTCGGCTCACGGCGATGACGTCGGCGATGACGAACGCCGCCAGCGCACCTGTTATCCACTGGAACGGTAGGAAGATGCATGCCTGAAACAGAGCGCCGAGCGCGAGCAGGCTGTATTCGCGTCGTAGCCACGAGGTGGCGAACACGAGCGCCCAGCAGGTTGCGACGTAAGCAATGCTCCGCCACGACTCGCGTACCAGCCAACGGTACAGGATCACGCCCGCTACGTGTACCGCGATCGTGGCCAGTAGCAGGATCGCGAGGCGTGCCCCGGTCGTGCCGGCGAATACGGATTGCAGCGAGCCGCTTCGGACGACTGCGATGCGTGTCGCCGTCATGAGCGCGACCAGTTGCGTCGCTGCCCACACGTTCAGCCACACGGGTGCATGCCTTGAAAAGAGCGGCTCGGATGGAGCGCGGAGTCGGGCGGTCACCACCATCCAGTAAATGTCATGCGCCGCGCCGCTTTGTGCCATGCGAAAAGGCACATTCGAGCGACTGAGCGCCCGGCTCGGTGGTGGTATCAACCAAAAGTTGTAGATCGCATGACTACGTCCGGACGATGGCGCAGCTTTGCGCGGGGCCGCAGCTTCCGTCATGACCATGTACCGACGGAGCTCGGACTGACATGCAGCGCGCGATTCGCGAATCGCTATTCCAGGGCCTGCGCGCACTCGGCATCAACCCGATGCGGACGGGATTGGCGACGCTCGGGATCATCATCGGCGTCGCGTCGGTGATCATGACGCTGGCACTGGGCGACGGACTCGGGAATTACGCCCGGGAGTCGCTGGCGGTGACGACCGACGTGCAGACTGTGAATATTGCGTCCCGCACGAGCGAGATTCGCGACGGATTCAGCTTTCCGGTATCGGGCTATCCCATCTTCACGCTGCAGGACGCCGCTGAGTTGCAGGACGTAGTCGGCCCGAGCGGTGACGTGTCGATGTCCGCATCGGGACGCGCGATCATCATGTCGCCGCAGGCCGCACCGCACGCCGTACGCGTGAACGCAACCCTTCCGAACTTCGTCACGTTCCGGCGCAAGGACGTGGAGACGGGCCGCTACTTCACCGACGCCGAGGCTCGCCGCGATGCGCCTGTCGTGGTCCTGTCGCACAATCTGGCCGCGCAGCTGTCGCGCACCGGCGATCCATCGCGAATGCTCGGCGCGACGGTGCGCGTGCATGGTCGCCCGCTGACGGTGATCGGTATCATGCCTCCATACGTTGGCGAGCGGCTCTTCGACGTGTATGTCCCCATTCTGGCCGCTTCGACGACGTTCGAGCCAAGTGGAGTGATTACACCGACGCTGGCCGTCCGCGCGCGAAGCATCGAGGGAGTCGGAGAGGTGCGCGACCTGGTGGACGGATGGCTCGCGGGGAAATTCCCGAACTGGCAGAAGCGCGTCGACGTCGAGCTGGAAGCCGCGCGACTGGCGCAGGTGAACAACGCACTGCTGATATTCAAGCTCGTAATGGGCGCTCTGGCCGGCGTATCGCTCGTAGTCGGCGGCGTGGGGATCATGAACGTCCTGCTCGCGAGCGTCACGGAGCGGACGCGTGAGATCGGCGTGCGCAAGGCCGTCGGTGCCACGCGTCGCGATATTCTCGTGCAGTTTCTCGCCGAGTCGCTCGCGCTGGCCAGCGCCGGCACCGGAGTTGGCACCGTGCTCGGCCTGTCGGGCGCGTTTGCGCTGGCGGCACTCGCCAGGCGCTTTGCAACGACCATACCGATGTACGCCGCAGTTTCGCCAGCGACGATCGCTACCGCCGCCGTTGCTGCGTCCGTCGTCGGACTCACGTTCGGCATGTATCCCGCAATGCGCGCCGCGCGGCTCTCTCCAATCGACGCGATCCGCCACGAGTAGGTGACGTGCCCCGCAGAGCGTCGGGGCCGGGGTGAGATTGCTGTGCCAGCAGACGACCGTCGGGAGTCGTAAGTTTTTCGCATCCCATCAAAGGACTCTTCGTGCGTCTCTCGCTCGTTATTGCCGCCGGCGCTTCGGTGCTCCTACTCACTTCAGGAGCAGCGGCGCAGAATGCGCCTCGCCCGTCAGGCGATCCCGCGTCAGTTGCCGCAATTGCTTCCTGGCTTGCTTACGACGCACCGCCCGGAGACGAATCCCGCATCACGGATGCGGTGATGGCCGCGGACAATCACTGGCGCCGCGACGCACTCGGCAATCTCGTCATGACAGTCGGGAGCGGTCACCCTCGTCGGCTGATCGCATGCGGGCTCGATCATACAGGGTTCATCGTGAGTGAGATAACTGATCAGGGCTATCTGCGATTGCATCGCGCCGGAAATGGTGCGACGCATCCACTCTGGGATCAGTTTCATCAGGCGCAGCAGGTGCGGGTGTTGACGAAGAATGGATCCATCCCGGGTGTAGTCGCCGTGGACAATCTTCACTTCGCGCAGGAGCATCGCGGCGATACGTCGATCGTGAACGTGGACCAGCTATGGGTAGACGTCGGCGTCAGATCTCGCGCCGAAGCAACTGCGCTCGGCGTCACCCTGATCGATCCCGTTGTACGTGACGTTCCACCGTGGACATACACTGACCATGTGGCGGGCGCCGACGCGAGCGGCCGCGCGGGATGTGCAGCGGTGGCATCGGTCGCGCACGCAGCGCAGCGCGGCAATGCGCACACTGCGGGCGAGACAGTGTTCGTGTTGTCCACGCAGAGCAGTTTTCGATGGAGCGGGCTGGAAGCTGCCGCGGCGCGTCTGGGCAGGTTCGACGAGGCGATGATCGTTGCCGCTGCAAGCGCGTCGGGTGATGACAGCGCAGCGGTGTCGCACTCACCCTTCGCTCCACGCGCCAGATCCGTTCCGGCGGTGAACAGCGACGCAGTGTCGCGCATGGCGGTGCGCGCGCGCTTCGCCGGCTCGCTCATGGAGAGCGTCCGCTCGAGCGATCTGGATTCGTTGCTCCTTGCGGTGCGCGCTGCCGCACACGTATCGTCGCCAGCACCATGGCTTGTGCTTCCGCGGCCTCCCGCGACGGTCGCAACGCGCGCGCGCGACAGTCTTTCAGTGGCTGCGGACGTTCTCACACGCCTTGCCGAGCTATCGGCGGTCGGCGAGCGCGAATCTCCGGTTCGCGATGCAATTCGCAGCGCATTGCCGGAATGGGCGCGCAAGCAGATAGTACAGGACTCTGCAGGCAACCTCATTCTGTCGATGGGACCGGATCGCGATACGAGCGTCTTTCTCGCGCACATGGATGAAGTGGGATACATCGTCCGATCCATCGACCGTGATGGAACGGTGACGCTGACGTCGCAAGGCGGCCTCAACGGCGCAGCATGGGAGGGCCAACCCGCGCTGTTGTTTCTGGACCGGCCGGCGACCAGTAACGCACCCGCCTCAGCGGCACCCGTATCACTCCCCGGAGTCTTCGTACCGCGCGAGCAGGCGAAGGTGCGCCGCCCCGACGTCATGCGCGCATGGTTCGGGATGGATTCGGCTGCACTCGTCACGCACGGTGTACGTCCCGGGCTGGTTGTTACCGCATACAAGCGCGGCGAACGTCTCGCTGCGACACGGTTCACCGCACGCGCACTGGATGACAGGGCGGGTGACACTGCCCTGTTGCTGGCGCTTGCAGAGATGGATCCGGCAAAGCTGACGCACAAGGTCATCTTCGTCTGGTCGGTCGAGGAAGAAGTCGGACTCTTCGGTGCGGCAGCTGCCGCGCAATACATCGGGACGTCGGTGCAGCACGCATACGCGATCGACACCTTCGTGTCGTCAGATACGCCGTTGGAGTCGCCATTTTTCGCCTTCGCTCCGCTTGGTGAAGGGCCGGTATTGCGAGCGTCGGACGACGGGATGATCGTGTTACCGAGCGAACGCGACCGTATCATCGCACTCGCTCACAGCAATCATATCCCGCTGCAGGTGGGCACGACCAAGGGATCGACCGACGCCGTTCCATTCGTGGCGAAGGGCGCGATCGGTGCCCAGCTCGGATGGCCGGGCCGGTACAGTCATTCGCCCGCGGAGGTGCTGGATCTCAATGATTTGATGTCGCTGGCGCGGCTGGTGCGGGTGCTGGCGCAGTGACGCGGCGGCAATCCTACCCGATCACACGGTAGGTAACAGGCAAGGATGCGTCCTTGCCCCACCTTGTCCGGCGTCTTTTCCGATCGATCCGCTCACGACCGATCATCCGAGCATCGATGGTCCGCGAATGTGGGGCGCGGATGTATCCGCGCCTGTCACTTTATGCGGCGCCACAATGACAGCCGCCACCATATCCGCCGTAACATTCGTAACAGTTCTGAACATGTCCGGAATCACATCCACGGCAAGCAGAATTCCTATACCTTCCGCCGGTATCCCGACACTCGTCAGCACCGGTACCATGACGAGCAGCACGCCGCCTGGAATGCCCGGCACACTGAAGCTGAGCAACACTGCAGACATCGCAATCGAAGCGACCTCGGCGGGCGTTATCGTCACGCCGTAGATCCGAGCCAGGAACAGACTGCTGGTCGTGATCGCGATGGTTGCACCGAGCTTGAAGGTCGAAACTGCGAGCGGAAGCACGAAGCCTGTCGCGGCCGCAGGAAGACCAAGCTGCAGCTTGCCCGCTTCGATCATCGCGGGAAGTGTCGCGAGTGAAGATCGTGAGCTGAATCCTACGACCTGCGCCGGCGCAATGGCGCGCGCGAACCTGACCAGCGGAACTCGGCCCACCACGACGGCGACCACATACAACGCGCACGTGTAGACGAGGCACGCAATCGCGACGAGTATCAGCAGCGCGATGATTGCGTGCGCGCCGCCGAATCCTGTGCGTGCGCCGAGTGCGTATGCCAGGCCGAATACGCCGATCGGCGCGATCCATAGTACCCAGCGTACGAGCTCGAGCATGACGTCGGCAACACCACGAAAGAAGCCGACGAGATGTGCGCGCGATTCCGGCGCGAGTCTGGTGACACCGACGCCGAACGCAACTGTGAAGATCACCAGCGGAAGCAGCGCGCCGTTGGCCGCCGCGGCGACGGGATTCGCCGGAATCAGTGCGCCGATCCAGTCCCAGAAGCCGGGCGCTGCGTGTGGCGCTGCTGCAACTACCGGCGCGACTTCGCGGGTCCCCGCGAGCGCTCCCGTCGATCCGGCGGTGACGCGCAACAACGTCAGCAGCCATGGCGTCATGATTGCGATCAGCACCGCGCCGCCGAACAGGAGCGCAAGAAAGACTCCAATCACCCGCACGCCAAGCCGTCCGACCGCGCCAGCGTCGGCAAGTGACGCGATGCTCGTGATGAGCAACGCGACTACCAGTGGTACTACCAGTGCGCTGATCGCCTTGACCCAGATCGTTCCTACGGGACCGATCGCACCCGCAAACTGCGGAAAGATCGCGCCAGACACTCCGCCGGCGACGAAGGCTAGAAGTATCGTCGCCGCTGGTGATACACGTCGCCTCGTGTGTCTATCCGGTGGAAGCCCACCGCGCTCCGCGTGATCCGTTGCGTGTTCTGGCACAGCGCTGGAATCTACGCCCTGGCCGCACCGCCGCCGGGCCCTTCAAGACATCGGGTTCGGGCGAAGATCGATCGTCGGCTACTATCGGAACAACGATCGCGCTCGAACTGCCGACGCTGAATGAGCCCGGCGCCCGCTTCACTCACGCGACCTTCACAACAGCATCTGCGTAAGCCTGCAACAGCGCGCCCCAGCCGCCTTCCGACGAAATCGCCTGGCGTACTTTCTCTGCGCCCTCTCCGAAAGCGTCGAGCTTGCCGTGCTCCAATCTCACGAGTGTCGTATCAGTCCCCTGCGCCTGAAACCGCACTTCCACTTCGCTGATCAGCGAAGGGTCGAACTTCCATTCGGCGTTGATCTGCCACGCGAGCACGACTCGGTTCGGCGGCTCCCACGCGATCACGTGGCCCCAGCCGCATTCCGTACCATCCGTCCCGCGCTCGTACCAGCGACCGCCCACGCGTGGCTCAAGTACGACCTCGGCGATCGGCGCGTCACTCCTGCGGATCGTATGGGTGATCGGCCACCACCGGGTCATGTTGGCGGTGAATACCTCGAATGCACGCGCAGGCGTGGCTTTCACGGTGATCGTCTTCACAACTGGTGCAACTGATGGCGCTGTTGCTGCGGTGCGTGGGCCTGTCATCGTGATTTCTTCCTTTTCGTCGGTTGAGGTTTGCCTTCGACTTCAGCCTTGAACGCGTCGAGCGCCTGATCCCAGAAGCGGTCCAGCCACGCGCGTAATTCCGCGATACCACGCGGATCGACGGCATAGAGCCGGCGCGTGCCGACGGCTTCGTCACGCACCAGGCCCGCATCCTTGAGCACCCTGAGATGCTGCGAGACGGCGGGCCTGCTGACGGGAAGACCCGCGGCGATCACTCCCACCGGCACCGGTCCGCGGCGCAAGCGCTCGAACACTGCGCGGCGGGTCGGATCGGCGAGGGCGGTCAGGGCTGATGTGTAAGCCATAACTTACGGTAAGTACATGCTTACCGAATGTCAAGCATGTGACTGACGATTCAGCATGCTCGGGCTGCCTGCGTCGGCTTGTCCTGGCGCATGAAGTCCGATCGCGCCACCTTTTTGGCGCAATATTCAGAATTGCGCCACTTTCATCTGGTAGTAGCTACCGGGCGATTACGAGCGGGTCGATCGGTTCGATGTCGGGGAACCGATGAAAGTCGGCGTCTCGCGTGTAGATTCGCCGGATGCCGTGCTCGCGCATCAGCGCGGCTGTGGTCGCATCGTGCATCAGGTTCCCTCGTAACTCCGGCACGAGACCTATCAGCTCAGTCACGACCGCCTGGTGCCGCATCGTTGGTACGAGCAGGCTCACCCCGGGCGACGCCAGCACACTCTGAATGAATCCCCATGCGTCGACCGCCGCCAGCGGTCGCTCCAATACTCGCGGATGTGTAGTGACGCGCAGGAATTCATAACAGATGCCCCACGTGAGATACCACGCTCCTGCAAGCGACCGCCACGCTTCCAGCTGCGAACGGCAGCGGGCGTGTTCCGGTGAAGTCTTGTTGGCAGCATAGACCAGGATATTTGTGTCGACAACAAACACTCAACGTCCATCCATCAGATCATACAGCGCATCACGATTCGCGACATCCACAAGTGTGCGTCCTGCGTGAAAAACTGGAAGAGGCGGCAGCGGTTTCGTGGCGTTCTGCGGTGTGAGCAGCCGTCGAAGTGCAGTTTCGACCAGTTCCGACATGGTCGTGTCCAGCCGCGCTGCTTCGCGCCGCAACTGCTTCATGACCTGATCGTCGATGTTGAGCGTGGTCTTCATATGGATAACCATACGCAGGATATGGCTATATGGCAAGCCGTCGCAAACCTTCAACGCGATCGCTATAGTCATGATCTGCAATATTCACCCGTACGATCGATGGCGCGGTACCAGATCTCCGTCGACCGAAGCTCTTAGCCGTCGTGCGAAAAGCGCAACGCAATCCCTCCTACGCCACCTTCCGCGCCACTCCGTACCTCCCATCCTGGTCCTGCGTCACCTCGCCCATCAGCGCCAGCGTCTCCAGATGCCGCGCGACGAGCGCGCGCTGTGCGCCGCTGAAACTGGCGGCGATCTCGTCTGCCCCGAGCGGGCGCTGGGCGACAAGTGCACCGATCGCCGAAAGCTGCTCCACGGCGGTCGACGGCCACGCGGGGAGCGCGGCTGCGGCAACGGCCGGCGCTTCGGCGTCCGGAATCGCGAGCGTCAGCGCGGTCGCGGCTGGCGCGAAGCGCGGGATCTGATACTCCGGCCGGAGCCAGCGGATCACACCGCGACTTTCTTCCTCGACGCGCTCGTCGTGCAACGCAACGAGTCGCTCCAGTATCTCCTCCTTCTCCATCGGCCACGGCCACCCGTACGACTCGGCGACCAGCGCATCGAGCTCGTCGTGCATGTCGCGCAACACACCACACGCCGCGATCTCGTGAATCACGCGCTCCTTCGGTGTGAGTGCTGCACCCGAGCGGAGTTTCTCGACGACGTTGTACATGCCGGTCATCGTCACACGCTCATCGCGCGCGATCGCGGATTTGCGGTGAGAGTCGAGGCGCTCGGCGAGGGTTGACACAGATTCGGCTTGATCCGTTGTCGGCAGTGGGAACGGGAAAGATTCAAACGTCAAGGAATTGTTGTATCGGGGATCATTGCCAACGCCTAGGCGACCACCAGCAGCGAGAGACCAGGTGACATGAATTATCGAACTAAGAATTCCAAGCATTACCGCCTTGTCCGACGCAATGGCAATTATTCCTTGATCAGGAAGTATTTCGGGCTCAAGCCAAACAAAAAATCGATGTTTGGACGTCATCGGCGTTGCAACGAAACGCGAGAGATTGCGGAGCCCGTTACGCATATCTTCGTTCGACCGTCCAAACCTCCACCAAAAGCGTCTCCGACCGACATCTGCCTGCGCTTCCCGTGCCGGGCGCACTCGCGTGCGAACTATGTCATACAATTGCGGGAACCCACGTGCCTCCGCTTCGGACATCGAACCGAAATCGATAACCCAATCACCACGCGGACGTTGCGTTATGTCACGCCCGTTCCGAATTGGCCGTAGTACTTGACGGGTCGGGTCCGCGTCCCGCACGAGCCCTGGCGCGGCAGCTGACGGCACCATGAACCCTTCGCCAACGATTGCAGCGCCGCGGAAGCTCATTCCCCGATTCGCAAGTAGGCTGACAGTTGCACTCTGTCCTACATTGGCCAGCGGTGTAAAATCGCTGTTCAAGGGCTCCGTATACTGCTCCGAAGCCGTGATGTTTGCACGGTCGTCAACTGTGATAATACGGTGGCTTTGCGCAGTAGGTGCAATAACCGTAAAGGTCACGCGGACTGCTGCATCGTTTGACGTATCCCCCCAGGGATGATCGCGAATAACCCATACAACCTCTGCGTTGTTCTCGGTCGCTTCCTCTACAACCTTTCGATTCAGTGACTGAACGATCGAATTGGTGGTAATTAGGCCCGCGCGGATCGTTTCTCCGCGGCCGACGCGTTTCGCAGTCCGCCACCACCAATACATGACAAAGTCCGCGCCATCGGGAATTGTGCTGTATACGCTTCGCAATGCGTCGATGTACCCCCAACCCATCGACGCGCGTTGCCGCTGCACGCCCATATACGGCGGGTTTCCGATTATAAAATCTGCCCTCGGCCACTCCGCCTGCCTCCCCCCCACATACTCGTAGTACTTCAGCTTCGCATTCGGATCCGGAATCATCTCCCCCGTAATCGGCGACACAATTCTCGGAGTCGGATCCGGGCGATCTCGTTCCGGCCGATGCACGATCTCATCCCACGCCAGTACGGCGTCGCGACACTCGATCGTTCCCGTGTCCTCGAGAATCGGATCTGGCGGCGTCCTTCCGCCATGCGACTCGCGCCAGAATTGATGGTATCCGATCCACAGCGTCAGCTCCGCGATCTCGCGTGCCCACGGCTTCACCTCGATGCCGTGGAACTGTCTCGGATGCACTTCGTCGAGCACGAGTCCGCCCTGTCCGTGTGACAGGCGCGCGATCTCGTTCATCACTTCGTGCTCGATCCGCTTCACCGCGGCCATCGTCACGTACAGAAAGTTTCCGCTGCCGCATGCGGGATCCAGGAACGACAGTCCGCGCATCCATTCGTGAAACTCGCGAATCTGCTTGATCGCCTTCGTCCTGTCGCGCGCTCTTCCCGTGTCCTCCAACTGCAACGCCGCCGCCTGCACGGCAGTCCATCGCTCGCGTATTGGCTCGATCACAGTGGGCTCAACCAGACGCTCGATGTACGCGCGCGGTGTGTACTCGGCGCCGAGTCTGTGACGCTCTTCGGGATCGAGGGCACGAACCAGCAAAGTGCCGAAGATGGAAGGCTCGACGCGTGACCAGTCGTGCTTGGCGGCATCGATTAGAAGATCAACGTCGCGCGCCGCGAGTGGCAACGCTTCCACGGTCTTGAAGAAGTGCCCGTTGAAGCGATGCAACAGCTCGGCGCCGAACATGCCGCCGCTGTCCATCGTCTTCCAGAGCGATGTGAGCGCCATCGTGAGACGCTCGTGATCGCCGGAGCTGCGCGCGGTCTCGAGCGTGCGACGAAATAGATTCTCCGGTAGCAAGCCGACGTCTTCCGCGAAGCACGAGAAGACGCAGCGCATGAGGAATCGCGCCACGCGCTCGGTGTCGAGCCCGCGCGTCTCCAGCTCCGCGGCGAGCTCGGCGAGTCCGGCGGCGATTTCCCTTGTCACTACCTGTGCCTTCCCACGGGGATCGCGGACGGATGGATCGACGAAGATATCGTACAACAGCTGGATGTCTTCGGGACGATCGTGCAGCGTGTTGAGCGCAATGCGCCGGCCGGCGGCGAAATCCCCGTACGCTCCGCTCCACCGGTCCCACACTATAAGAGTGCGCGGGACGTCGAGCACCATCAGATATGGTGGCGCATCACCGGAAACGTACGCGACGTAGTTGCGCACCTGACCGAAGGCCTTTCGCAGCAGCGAGTCGTTACGCCTGTCGTCGCCTGAGGCCTTCGCCTCGATCGCAAAATGACCCGACTTCCAGCAATCGATGAAGTTGGTGGATTCCCGCCCTTCACGATCCATCACCTGCACTGGCAGCTCGAACCTGTACGACGCCGTCGGCGGATCGGGGGTGGCGACGCCGAGTGCCTCGCAGAAGCGCAGCATCCAGGTCTGGAAGGCCGCGCGCTCGTTCACGGTGGTTCCGGCCCACGCCTGAGCCAGTTCACGCAGGCGCGCCGGTGCTTCGCTGGGAAACGTCATCGCGAGACAAGATACGTCGCCCGTGGCGGTCCGCGCGACCGTCCTTCGCCTCGGGTCCCGCGGCCCCCGTGTGCGAGTGTCCCGAAATTCCGGCAGAGGTCTTGCCATGTAACACGGTCGCCATGAAAAAGTGGATCGAGATCGCACTCGGAATCGTCACTGGAATCGGCGGGTTTCTGGAAGTCGGTTCCATCGGTACCTCGGCGCAGGCCGGAAGCGAGTTCGGGTACCAGCTCACCTGGGCACTGGCACTTGGGGTCATCAGTCTCGCCTTTCTGATGGAGATGACCGGGCGGCTCGCGGCCGTGAGCAAGCGCACGTATGTCGATTTGCTCCGCGAGCACTTCGGAATGCGATTCTTTCTCGTCGCGCTCATCGCGGTGTTCGTTGTCAGCTTCATGGTACTGATGGCCGAGATCGGCGGTGTGGCAACTGCGTTGCAGATGGCAACTGGAATCGCATTTCCATGGTGGGCGATACCAGTCGCGGTGATCGGCTGGATGCTGCTGTGGCGCGGTACGTTCGGAATCGTGGAGCAGGGAACCGCGATCCTTGGGCTGCTCGCAATCTCGTTCGCCGTCGGTGCGATCAAGGCGCATCCGGACTGGGGCGCGCTCGGCCACGCGTTCATTCCATCCGGCCCGACTGAAAATCCCGCACGCTACTGGTATCTCGCCGTGAGCATACTCGGTGCTTCGATCAGTCCTTATCTCTATCTGTTCTATTCTGCCGGCGCAGTGGAGGACGGTTGGACCCCGGACTATCTGGGCGTGAACCGGATCACGTCAGGGCTCGGGAATTTGTTTGGTGGTACGCTCGCGCTTGCAGTGATCGTGACGGCGGCGCTCGTATTCGCACCCGCACACGTCCACATCGAGAAGTTCGAGCAACTCGGCTCGCTGTTCGTATCACCGCTCGGCCGTGCTGGTTTCTGGCTGTTCGTCGCAACGTTGTGCATCACCTGCTTCGGTGCAACGCTCGAGATCGCGCTATCGATCGCATATCTCATCGCGCAGGGATTCGGATGGGAATGGAGCGAGAATCTGCGGCCCGCTCGCGACTCGCGCTTCAGCACCGTTTACACGGTTGCGATACTCGTCGCGGCAATACCGGCGACGCTCGGCATCAGTGCTCTCTCGCTCACCAACATGTCGATGGTGCTGTCCGCAGCGAGTCTTCCGTTCACGGTGATCCCGCTCATCGCCCTGATGAACGACGGCAAGGTCATGGGCCGTCACTGTAACGGCTGGATCAGCAACATCGCCCTGATCTCCATCTCCGTGCTTTCGATAGTGCTGTTCTTCGTTTCCCTGCCGCTGCAGCTAAAGGGAGGCGGCTGACATGGAAGCGATGGATGGAGTACAGCTGGTCCACGACGTGTTGGACGCGTGCCTGTGCGATCGCAATGGCCGCAGGATAGGACGCGTCGACGCGCTTGCTCTGACGCTGACGGAAGGCAAGCCGCTGCGCGTCTCGACGATACTCATTGGCGGCGCAGTGCGCGCCGAGCGCGTCGGGACGTGGATGGTCAGGCTGCGCGGTGCGATATCAGCGATGTTGCATCGTGACCGCGACTTCGGCGTGAGCCGCGTGCCATTCTCCGCGGTTCGTGGGATAGGCGGTACGATCGAGCTGGATGTGGACGGCGCAACACTTCCGTCCACTCGGCTGGAGCGCTGGCTCGGCGATCATATCATCGGTCACATTCCCGGATCGCAGGGAGAGAAGAAGTAATGTCTCGCGAATTGCTCCTCGGTCATCTGATCGGTCGCCTGGTGCGCGACGTGGATGGACTCAAGGTTGGAAGGATCGAGGAGCTGCTTGCAAGGATCGAGCTGCACGAGCATGGCAACGACTATGTAGTCGTCGAGTTTCACGTCGGTGCGTACGGACTCATGGAAGCACTGACGGGTGGTGTATTCGCGCAGAAGCTTGTTCAGAGGATTGGATCCGTCGTCGGGTATCGTCGGTTCCGGATTCCGTGGGAGTGGATGGATCTTTCCGATCCCTTGCACCCGCGGCTCAATCACACACGCGCCGAGCTGGAAGCGCGTGCGGAGCCCTGACCGTAATTCACTCGCGCGAGCTGCTGCGCACACTCGCGACGTACCGGTCATATACAGCGGCGCTGTCTCGCATTCCCGCCTGCCGGAACGCCATGGCCATGAGCATGTCGAGCTCGCTGCGTGGTTCGTAACGGCCCATCGCGTCGAGCGGCCCCTGGTATCCCTGGCGCAGCGTGGCGATCGCATCACGAGGCTTGTTCTGCGCCATTTCCGCGCGGGCCTGCCACGCGACTGTCTCGGTCCATCCAGCGACACCCCATCGTGCGGCCTGGAACTCTCCCTCCGCTTCCGCGTATCGCTTTCCCTGCATGGCGATGAGGCCAAGGACGTGATGATACAGTTGCCTGTCGCGATCCAGATAGCTCAGTGCGCCCGTGACGCGCATCGAGTCGGCAATTGCATGCAGGCGCACGGTATCGCCTGATCCGGCGATCGCGTTTGCTTCCAGCGCGCGCGTCCAGCTGAAGGCACGAGCGGCATCGCCGCGCGGGCGTTGCGGTGCGGATTCGACCGGTGGCGCAAGTCGCGGTGCAATACGCGTATCGAACAATCGCGCTGCGGCCGCGTATGCGCCCAGCCGGCCGAGTCCGTCCATTTCCTCCAGCAGAAATGCGTCGTCATTCGGGTGTGTGGCAAGGTACGCTTCGATGAGCTTGTTGGACCTGCCCCATTCGCCACGCTCGCGCAGCGCCAGCACCCTGACGTCGCTGATGTCGTTCTGGATCTGCTTGCTCGTGGACTGGATTTGCGCCAGGACCGAGTCCGCCGCAGCGATTCTGCGTTCGGCGACGAGCGCGCGTGCAGCGCGAACCTGATATGACGGATCGTTGCCACTGAGCATCACTGCGCGACGGGTGGCGCCGACGCTTGCGTCGTAACGGCCGGCGTAATGGAGGACGTCTCCCATGACGGCCCACGCAACCGGCAGGTCCGGCTGCAGCTGCACCCAGCGACGCGCGGTTTGCTCGGCGGCGCCGAGATTCCCGCGCAACAGCTCGATCTGTACGAGCGTGGCGTACGCACTGCACGGTACGCATGGCCCGTCGCCAGCTTCGTTGGCAAGAGAGTCGAGCGCGAGCTCCTGCTGCGCCGTCGATTGCGCCCGAGACCAGTCGCCCTGATTGGTGTAGATAGATGCGAGCGCTGCATACGCCCGCGGATCATGCGGATAGCGCGCCACGAGTTCCACTGCCAACTGTGCGGCACGACTGTTCTCGCCATTGTGAATTGCGGAATCGATCGCGTCACGCATGATGTTCCACGGAGTGAGTCGCGCATGTGTCATCGCGCGGTTCAGGCGGCCGAGCGTCTCGGTGTCGCCCTCGGCGGCAGCGATGCGCGATCTGGCGGACAGTGCACTTGCGAAACCCGAATCGATCGCGATCGATGCATCCAGCTCCCGTCTGCTATCCGCGAAGCGTCCTTCGCTCTCCGCATGCAGTGAGCGTACGAAGTGTTGATATGCAGCGACGTTATTGGCCTCCACATCCGCGAAACGCGGCTTGTTTCCGTTGATGCCCGCGAGATCGAGCACCCGTCCGGCAGCCCAGCCGGCGACCGTCATGGGATCTGCTCCGGTCACGGTGAAGCGGCTGTCAGAGCGGCCACTCGCAACGTCGTGTGTACTGATGTCCAGCACGTACGTCCCGTTGCCGTGTGTGAATTCCCCCCGTACGATCGTCGACGCGCCGAGCCGTCGTCCGAGATCCAGCGCCTGTGCCGTAGTCAGTCCGCCGCGCAGAGGGAGCCGTGCGCGTGCGCGGGTCGTGCGTACGCGCGCCGGACCGATCATCTCGACCGCGGAGGTGCTCGACAGGTCGGCGGTGATCATCTGCGGCAAGCCATCTTCGAGCCATGCGGAGGCCGTGTCGCCCTGTACGTTAACGATGTCGGTCACCGCGATCAGTGGTCGCGTGGTAACGACGGGATTGTATCGCAGCAACGCGTACGCAGCGATGGTTACGATCGTCGCGAGCCACGCGACGGCGATCAGGACGCGTCTGGTAAGAGGAAAGCCATTGGGATCGGTGTGTTTCTCCCGATGGGCACCGGCAGCGGGAAACGGCAGGCTGTGCTGTTCCGTCGCTGGCGGGAGTTGCGGAGCTGGCGGCGCAGTGGCGCGCGGGGCAGTGCCGGCCGTATTGCTGCTCGCTCCCGTCGACGAGTCTTTCGGGGCATCTTTCGCGCGAAACACGGCGCGCTCGATGGCGGCGCGCTGCGTGTCGACCCAGCTGTCGAAGCGCGCCGATCCCGGGACGTAAATGCCATCCAGGAAGGGTCCTTCGTACAGATCCATGACGCGCGCGTGATCGTTGGATCGCGCAGCGGAAAGCAGCGCCACCGCATCGACCTCGACCGCGTCGGGTGCGAGCGTGACATCGGCGCGGTGCGTTGCGATCGAGTCGCTGCCAAGCATGCTGCGTAGAAACGACAGCGAGTTGCTCAGCGAATGCCGTCGCGACCGCTCGTCCTTGTCGTCGGCCCAGAACATCGCCATCAACTCTTCGCGGCTCACGGCGCTGGGAGAGAGCGCGAGTACGGCCAGGAGCGCCAGCTTACGCTTGTGTCCAAGCAGGGGCAACTCTTCGCCGGAAGGCTGGAGAAGAGCAAGGCGTCCTAGTGTAACCAGCCGCACGGGGCCGCCGTGCGGAAGTGTGGCTTGAGTCGGGGTGGTATTCGGCTCCACGTCCATGCGTCAGAGCTTCCTGATTGATGTCTCCACGTCTTCCGGCTACATCTGACCCAAGGTGCGTGGCTCTAAGGTAGGGGCGGGCGGCGATTCACGCACGCATGATTGTTGTCCGGCAACGATAAACTGTTGTTTGCAAGAATCTTTCCACCTCGGTCCCTTCGCCCGGCTCAGCTCTCCGCCAGGTAGTCGGCACGGGCGGTCCGATCCGCACCGCTCGCAACGCCCAGTGCGTTGAAGAGAACACTGAGTACGACTGTGATGATCACGTTCGCGACGAACGCGTAGAACGCCGTGTAGCCGGGCACCAGCGATCCGCCGATGTGCAGCGGGAAGATCGCGGTAAAGTGTTGCGACGCGGCCATCATCGTTCCGCTGACCATGCCGACCGCCCATCCGGCGAGCAGGGCCCAGCGGTGGAACCAGCGTGTGTACAGTCCGAACACGATCGCGGGAAAGGTCTGCAGTATCCAGACGCCGCCGAGCAGTTGAAAGTTGATCGCTTCCTGTCTGGCGTTCTCCAGCAGCAGAATGAATGCAAGCGCGCCGAATTTGACGACCAGCGACGCGGCCTTTGCCATGCGCGCTTCCTGGCGCGGCGTTGCATCGGGCCGGAAGTATTCACGATAGATGTTGCGCGTGAACAGATTCGCGGTAGCGATGGACATGATCGCTGCCGGAACGAGCGCGCCGATCGCGATTGCCGAAAATGCTACACCAGCGAACCAGGGCGGGAACATCGCATTGAAGAGCGCCGGCACCGCGTACTGCGCGCCGTAGGTTGCATCCGGCTTGATGCCCGCTGCCAGTGCCATGAAGCCGAGTAGCGCGATGAGTCCGAGAAGGAAGCTGTAGATGGGAAGAAACGCGGCATTGCGCTTGATCACCTTGCGGCTGTCACTGCTGAGCACACCTGTGATGGAATGCGGATACAGGAACAACGCGAGCGCGGAACCAAATGCGAGCGTGGCGTACGAGCCGTACTGCGAGGGTGACAGGATCAGCTTCTCTCTGGGTACCGCGGCAAATATGTGGCCGTAACCGCCGAGCTTTGCGGGGATCATTATCACGGCCGCGATCACGACGATGAAGATGAGCGCATCCTTCACAAGTGCGATCATCGCCGGCGCGCGCAGGCCGCTCGAATATGTGTACGCTGCCAGGATCACGAACGCGATGATGAGGGGCAGATCGCCCATGAAGCCAGTTCCGCCGATTCCGACCGCGCCGAGCACGACCTGAATGCCGACCAGCTGCAGCGCGATATACGGCATGGTGGCGAGAATCCCCGACGTCGCTACCGCGAGCGCGAGCGTACTGCTGTCATATCGCCCGCGAACGAAATCCGCCGGTGTAACGTAGCCGTGCGTGCGACACACGGACCACAGTCTCGGCATCACGAGAAAGACGAGCGGATACACGATGATGGTGTACGGCACCGCGAAGAACCCGATCGCACCAGCGCTGAATACCAGCGCCGGGACCGCGATGAATGTGTAGGCCGTATAGAGGTCGCCGCCGAGCAGGAACCACGTTACGACGGTTCCGAACCGTCCGCCCGCGAGCCCCCACTCGTGCAGGAGATCCATGTCTCCGCTGCGCCAGCGTGCGGAGAAGAAGCCAAGTCCGGTAACCAGTACGAACAGCGCAATCATCACCGCGAGTGCAGGTACGTTCACGCATACACTCGTTGATCGCGCGACGCTGAGTGAAAGACGGCTGGCAAATCCTTCATCGCTCACCGCCATTGCTGCGTGACATGTCGGTGCGATCTTCAGCGAGATAGACGACTATGGTGATTGCTGCGCCGATGCCGATCCAGAGAAACTGATACCAGTAGAAGAACGGGATTCCCCATAGCTCTGGCGTCACGGATGCGTATGTCGAGACCCAGAGAGTGCCGACGTAGGGGATGATGAGCAACAGTGGCATCGCGCGCCGCCAGCCGCGCCTCCGGCTCGCGTTCAAGCGTTCTCCGTCATTCATGCCGGCCTCCGTTTCGGGGGGGGAACAGCGGTAAACATAGGCCGTCGTGGCTGGCCGGCAAGCG
Source organism: Gemmatimonadota bacterium (assembly GCA_040388625.1). Lineage (NCBI taxonomy): Bacteria > Pseudomonadati > Gemmatimonadota > Gemmatimonadota bacterium. Next base: position 508,180 of record JAZKBK010000006.1, on the reverse strand, counting down.
CGCCGGCTGCGTCTAGAGTCGCGCGATCACATCCGCGAGAATCTCGTACGAACGCACTCTTGCCGCGTGATCGTAGATCATGGACGCAACGATGATCTCCTCGACGCCGGTCATCTCGATGAATTCTGCCAGTACACTTGCGACAGTTTCGCGCGATCCCACAAAGGACATCGCCAGCCTGGCCGACGCCTGCGCCCTCTCGATCGGACTCCAGTAGCGCTCGATGTCGTCTATCGGAGGGGGCAGCCGGCCGGGCGTGCCGCGCAACAGATTGGTGAATTGCTGCTGCGCCGAGGTGAAGATCCTGCGCGCTTCAGCGTCCGTATCCGCGGCGAAGACGTTGATCCCTGCCATCGCATACGGCCGCTCGAGTTGCGCCGATGGCTTGAATGCGGTGCGATAGACGTCGAGCGCGTCCATCAAGGCATCGGGCATGAAGTGCGATGCGAACGCGTATGGAAGACCGAGTTCGGCGGCGAGCTGTGCACCGAACAGACTCGATCCCAGAATCCAGAGCGGTACGTCGAGGCCAGCGCCCGGCACGGCCTGGATGCGTTGTCCCGGCTTCACCGGCGAGAGAAATGCCTGGAGTTCCAGCACGTCCTGCGGGAAGCTGTCGGCGCTCGCTGGATCGCGTCGCAGCGCGCGCATCGTCCGCTGATCCGCGCCGGGTGCGCGGCCAAGGCCCAGGTCGATTCGTCCCGGATAGAGCGACTCGAGCGTGCCAAAGGCTTCCGCGACCATGAGCGGCGCGTGGTTCGGAAGCATGATGCCACCCGCCCCGACGCGAATCGTGCGCGTCCCACCAGCCACGTACCCGATCACGACCGCGGTCGCCGCGCTAGCGATGCCCGTCATGTTGTGGTGCTCGGCGAGCCAGAACCTGTGATAACCCAGCCGCTCCGCGTGCTGCGCCAGATCGAGCGTGTTTCTGAGCGCATCGACCGGAGTCGAGCCCGCGGGTACCGGCGCGAGGTCGAGGACGGAAAAGAGGGGCGGACTCATCTGCTATCTACTGTAACCCCGCTGCAATCCCCGGCGCTATGGCGCCACGCGGAACATCCCGGGTTACCGGGTTTCACTGATGCCGTATTATTGTCGCTTCACCGGCTGACGCCCGACAATCGGTATGCCGTTATCGCATTATCGCGCAGAACCATTCGCGCCAGTGCCTCCGCGCGGCTTCTGCTTATCTCGCCGTCGCGCATCATTCCTGTGAGTGCGATCCCCAGCGCGCGGCGCGCGGTCGTGCTGCCAACCCAGGCAACCTGCTCCCATCCCTGCTCGGTGCCGCCGTCGAATGCGTCGCTCCCGTAGAGAACCTTGTCGGGGAACTCACCCAGCCATTGCCGCAGCACTCGGGCAAGCTCCGTCGGCGACAGAATGAGATCCATCGCCGAGATATCGGTATAGACGTTCGGCTTGGCAAGCAGCGCCTGCGTCTCATTCACCAAGGGCCAGCCGCCGTGGATCACGACGAAGTTGGTGCCGCGCAGCGTCGAGTCATTGAATGCGGGCTCGAGCAGGTGCGGTGCGGCGCCTGCCGACCTGTAGTAGCTCCCGAATGTCTCGAGCGAGTGGATCTGCACCGACATGCCGAGTCGTCCTGCCTCGCGTGCTATGACGCGGAAGAGATAATCCTCGACTGCCTTGTATTCGGCGTGTGTCGGCACACCTCCGGCGGAGTAATGTGCGTACACGCGTGCGGCCTGCGCCGAGTCGGGATCGGCGAAGTCGAGAGGACGCAGATAGGCAGCCTCGAATTTGACCGCTATCGCGCCGGCTGCTCGTTGCCGCCCGAGTGTCGGCGTGACGACGCGCCGGACGTACTCCGCGAGTGTGGCCGGTGTGTGCGTCACGCCGAGATCGCGAAGATATCGGCGCAGCAGTCTGGTTTCTCGGGGATAAAGGACGCGCGTATCCGGCGTGGTTCCCTCTGCACGCGTATCGAGCGGAAGCATGAGTGCATCGACGAATGCAATCCAGCGAAAGCGTGGTGTATCGAGACCAGGCCCCATCGCAATGCGATTCGCGAACATCACGTCGACTCCCGCCTCGTCGAGCGCCCACTCCGGGAAATGCAGACCACGCTTCGCAATGTTGCCCGTCACTGCCGCATCGAGCGGTGATTTGCGCGCACTGTCCGGCGTTGCGATGGGGACTCGGTACAGGGCAAACTGAGCACGTTGCCAGATCGGATCTTCCGGGGTGAGCCGATGCGGAAATCCAAACGGCGGAATTCCATCGAGGGGAAGTGCATCGTACTCGCTGTCTGCCGGCTCACCGCTGGCTACAGGTCGCATGGGATGTGCGTGCGTGTCGATCGCACGAATCGAGGCGATGTATGCGCCGAGTGCGGAATCGACGGCTGCTTGCGCGATAACCCGGTGCGGCGTCAGCAACGCAAGAGACAATGGAAGCGACAACGCGAGCGACGATCTCATGGGCGACCCGGTCAGCAGGGAGAAAACGGGGCGAGCGAACCAAATAACAGCTTCCGTGGACAGGGAGCAAGGGAAGCATGCTTACGCGGACGCCGACGCCGATGCGGAGTGGCCCGCGGCGCGCACTTGCGTCCCGACTCCGCGGCCGATCAATTAGCATCGCACGCCAGCGCACCGGCGATTTGCGGCCCCAGCACCCCAGACCTATGTCCAGCGATCCGAGCACCTTTGCTCTAGCCCTGCCATCCACGCTTGCCACGCTCACCGGCGCGGGTGCAGCGATTCTCGGAGGTTGGGCGTCGGCGCACTTCACGGCGCGCCAGGCGCGACGCAGGGAGGCGCAGGCGCGTGACGAGCGACGTCGCGTGCTTGCCAGCCTTCTCATCGACGAGCTCACCAATATCGAGGTCGCACTGGGCTCGTTTCCCACCGCGATCACGCGCCGCCGATTCCGGCCGCTTCCCGACACACCGGTCCTCGACCGCATGCTCGCCATCGCGGACGCGTTCGATGCTCCGACAGTGATCACGCTTCTGAGTGTGCGCGAAATGGTCCGCGCGCACCGCCGCGTGTCCAAGGACTGTCACGCACTGTTCCGGCGCTACCGCCGACAGCCTGAAACCGAGGCTCGTGCGGAAGCGGAGCGCAATCTACTGGACGTGGTGGCGGGTGCGACCGAGACTGCCGCTGCGGTGCAACGTACCGCCGTCACGGCGCTGCTCGATCTGGGTGGAATCGCGATCGCAGGGGACGACGGCACGGCGACACGTCGCTACACGTCGGGCGCTGTGGAGGATACGCTCCGCTGGACCGCCGTCCACCCCGCGGCGAACGCCGAGGCGATACTTGCGGCCCGAGCATCGTTGCGCGCTGCGGAACCGCCAGACGAAGATCGCGTGGTGTAACTGGCGAGGTCTGATCGTCCACCGGATCGCGCCGCATGTGCGATGCTATTGCGTCTGGTTGTAGCCGCTATTGCGGGAAGGTTGGGAGAGCCGAGCGTCCCAGGATGGTCTGCCCTATCGCCATGATTCCCACCACGATCAACGCCAGAGCGAGCACGATTCCACCGAGTCGGATGCCAAGTTCACGTCGATCGCCGCTCGACTGCTGTCCGACGATGAATGAACCGTGTGTGACGACCGCCGCGAGCACCATCAGCATGAGGTGACCCGTCACCGCGTCGGGAAAGATGCCGCCCATGACGAGTCCGATTCCGAGCACGATCTGGAGGTCGAGCAGACCGGCGAACGAGTTGGCGAGGATTCGAGCGGGGCGTACCGAGCGACCCGTCGCGACAGTGTACGTGAGCGCGCTCAGAGCCGCGAGCGCGACAACCAGGACGAGATAACGAAGCCAGGAGTGGGCGAGGAAGAGAATGGTCATGTTAAGGTCTCTCCAACTCCTCGAAGTGTTCGAATCTGTATGCCAGTCCTGCGCCCCCCTCACCTTCGTAAGCCAGCTGTCCCATCAGCAGCGCTAATTCCTTTGCGTGTGTGAAGCTCGTCCCCATCTTCCCGCCCATCAACCCTGAACCAAGAATGCCGATCCGCATGTAATTTTCACTCTGTCGATACGAAAGACTATTCGTTGCTTGTGATTAAGGTTAGCGAGAATTCCGCATTGTTGCCGAAGAATAAGGACAGATCTTCAGACGTGATCGTTCGTCCTGCTGTAAGTGCCGATCTTCCTGCGATCGGCCGGCTGGGTGCACTGCTCGTCCGGATGCATCACGACTTTGATCCGCAACGCTTCATTGCAGCTTCGCCGCGCACCGAGTCAGGCTACGCTTCGTTCATCGGCACACAACTCGACAATCCGGAGGTTATCGTACTCGTTGCAGAGAGCGATGGTGAAGTGCAGGGCTACACGTACGCCGCGGTCGAGGGATACGACTACATGTCGCTTCGCGGACCTGCGGGCATTCTGCACGACATAGTTGTCGATCCAGCTCATCACAATCGCGGCATCGGCCGCACTCTGCTCGACGCCACTCTGACAGCACTCGGTGAGCGTCACGTACCGCGAGTAGTGCTCTCGACAGCCACGCAGAACGAGGCGGCACAGCATCTATTTACTCGTTCGGGTTTCCGGCCGACGATGATCGAGATGACTCGGGAGCTTGGCGGTGCATGATGGTCGGGCAGCCCGAATGCCACGCGATCAACGTGCTGTCATTCTCGAGATCCGATCCATGTCATTGGGCGTGCCATGGATCGGTCTGAACGAAATCGCCCCCCGATGCGTTCATCATGGAAGCGGCGAAACAGTATTTTGCTCTTGCGTTACGACGAAATGTCCGCGCCCGCCGCACCGGTCGTACGCGGCAACGCGGTGTAGACGCGCGTGATGTAGCCCAGAAACTCGTCCATGTAGTTCGCGAGGAACTCGGCAGTGGACTGGTCAGTGACCTCGCCATCGTCACTTATGAGGCCCGGCGTGAACGAGATGTACGCCTCAATGGCGTTCATCAGTGGGGAGTTGCAAAAGGCGAGGATGCTCCGGAGGTGCTGCTGGGCGACTGCTGTGCCGATCTTGCCCGGCGACGTACCGATGATCGCCGACGGCTTGCGCGCAAAGGAGTTGGTGCCCCAGGGGCGGCTCGCCCAGTCAATGGCGTTCTTGAGACCGCCGGGAATCGACCGATTGTACTCCGGCGTCACGAAGAGCACGGCGTCCACGGCGGCTATGGCCTCCTTCAATGCACGGCCGGCGGGCGGGTAATCCTTGTCATAGTCGTACGAGTAAAGTGGCAGCTCGCCGATCGGAATCTCACGCAGTTGCAGCTCCGGCGGCGCGAGGCGCTTGAGGGCAAGCGCGAGCTTCCGGTTGATCGATTCCTTCGCGAGGCTGCCGACGAAATACCCAACCGTGAATGTGGTCACGTGCAAACCTCGAGTAGGGGACGTCTTCCGTGGCTGACGACTCGCGTGGCGTTGCAAGAATGACACCGCATCCGTATCTCCTGTTCGTCACGATCGACCCCGCGTTCTATCTGGGGACGGATCGGCACGGTCACACCTGCGGGCCCATCTTTAGCATTAAGCGGAGCGTCGGCAAGCCGCCGAGTTTCCACGCGCAGGGAAAGGGTAGACAGTCGTCTCCAACGGCCAGAGGGCCATTATGACCGCCGATCATCTGACACCGCCGCAGAGCGACTCCCGGTTCGCACGCCACCATCCGACCGAATACCTGACCGCGTACGCGATTGCCGGTGCTATTGCCGTCATCGTCCTGATCGCGCTCTTCCTCTTCATCGGCCACGAGATCCCGACGCATGACGCACTGACGCGCGGTGATGCAGCCATCAACGCATGGATGGACTCGCACAACACGGAGCCTGGCGAGACGATCTTCACGTGGGTGAGCTACATCGGTGCCCCCGTGCTCGCGGTAACGGTCGCGATCAGTCTCATCGCGTTCGCACGGCGCCATGACTGGTTCCACGTGTGGGCCGTGGCGCTCGTGACCGGCGGCGGCCTTCTGCTGAGCACGATCCTCAAGTTCGTCTTCCATCGTGCGCGGCCGCTTACCGCTGCTGAGTTCATGACGCACCCGACTTACAGCTTTCCGAGCGGCCATGCAATGAACTCGATGATCGCGTACGGCTTCCTGCTGGTGCTGCTGCTCGATCAGGTACACGAGCGCGGCAGGCGCGTCGCACTCGTTCTCGGTGGCATCGCGGTCATCGGCGCGATTGGCTTCAGTCGCGTGTATCTGGGCGTGCATTTTCTTACCGACGTGCTCGGCGGCTGGCTTGCGGGCGCGGCGTGGTTGATCGTGGGGATCGGCGGTTATCGTTTTGCGCAGCGCCGCTTGGCGCACCGCCAGTCGATGTAGCAGGGACGGCGCCGTTTGGCGGCTCGGCAGAAATGCACGACGCGCTGAATATGCGCGCCATCGTGTAGTGGACAGAATGGCCGTATAACGGGCGCGCGCCCCTGATTGCGCACCATGCTTTTTGAAAGGGATCGCATCTTGCTCTATGCGACAGCGGCGTGGCGACCACTCTCTTCTTCCCTGTCAATGCGTGAGCTAGCCCTCTCGTTTCTCAGTGCAAGCAGGAAGTCTTCGATCCAGCACGCGATCTGATAGACGAACTCTCACCGTGGGAGCACTAGGAATGTCGAGCACTGAATCGAGGCACTTCGCTCTTGGAAGAAAGCATTGCGGACGGGCACTCAGCATCATCAATTCCAGGCGTACCGTTCGAATAGCAGCGTCGTTCGCTGCTCTCGCGGCGGCATTCCTCGGCACATCCCAGCTGACGGCTCAGGGAACCCTTGGCACGGCGCAGTCGTTCGGCGTCCTCGGGGCGTCGACGGTTACGAACACGGGCCCCACAACGATTACTGGCGACCTCGGAGTTTCGCCGGGAACTGCTATTACGGGACAGGGAAGCATCACTCTCAACGGCGCGGTGCATGATGCAGATGCTGTTGCGCTGCAGGCGCAGAATGACGCGAGCACCGCGTACGGAAACCTTGCTGCTCTGCCAGTCACCGCTGATCTGTCAGGTCAGGATCTTGGCGGAATGACGCTGACGCCTGGCGTGTATTTCTTTTCGTCCTCGGCACAACTCACCGGAAATCTGTTTCTGAATTTTCTTGGCAATCCGAACTCGACGTTCGTATTCCAGATCGGGAGCGCACTCACAACCGCCAGCGGATCCTCAGTGTCGGAGACGACGGGTGCGCCGGGCGCAAACGTGTTCTGGCAGGTCGGGAGTTCCGCGACCCTGGGCACTGGCACACAATTCCAGGGAAGTATCATAGCAGATCAGAGTGTCACGCTCACCACCGGCGCCTCCATCTCATGCGGCAGAGCGATCGCCCTGAACGGCGCGGTAACGATGGACACGAACGTCATCTCGAACGAATGCGGTGGTGCCACCAGCACCGTCCCCGAGCCTGGCTCCATGGCGTTGCTCGGAACCGGGATGCTGGGACTGTTCCCCGTGCTTCGCCGCCGCAGGAACGGCTAGTATCCAGAAGGAATCTCGGACTCACGCGCCGTGCTAGTCTGCTTTTCTTGTTGCAGTCTGCACGGTGCAGAGTCCACATCATGACGGGGATCAGGCTCACGCATCCGTTGAAGAACATAGCGTGAGGATCACCGCGAGCCGGGGCGCATCGGCACTTTCTCGCGTTCACTTGCACAACGGCTCCAACACATGAAAGAAAGTTTAGTTAGTAGTCGCGGAACGCGGCTGCTGGTTCGCAGTGCGCGCATTGCACGAATAGTCGCGGCAATCGGGTTCGCCGGACTGTTCGCCACAGCGTGCGACGTCCACGGCATCAGCAATCCAGGCACGCTCTCAGCCATCAGCGTCGCGCCCAACCCCCAGACGCTTGCAGTCGGCAGTACGCAGCAATTCACGGCGGTCGGGAGGGACTATTCTGGCGCGAAGATAGCCATCACTCCTACCTGGTCCGTCGTCACTGGTGGTGGTACCATCAGCAGCTCCGGCGTCTTTACGGCATCCGCAACGCCCGGTACCTACACCAACACGGTGATGGCGACCAGCGGAAACATGACCAGCACTGCGACGATCATCGTCACCGCTGGTCCGCTGGCAACAATCGTCGTCTCGCCAAATCCGCAGACTATGATAGTGCGCGGTACGCAGCAGTTCACCGCCATTGGCAGAGATTCAGCCGGCAACTCCGTTGCACTCACGCCGACCTGGTCAGTAGCTGCAGGTGGCGGGGCGATCAGCGCGAGCGGTCTCTTCACCGCCGGCTCGACGCCGGGTACCTACACCAACACGATCAAGGCGACGAGCGGTACGGTTTCGGCGACGGCCACTGTCGTGGTGATGTCGACGCCGCCGGCCCCACCGCCACTTGCGACGATCACGGTAACACCGAATCCTGACAGCACGCAGGTCGGCGCCACGCAGAAGTTCACGGCAGTTGGTCGCGACGGCAACGGAAACATCTCCGCAATCACGCCGGTATGGTCTGTAGTGAATGGCGGCGGCAGCATTGACTCGACCGGTCGCTTCACCGCTGGTTCGACGGCGGGAACGTTCACCAACACAGTGAAGGCCACGAGCGGTACAATTTCGGGAACGGCGACTGTAACAGTACTGGCGACAGTTCCACCTCCGTCGCCCTCGCTCATCAATCTTGGCGCAGCCGCGCCGAATGGAATCATGGCCGGCACCGCAGTGACGTGCGTCAGCCTCGGTACCATCAACGCTGACGTCAGCATCAGCCCGGGTAACACGATCACCGGCTTCGGACCATGCGTCATCACCGGCGTACAGCATCTTGGTGATGCAGTCGCTGCGCAGGCACAGATCGACCTGACAAGGGCATACAACACACTTGCCGGCCTCCCGTGCCCACCCGCCAACGCAATCGTGGCGAACCTCGGTGGCACGACCAAATCGGCCGGCGTGTACTGCACGGCCAGCGGGATCGGCGTAACCGGCACACTGATACTCGATGGCGGCAACGATCCGAACGCGACCTTCGTCTTCCAGGCCGGTAGCGGGCTGACCACAGCCGGTGACGTAGTGCTCATCAACGGTGCTCAGGCCAAGAATGTGTACTGGCAGGTCGGTACCTCGGCTACCATCGGTACCGCATCGCATTGGCAGGGCAACATTGTCGCCTACACGAGCATCACACTAGTGGATAACGCGACGCTGCTCGGCCGTGCTCTCGCACGCAACGGCGCAGTATCGCTCGGAACCAGCAACGTCATAACGCTTCCGTAATGCCGACAAGGGTCGAGGCCGGACGGCTGTCCGGTCTCGACATCTGTCACGGTCAGGAAGTGCTCATTGAAGTATCTACAGGAGAATTGGATGTCGATCAAAGTTTTGATTGCTGGTATGGCGACGCTGGTGTTCGCCGTAGCCGCTGGAGCGCAGGAACGAGGAACAGTCGAATTCGGGGCGTTCGGGAGCGCTGCATCATTTGACAACAGCCTCGGTCTCAAGTCGGGTTATGGTGGAGGCGGCCGAGTTGGCATCTTTCTCGATCCCCGACTGTCGATGGAGTTCGAAGACGCAGAGATGCGGGCAAGCCGGCCGAATGGCCTGGCGAATGTGAACGTCGGCATTCTCTCGGGGCGGCTCGTAGCCAGTCCGCTCAAGGTGGGTGCAGTGTCGTTCCTGGTGGGCGCTGGAGCCGGTGTCTCCACGGAGACAAACTTCATGCACAGCTACGGCGTGGACGGACTGGTCGGTGCCAAGATCGCGCTGACCAACAACGCCGCTCTCAGAGTTGACGGTGTCTGGGACTGGCTCGCGAATCAGAACTGGAAGACCTACAAGAGCGTTCGTGTGGGTGTGAGCCTTTATCGTCACCCTGCTCGGCGCGTGCAGTCTGTGACCGTCATGGCACCCGCGCCGGCGCCGGTGATGGTAGAGCATGAGGATTCAGTCAGCGCTTCCGAAACCAGGCGGCTGCGCGACAGCGATGCGGCCTTGAACGCGTTGCGCGATTCGTTGCGCAATTCGAGTGGCAAGGCACCAGTTCCGGTATCTGCCGCGAATGTTACGACGATGCAGGCCACCATCCACTTTGCCTTCGACAAGTCCGATCTCACCGATTCGGCGAGAGCAACGCTGGATGAGAAGGTGGAGCTGTTCCGTGCCAATCCGCAGATGTCCATCATGATCGTGGGATACACTGATCATTTTGGAACCAGCGCGTACAACATCGCGCTTGGCGAGCAGCGCGCCAGCGCAGCAAAGTCGTACATCGTGAGTCACGGTGTCGACGCCAGCCGCGTGATCGTGGAATCCAGGGGTGAACGCCAGCCGGTCACCGACGCTTCAGGTGTAGCTGGCCAGGCGCCCAACCGTCGGGCTGTATTTCGGTTGCAGGTAGCTCCGGACGTCGGTCCGAGAGAGTAACCCGCCGCTGGACAGCGGTCAGGGTGTAACTGAATGTGCCTGGTGCGGATAACGCACCAGGCACATTCGCATTCGCAAACCACCACCCAAGCTCCCTCTCACCACCCCGACTTGTCCGCGCGATCGGCCAGCCACACGTCCGGCACGAACCGCCGCACCGTGCACGCGGCGAGCGTACCACCCGCGCCGACGGTCACGCCCCCGAGCGCGGTCCAGCAACCGTTCGGGAGCGTCGCCACGCGCACGAACGCCGAGCCGCCGGGTGGAAGGCGCTCCAGCACCAGATCTCGCCGGGGTGCACTCCCCACCGGCAACGTCGTCTGCCCCGCGGCCTCCCCGGTGACGAACAGCGATCCATCCTTCCCCCAGCCGACTGGCTGTACCGGCGACTTCGAGCTCACCAATCGCGAGAGCTTGCCGCTCGCCATGTCGCCACCGATGATCGCGCTCGCGACGGCTGACCAGTACGCCACTCGCTGCGTGGCGGCGTCCGTGATCACCCGTGCGAAGCCGCTCAGGGAGTCGGGGATCGCAATCCGGCGGCGGATGCGCCCGGTCGTGTCCACGACCACCAGCGCACCCGGCTGCGCGAGCACGATGGCATCATTTCCCAGCCATCCGCTGGTAACCCCAAGTCCGAACTCGCGCCGGATGACGCGCTCGCGTCCACCCGCCGCATCCGTGAACATCGCGCCTATTCGCGTTGCATCGGTGGTTGTCGCATCAAATGCGATGTGCTGTCCGTCAGCCGACCAGAACGGATAGTCACGCAGTCCGTGCTGTGCGGAGAGGGGGCGCGGCGGAGCGCCCGACAACGGGAAGACATAGACGTTGTCACCGATGTTGTCGGTCGCCGACCCTGCGAGTGAGAGGCCATCGGGCGAGAACTGTTGTCCCCACACCCAGCTCGTGCGGTGGGTCAGTGGAGTCCATTTCGCGGTCGGATCGCCGAGCTTCAGGGTGAGAATCTCGAACGACACCGGACCGTCGATGATCGACGCCCGCCCGGACGGCGCCACGTCCATGGTCCCATTGGTCCCGATCCCGTCGCTCACCTGGCCGAGCACCAGTTGCGTCTGATCGGCTCTGAGCTTGCCGTGAGACACCGGGATGCGGAGGAGGTTGTCCGCGGTGCCTGGTGACGGGTTGAGTATCAGGATTCCCGTGTGCGTTGCATCCCAGCGGACATCAGAGCGGATGTAGAACGTCGTGGTGCTGTCGAGCAACCGTCCGCGGTGGTCGAGGAGTGCCAGCATGTTCGCGCCATGGCTCGAGCCACTGGCGGCGAACGTCCCGTTCTCCGGGTTCGCGGCCAGATCGGCGAATTCCAATCCGCGCGGCAGCGTCGCGCTGTCCGTACGCGCGAGGGTATGGGGATCGAGCCATACGAGCGCGTGATTGCCGGGTGCGCCAGCGACTTCCACCAGCTTGCCGTCCGGCGCGAACGTCCAGGCGGCCGCGGCGTCGCCCACTCGCTGCGGCGTGCCGCCGAGCCGTGGGATGAGATACCGCGCAGGCGCCGTGGAGTCCGGCGATCCGGCGAAGCCCACCGTTTCCCCGTCGGGCGACCATCGCAGGTCGCTGTAGATCGCTGGCCAGGTGACGAGCTTCACCGATTGCGTGCCGTCCACCTCGCGGACCTGCAGCGTGCGTGTGCATGTGTACGCCTGGCCGAAGCAATCGTCGCTCACGTAAGCGAGCCACGAGCCATCGGGAGAGATCGCCGCACCGACGACATCGCCCTCGAACGTGAGCTGTCGCACGAGCTGCAGCTCCGGTGACGGCGGATGGGGCCGGAACGCGAGCCAGGCGAGGAGCGCTGCCGCGGCGAGCAACGCACTGGCGGTGATGCGCCACGCCGTCATCGACCGTGTCATGCGTCGCGCGCGCCGGGCGAGCAGCGCGAGCGCGCCGTGCCCCTCGCGAATCGTAATCGTCGCGCTTCCGCGCAGTGCCTCGGCGAACTCCTGCGCCGTGCTCCAGCGGTCAGCGGGAAGTTTGGCGAGCGCCTTCATCGTCGCCGCGTCCACCGGCTCCGACACCGTGTCGCGCGTCGACCGCATGCTGCGCGGACGCTCGGTCAGGAGCTTCGCGATGATCGCCTGCACGCTCGCGCCCGTATGCGGCGGCTCGCCCGTGAGCATCTCGTACAGCACCGCGCCCATCGAGTAGATGTCGCTGCGCGCGTCGATCATGCGATCGCCCGTCGCCTGCTCTGGCGACATGTATTGCGGCGTGCCGAGCGAGAGCCCCGTCTGCGTGACGCGCTGTCCGCCGGCCTTCGATACCGCCAGCGCGATCCCGAAGTCGGCGACGACGGGCTCGCCGTGCTGCAGCAGGATGTTCTCCGGCTTCAGGTCGCGGTGAATGACTCCGTGCTCGTGCGCGTAGGCGAGTGCGGAAAGAACGGCGATCGTGAGGCGCAGCGCCTCGTCTACCGGGAGCTGCCGTTCGCGCTCGAGCCATGCGCGCAGACTCTCGCCCTCGACGTACGGCATCACGTAGTACAGCAGCCCGTCGGCGCTCCCGCTGTCGAAGAGCGGGAGGAGGTGCGGGTGCTGCAGGTTGGCGGTGACGCGAATCTCGCTCAGGAATCGCTCGACGCCGAGCACGGCGCCGAGCTCGGGGTCGAGCACCTTGAGCGCGACGAGACGGTCGTGCTTGAGATCACGTGCGAGGTACACCGTGGCCATGCCGCCGCGACCGAGCTCGCGCTCGATCGTGTAGCGGCCCGCCAGTGCGTCGTCGAGAGATGCGGTCACGTTCACGCGCAGAAGTTGCAGCCACGCAGGCTCGTGCGGAAGGGTGAGGGGTTCTCCGTCCCCACTCCGTCCCCGGCCCCCGCAACGCTGGTAACTCCAGCATCGGATGGACCGCGCTCACAACGTTCGAGTGCAATACATCACCGGACACCAAGGGCATCGTGAAGCATCTTCACACCCGGCATCAGCTCACTTTGCTTCGCTCGCTTGATCGCAAACTGGCTTTGATGCGACTTAACGAACGCCGGATCTATACTACTTTAATGTCTTTGACGTCCGACGAGTGCTCCCGTACATTCTCCAGCGCGTACTGCACAGGATTATTGCAGTCGTCAAGTGTCATCCGCTAACTGAAAGGAGTAAATGGCGCGGTGGAGATCCACAAACCACATCCGATCCACAGTTGGCGCGAGTTGCTGAAAGAGGTGGGGATCATCGTGCTCGGCGTCCTGATCGCGCTCGGCGCGGAACAGAGCGTCGCAGCGCTGCGCGAGCGCCATGCAGCTGACGAAGCGCGCCGAAACGTTCTCGCAGAGGTGCAGTTCAATCTCGGACTCATCCGCGACCGAGTGAGCAATGAGCCCTGCATTGACCGACGGATCGACGAGTTGGCCGCTCTGCTCGGCCGCGCGCGCGACGGAGCGCTCGATCCCGCGCCCACCTGGATTGGACGTCCTAGCATCGACCCCGTCTTCAGCGAGCGCTGGCAGTCCGCCACCGCGAGTGGCCGCTCCAGCCTCTTCGATCCCGCCGAGCAGGGCAATTTCGATCTTCTGTACAGCCTCTTGGCCCGCATCAACGCGCACGAAACGCACGAGCAGGTGGCGTGGACGCAACTGCGCACGCTCGAAACGTGGCCCGGCCCACTCGGCCCGGCCGCACGCCTCGCATTCGCCCAAGCCCTTCAGGAGGCCAGGTACGAAGCGTGGGACCTGAAGCAGGATGCCGCGTTCGCACTCGCGACTGGCAAGTCGCTGGGGATCGAGCTGCCGAAAGCCAGCCATGTGACGACTTCGATCTGCCTTCCGCTCAACACGACGCGGGCGGATGCAGTTCGCCGCCTCGGGACTCCGTGGGGCGAGCCCTGAAGCGTAGAGACAGTGTAACGCCTTGCGTCGTCCACGGCTGCCGCGGATATTCTGCCCGGCGGTGCCACTCATCCTCCTGGGCCGAGCGCACACATAGCCACGTCCGCTGAATCAGGATCTGTATGACGCTCCACGAACTCTTCGAGAAGGCTCGCGCTCGTTGAGTACGTCGGTGACGCGAGTTCTGGACTTCTCACATAGTCATCCCCTAATGGCGTGCAGTTACAAGGCCGGTCGATTGCTCTGCGCGCATCGCGCATGAACGCGGACGCCGTCAACCTCGAGCGTCTGAGGGGCGCCCTCGCCGACCGTTACGCGATCGAGCGCGAGCTGGGGCAGGGTGGAATGGCCACGGTCTACCTGGCACGCGACCTGAAGCACGACCGGCATGTCGCGGTGAAGGTGCTTCACCCGGATCTGGCTGCTGTCGTCGGTGCTGCCCGTTTCCTCGCCGAAATTCGCACGACGGCAAATCTGCAGCATCCACACATCCTCCCGCTTCACGATTCGGGTGACGCCGATGGATATCTCTTCTACGTCATGCCGTACGTGGACGGGGAAACGCTTCGCACCCGGCTCACCCGCGAACGTCAGCTTCCGATCGCCGATGCCGTGAGGATCGCACGCGAGGTGGCAAGCGCGCTCGATTACGCACATCGTCATGGTGTTATCCACCGCGACGTGAAGCCTGAGAACGTGCTGCTTCACGACGGCAGTGCACTCGTAGCTGATTTCGGTATCGCGCTCGCAGTGCAGCAGGCTGGTGGCGTTCGCATGACACAGACCGGCCTGTCGCTCGGCACTCCGCAGTACATGTCGCCCGAGCAGGCGATGGGTGAGAAGACCATCGATGCGCGCACCGACATCTACGCTCTCGGCGCCGTGACATACGAAATGCTGTGCGGCGACCCGCCGTTCACCGGTTCGAGCGTGCAGGCGATAGTCGCGAAAATGATGACTGAGCGCCCCACGCCGCTCAGCACTCTGCGCGACACCGTGCCGCCGAATGTTGAGGATGCTGTCCTGACCGCACTCGCAAAGTTGCCAGCCGATCGCTTCACCAGCGCCGCACACTTCGCGGACGCGCTCGTCGTCGTGGAGGCGCGGGGCGCAACGGCCGTGTCACGCACGCAATCACCAAGCCCAACGCGCTCGCGAGGCTGGTGGGTGGCTATCGCCGCCGCGCTCCTGGTCGGCGCCGCTGCCGGGATCTGGGGATCATGGCTGCGGCGTCCGAGTGCTGACGATGCTGCGCTCCGAACGATGATTGCCTTTCCATCGGGACAGGACGTCGAGGCCGCGCCTCAGGGGAACAGTTTTGTCCTCTCCCGCGATGGAACCGTCCTCGTCTACTGGGGGCCGTCGACCGGCGATAGCCATCAGCTCTGGTCGCGTCGGCTCGACCAGCTTAACGCAACCCCGATTCGCGGGACCGAAGGCGGTGTGCTGCCTGTTCTCTCGCCCGACGCGCGACAGGTGGCGTTCGAGACATTGACCGACCGCAAGATACGAGTCGTTCCGATCGAAGGAGGCGTGCCACGGATCGTCGTGGACTCGGCCCGTCGCGGCGGACTCGATTGGGCGGCGGATGGGAAACTGTATTATCGCGCGACGAACGACGGCCTGAAGCGCGTTCCCGCCGCGGGCGGAGTTTCGGAAACGCTGATTCAACCACCAACCGACGTGGGTGTCGGCACGGGCTACTTCTGGCCGCAGGTGCTCCCCGGTGGCGATGCGCTCATCGCGTCGTTTCGACCGTCGAGCGGCGACAATGAAGCGTCGCGCATCGTCGCGATCCCGCCGGGCAGCCAAAAGTCCGTCGACATCGTCGCCGGCGTCTACGCTCGATACGCGCCGACGGGCCAGCTGGTGTGGGCCACTGCCGACGGAGCGGTCTACTCGGCGCCATTCAACACGCGTACATTCGCGATTGGTGCGCCGACGCGGGTGCTCGAGCACGTTCGGGTCGAGAGCGCATTCGGATCTGCGGATTTCAGTTTCTCGGATCGTGGCCGGCTCCTGTATCAGCTCGGCGACGCGAGCGGTGGTGATCTGGTCTGGGTCTCGCGCGCGGGGACGATCACGCCGCTGGGCGTCGACGGGATGCAGGCGGGACTGGGGGGTGGCATGGGAATCTCTCCCGATGGCCGGTCGCTCGGTGTAAGCCGCGTGTCGGGTGGGGAGGAGGACATCTGGGTAAAGGCTCTTCCCGACGGAGCGCTCACACGCCTCACGACATCCGACTCGCCGGACATTTGGAGCGGTTGGACCCCCGATGGTCGGTACGTCGCATTTATTCGGCGCGGAGCGCTCTACCAGCGCGCGGCGGATGGAACTGGGAATGACAGTTTAGTCTTGCGTCGTCCCACGCCGATCATGGATGCGTCCTGGAGTCCGGACGGGCAGTGGATTGCAATCGTTGAAGCACCCTCTCACATCGCGCTTGTGCGGCGCGGCGACTCGACAGCTCGCGTACTCTCGAAAGGCGCAAGATTCGCGGAGTATGGGCCAACCTTCTCGCCCGATTCGCACTGGCTCGCGTACGCGTCGACCGAGTCCGGGCAGTGGGAAGTGTACGTCCGGCCGTTCCCCGATGTGAACGCAGGCAAGTGGCAGGTCTCGATCGGTGGAGGTAACTCGCCGCGCTGGTCACACTCAGGACATGAGCTATTCTATCGGACCAAGGGCTCTCGTCTCATGGCAGCCGCAGTCCGAACGTCGCCCGAGTTCGGCGTCATCCGTCGCGACTCGCTTACGCCCACCGCGACCCAAGCGGTTGGCATCAACGCCGACCCGTTCGTGGTGAGCACGAACGATCAGCAATTCCTCGTCATTCGTTCGCGCGACCAGGGTCAGGGTCTGGTGCTCGTCGAGCACTGGTTCGACGATCTCGCGCACAAGTCTGGTCCGTAGCTGTGTGCACATCACGTGAAGTGGGGTGTGACTATGTCTCAAACAGCGCTCACTTTGCGTGCACAGAGTTGATCTGCGTGTCGCGGCATGACCACGACTCTGACCTGGCTTGCGGTCGTGTGGGGCCGCTGCTCGTCACAATTGTCCGGTTGCCGCGCCAGCCACGGAATCGTACGTTGCTGTCTCGATGACATCCACCGCCGATCCGCTCGACACGCTGCGCAGCGCCCTCGCTGACAGGTACGCGATCGAGCGCGAGCTTGGCGCGGGCGGTATGGCCACGGTGTATCTCGCCGAGGACGTCAAGCATCACCGCAAAGTTGCCATAAAGGTTTTGCACGCAGAGCTGTCGGCGGTGCTGGGACCAGACCGCTTTCTCAAGGAGATCGAGCTCACCGCGAATCTGCAGCATCCACATATTCTGCCTCTCTTTGACTCGGGAAGCGCTGACGGGCTGCTGTACTACGTGATGCCGTACGTGGAAGGAGAAACGCTGCGGAGTCGTCTCGAGCGCGAGCGACAGCTTCCGATTGCTGATGCAGTGCGGATTGCGAGCGAGTCTGCCGACGCGCTGCAGTATGCGCACGAGCATGGTGTCGTGCATCGTGACATAAAGCCGGAGAACATTCTTCTACAGAACGGGCATGCGCTCGTCGCGGACTTCGGCATCGCGCTGGCCGTTGAGCAGGCGGGCGGTGCGCGCATGACCCAGACCGGCCTGTCACTCGGCACCCCGCAGTACATGTCACCCGAACAGGCGATGGGCGAGCGGCACCTGGACGCGCGCACGGACGTTTATGCCCTCGGGGCGGTGACATACGAGATGCTTACCGGTGAACCACCATTCACCGGGCCGACGGCGCAGAGCATCGTCGCAAAGGTGATGACCGAGCGACCGAGTGCACCAAGTGCGGTGCGCGACACGGTGCCGTCAAACGTGGACGCCGCTGTCCTCATCGCACTGGCGAAGCTTCCGGCAGATCGTTTCTCGACCGCGGCCGACCTCGCGGCTGCGCTTCAGGAGCGCAGTGCGCTTCCGGGCAGCCGCGGCGAGCGTGTGCACACGAACACCTCGCGCGCATATCGAGCCGTTCCGTGGAGCGTCGCGGGGCTCGCCACGCTCGCTGCGCTGGTCATGGCCGCCGCGTGGTCGCGAGCGGGTCACAGGCCACCCGCGACTCCGGTGCGGTTCACGATTGACCCCCCGGCAGGGGAGCGTATAAACGTCGCGGAAGGTGGATCCACTGTCGCCATCTCACCCGATGGTGAGACTGTGGCCTACCAGGCCGGCGCGAACGAGCAGCTCTACCTGAGGCGGCTGGACCAGCTCGGCCCTGTGCCGGTTGCGGGTGTGCACACCGCGGGCGATCTGCACTTCTCGAGCGACGGGAGACGGATCGGGTTCCTCAAGGACGGCGTGGTCTCCGCCGCTCTGGTCGGCGAAGAGGCTGGCGGCGCGCCGACGAAGCTTGCCGACGCTTCCGCACTCGACTTCGCCTGGACCCACTCGACGGACGTCGTGTTCGTCGCAAATGATACACTCTGGCGCGTGGCACCCGACGGCGCGCGCCACATCGTCGCCGCGGCCGACCCGCACCGCAACGAGACGTGGACGACGCCATTCATCCTTCCGGACGGAGAGACGGTGACGTTTCACGTCGCACGCGCCGGTCCGGCGAGCGCCGTCGCCGGCGCACAGATCGGGATGGTCTCGCTCGGCGGCGGTAACGTGACGCGGCTGCAGCTCCAGGGTGCGAACGTGATCGGGTATGCTGATGGCATCCTGCTCTTCGGGCGCAATGACGGCAGAATCATGGGCGTGCACTTCGATATGGCTTCGCGGCGAGTGCTGGGTGCGCCAGTCGTGTTGGTCGACGGCGTAAGGGTGAAGGGAGTGGACGCCGGCGTGCTCGCCGTGATGAGCGACGACGGGACGCTCGCGTACGTCAGCGGAACCTCTG
Organism: Gemmatimonadota bacterium; assembly: GCA_040388625.1. Taxonomy (NCBI): domain Bacteria; kingdom Pseudomonadati; phylum Gemmatimonadota; species Gemmatimonadota bacterium. The sequence continues at coordinate 489,139 of JAZKBK010000006.1, read as the reverse complement.
CCTCGCGAATCGAGGTGCTGGGTGAGCATGGCGCGCTCGTCGACACTGTGCCGGACGAGCAGTACCATGCGGCTGGACCCGTGTGGTCACCCGACGGCAGGCGGATAGCTGTGGCGATCGATCGGAATGGAAGTTCCGACATCTGGTCGTACGATTTCACCACGCGTGTGCTGTCGCAGTTGACGCAGTCCGGGCTCGCCAGCGACCCTGCGTGGACTCCGGACGGGGCGCGTATCGGCTTCATCCAACGCCTGCCATCCGGATCGAAGCCGTTCTGGATCCCGGCGGACGGCAGTGGTGCCGCGGAACAGATTCCGGGAACCGTATCGATTCCTGATAACGCCAAGCAGATCTCCTTTTCTCCGGACGGACGCTATCTACTTGTTGAGCTCGCGTTGACGCAACCAGATGCGTCGCGCGTTCGGGCGTACGCGGTCCCACTCAGCAATACCGGAGGCGCCGCGAGCCAGCCGATCCCGGTTCTCGAAGGGCCGGCGATGTTCACGCCCACCGTCTCACCGAACGGCAAGTGGCTCGCGTACACGACCACGGCTGGCAATCGGCTCGAGGTGTCAGTGCGTTCCTTCCCGGCCGGCGGCGGGAACGTGCAGATCTCACCTGACGGCGGTCTCGAGCCACAATGGTCGCGCGACGGCCGGCAACTCTTCTACCGAATCCACAGCACGTTCAGGGTCGCGACGCTCGACGTTCACGGCGCCATGCCGCGTGTCGTTCGCACCGACTCGCTCTTCACGAGCGATGCAGCAGAGCAGCTTGTCAACCGTAGCTATGACGTGCAGGGTGACGGCAAGCGCTTCATCGTGGCGCGAGACGCGGGCGAGGGTGCCAAGCTCATCGTGGTGACGAACTGGCTCGGTGAAGTTCTGACGAAAATCCGTGAACAGTCGCACGGCGTCGAGCATGCCCGGTGAGCGACCCTGCATTCAACTCAGGAGCGTGAGGCGCCGATGGAAATCCACAAGCCAAACCCGATCCACAACTTCCGCGAGTTTCTGAAGGAAGTCGGAATCATCGTGCTCGGTGTGCTCATCGCGCTCGGCGCGGAGCAGACGGTCGAGGCACTGCACTGGCGCGCCAAGGTGCACGAGGCAGAACAGGCGATGCGACTCGAGCTCCGTGACGACGATGGACCGCAGGCGTTCACCCGCGCGGCGATCGAAGCATGCCTCGACCATCAGCTCGATACCATTCAGGCCGCGGTGGAAGGTGGACGCGACCGCCGCGCGATCGCCGCTCTCGCAGACGCGTACACGCCGCCGACGCGCACGTGGGATGCGGAAGCCTGGCGCACCGCCGTCGCGTCAGATGCAGCGTCGCACACGTCGGCTGATCGCATGGTGACGTGGTCCAAGCCTTATCGGCTGCTGCCGGTGCTCGAAGCGACGAACCTCGCGGAGAACTCGGAGCGAATAGAGCTTCAGCCGACGCGCCGAGCTGGAGGACCGCTCTCAGGTGCCGAGCAGGACCGGATGCTGTCCGCCGTCGCGAGACTTCGCGAGGCGAACCACATGATGGCCGGCTGGTCCCGGGCCACCCTGCTCGGCCTTTCTCGAAACAAAATCGCCGTTGCGCGGGACAATCAGGCGCGCATCCTTGCCGGCTATCGCAATCGATACGGCAGCTGCGTCGTCGCGCCGTCATTCAGCGGCGTCGATCCCACCGACCAGCTGCGGGATGCGGCGGGTGCCAGGCCAGCAACTTCACTCAGTCGCTGAATCTCGTGACCGCCGATCCGCCCGCAGTCATGCCCGACCTCCTCCGCGACCAGCTCCAGACCGCGCTCGCGCCGGCGCGCGTTCCACCGCGTACTGCAGTGATCGCTCGATGATCTCGATTCCGGACCGCGTGAGTGCCGCGCTTTCAGATCGCTACACCATCGAGCGCGAGCTTGGCGCGGGCGGTATGGCCACGGTGTATCTCGCCGAGGACGTCAAGCATCACCGCAAAGTTGCCATAAAGGTTTTGCACGCAGAGCTGTCGGCGGTGCTGGGACCAGACCGCTTTCTCAAGGAGATCGAGCTCACCGCGAATCTGCAGCATCCACACATTCTTCCGCTATTCGATTCAGGGAGCGCAGGCGGGCTGCTGTACTATGTGATGCCGTACGTGGATGGTGAAACGCTGCGCGATCGGCTCGATCGCGACAAGCAGCTCTCCATCGCGGACGCCGTTCGAATAGCGAGCGAAGTTGCCGACGCACTGGAGTACGCACACGGTCGCGGCGTAGTGCATCGCGATATAAAGCCTGAGAACATTCTGCTCCAGAACGGACATGCCCTTGTAGCTGACTTCGGCATCGCACTGGCAGTGCAGCAGGCAGGCGGTCAGCGGATGACGCAGACGGGATTGTCACTCGGCACACCGCAGTACATGTCCCCCGAGCAGGCGATGGGCGAGCGCGAGGTCGGTCCGCGCTCGGACATCTACTCGCTCGGCGCGGTGACGTATGAGATGCTCGCGGGCGAGCCGCCGTTCACCGGACCAAGTGCGCAGGCAATCGTCGCGCAGGTAATTACAGGCGAACCGAAGTCACTCACATTGCAACGCAAGACCGTCCCTGTTCACGTTGCAGATGCGGTGACGGTGGCGCTCGAGAAACTTCCCGCTGATCGGTTTGCAAGTGCGAGTGAATTCGCAACCGCGCTGGCCAGTAGCACTGGGCGTGTCAGTCGCGCTACACGTTCAGGTCTGGACAAAGCCGGTTCCGACCCGCGGCCGTGGCGCAATCTCGCGATGGGTACAACCGCTGTCGCGCTCGCGGCGGTCGCTGTTGCAGCATGGGGCTGGGTGCGTCCGCCGGGCACCGACGCCGCGCGCCCGCTATCACTTTCCGTGACGATACCCGCGGAAGAAACACTCTCCAAGGCCGGACTGGCTCTCTCCCCTGATGGGACCCGTCTTGCGTTCATTGCGACAAACCCGGCTGGCAACCGCACTGTATTCGTGCGTGATCTTGCCGACAAAACTGTGCGGGCGCTTCCACATACCGATGGAGCTGACACCCCGTTCTTCTCGCCCGATGGTCAGGCTATTGCGTACTCCGCGGGCGGTGCGCTGTGGAAAGTGTCGCTGAACGGAGGTGATCCGGAGCAGATTCCAGGCACCAACGACGGATCGGTTGATGCCGGCGCCGGGATAAGCGGAGGCGATTGGGCCGCTGACGGTATCATCCGCTACTCGCCGCGCTTCCGTTTTGGCCTCGGTATACTCGCGGTCGCCGCAACAGGCGGTAAGCCTCGTATCATTGCGCTACCGGATTCAAGCGCGGGTGAGGTCGAGCTTTCGCTGCCGCAGCTTCTGCCTGACGGTCGCACGCTGCTGTGCGTTGCGAGAATGACCGGCACGTCGTCGTCGCGACTCGCGCTCGTCTCCCTGGATAACAGGCGAGTGCGTTTACTCGACGTTCAGGCGCAAGCTGGACGATATGCGTTGGGGCGACTTGTGTATGCTACCGCAGATGGGGCAATGTTCGCGGCGTCGTTCGATCCTTCGCATGGGAAGCTCACGGGGCCGGCTGTTCGCATTGCGGGGATCGATGATGATCTCGACGGGGAGAGCTTTGCTCTGTCGAGCGAAGGCACGTTGGCATACGCGGGCGGCAGTTCCAATAACGCACACATTGTGGCGGTTGGTCGCAGTGGTACAGCACGCGTTCTCGACCGTGACCTGCGCGACTACGAGGCTTTAAGCCTCTCTCCCGATGCCAAACGCATCGCAGTCGATATCGGCGAGAGATCCGCGCGCGATATCTGGCTGTTTGAACCAGCTCGCGGAAGCATGACTCGTCTGACGCTAGGTCACGATAACATCTATCCAGTGTGGAGTGCCGATGGTCAGCGCATCGCTTACTCCGCAAATATTGCCGGGACATACGACATCCTCGCGCGCGCATCGGACGGAACAGGTGGCGTGGATACGCTAGTGAAGGGTCCGCGATACAAGTTCCCAGGCGCATTGACCGCCGACGGACGCTGGCTCATCTATCGTCAGAATGATGCGAAGACGAACGAAGACATTTATGCGATCTCACTGGACGGACACCATACGATCCGAACACTCGACGCATCGCCATTCATGGAAATTGAGCCTGAGCTCTCGCCGGACGGCCGGTGGCTGGCGTTCGTGTCGGACGAGTCCGGCCAACATGAAGTCTATGTCCAACCGTTCAGCGCTGATGCGACTGTCGGCGCCAAGATCCAGGTCTCAGTCGTGGCTGGTGACGAGCCGCGTTGGGATCAGAACGGCAAGGAGTTGTACTATCGGAGCGCCGACAGTCTGTTCGCGGTCCCGATCACTGATGGACGCGCGGGGAAGCCGGCTGCGCTATTTGCGGATTCGTACCTTCGCGGCCCACGCTTCCCGGGTTATGACGTTTTGCCTGGAGGCGCAGGGTTCGTGATGTTGCAACGACCGCGCGACGCGCATACCGACCTACGCGTTGTGGCCGATTGGCCCGGCCTTTTGTCACGGCGTACCGCGCCGTGACCCCTTCTGGAGAAGATGTGTTAGCTCGTCTCGCAGCGACAATTGGAGATCGATACAGTGTCGAGCGCGAGCTTGGCGCGGGTGGCATGGCGACGGTGTATCTCGCGGAAGACATCAAGCACCATCGCAAGGTTGCGATCAAGGTGCTACACGCAGAGCTGTCCGCGATCCTCGGCTCCGAGCGCTTCCTCAAGGAGATCGAGCTCACCGCGAATCTGCAGCATCCACATATTCTTCCGCTATTCGATTCAGGGAGCGCAGACGGGCTGCTGTTCTACGTGATGCCGTATGTGGATGGTGAGACGCTGCGCGGACGGCTCGATCGCGACAAGCAGCTCTCCATCGCGGACGCCGTTCGAATAGCGAGCGAAGTTGCCGACGCACTGGAGTACGCACACGGTCGCGGCGTAGTGCATCGCGATATAAAGCCTGAGAACATTCTGCTCCAGAACGGACATGCCCTTGTAGCTGACTTCGGCATTGCACTGGCCGTGCAGCAGGCAGGCGGTCAGCGGATGACGCAGACGGGACTGTCACTCGGCACGCCGCAGTACATGAGCCCGGAACAGGCGACCGGCGAGCGCGAGGTCGGTCCGCGCTCGGACATCTACTCGCTCGGCGCAGTAACGTACGAGATGCTCACCGGTGAGCCGCCATTCACGGGCCCGAGTGCGCAGGCAATAGTCGCGAAGGTCGTGACACAGGATCCCGCGCCGATTATACCGCAGCGACGCAGCGTACCGCCCGCGGTCGAGGATGCGGTGCTCACGGCGCTCGAGAAGCTGCCGGCCGACAGATTCGACAGCGCCGCCGAATTCGCGCGCGCAATGTCCGGCACAACGACAACGGGCGCTGTACGAAGACGCACGAGCACCGACGTGGCGAGTGGAATGCCCGCGCTCTGGGTCGCTGCTGTCGCGGTCGGCGCAGTCGCACTCGGGTGCGCCGGATTTCTGATCGCGCGACAGCACTACAGACCGAACGCACCGATCGCCGCGTTCGGCAATGCGCGGAAGGTGACGTGGGAGCCGGGACTCGAGATCCAGCCTGCACTCTCCCCCGATGGCAAGTACGTGGCGTACGCAGGTGGCAGCACCGTGCTCACGCACATATACGTGCGGCAGGTCGCGGGCGGCCGCGCCGTGAAGCTCACCGATGATTCCACGAGCGTCGAAACCAACCCGCAATGGTCGGCAGACGGATCGCGAATCCTGTTCCTTGCTGGCGGCGCAGTGTTCAGCGCACCATCGTCGGGCGGATCGCCGCGACCGGAAATGCGCGCCGCTCCGGATGGTCGGATCACCAATGCCGTGTGGTCACCCGACGACCGGCGAATTGCTTACGCACACGGCGACTCGCTGTACCTGCGCGACGCGGACGGACATTCGCGGCTCCTCGCACGTCTCAGAGAGGTGTCAGCTTGCCAGTGGAGACCTGATGGCGCAACGATCGCCTGCGCCTCGGGAAACCGCGAGTACTCGCAGCTTGGCCGCTTCCTCGGCAACCTCTCGCCAAGCCGCATCGTCACCGTTGATGTGAGCGACGGCGCGGTGTCCACCGTCACCGACAGCAGCTCCGTCAACCAGAGTCCGTTCTGGTCGCCGGATGGCAAGTGGCTGTATTTCGTCTCCGACCGCCTCGGCCCGCTCGACATCTATGCACTTCCCACGGCGCGCGACGGCCGCGCGAGCGGCCGCGCAATCCGGATCACCACCGGACTCGGCGCGCACTCCGTTTCCATCTCGTCAGAGGGAAAGTCGGTCGCGTACGACGTGTACAGCGCTACCGCCAACCTGCAGTCACTGCCATTCCCTCCGAACGGTGTCGACGCGAGGTCGGCGTTGCCGATCACGACAGGCCAGCAGGTGATCGAGGAGTTCGACGGCTCGCCTGACGGGAAATGGGTGTACTATGACTCGAACGTGAGCGGGACGTCGGAGCTGTATCGCCAGCGACTGCCGAGCGGCGCACCGGAACAACTCACCTTCGACTCCACGGACGACTTCTCACCAACGGTGTCGCCGGACGGACGCGAGCTCGCCTTTCATTCATGGCGTTACGGATCGCGCGACATCTACGTGCTGCCGCTGGACGGAGGTGCGGTGCAGCGCGTCACGTCGTCGCCGCTCCAGGAATCCAAGCCATCGTGGTCACCCGACGGCAACGCGCTCGCATTCTCCATATTCGGTCCGCAGGGAAGCGTCTGGGTGGTGCGGCGCCACAACGGAATCTGGGGCAAACCCGTGCAGCGTACGCGCCAGGGCGGCTACGCAACGTGGTCACCCGACGGACACTCTATCGCGTACACTACAAGTACCTTCACAGGCGGCGCGCTGGACATTGTCGACGCCGATTCAGGCGCACCGCGGGTGGTGTTCGATCCCGCGAAGTCTCACGGAATGCTCGGCGAGCAGCCGTTCTGGAGCAGCGACGGTCGCGAGCTGTATTTCAAGGCACACGATGCAGCAGGCAGGGCGCAGTTCTGGTCCGTTCCCGTTGCTGGCGGCGCAGCAAGGCTGATGCTGACGCTGAACAACCCCGCGCAGAGCTCGTTCCGGCCCGAGTGGGCGTTGAGAGCGGGCCGGATGTACTTCACTGTGGACGACCGCCAGAGCGACGTGTGGGTGATGCACGTGACTCCGCGCTGAACAGGATTACGTAGGCAGGTCCGCGTCGCGAGCGAGCGGCGCTACACGCGGGAACGTACATTATGCGCGACATGTCCGAGCCGGCAACCGACCAGTTATCAGCGAGGCTCCAGCCGTCCCTTGACGGCAGATACCGGATCGAGCGCGAGCTGGGTGCGGGCGGTATGGCCACGGTGTATCTCGCCGAGGACGTCAAGCATCACCGTAAAGTTGCCATAAAGGTTTTGCACGCAGAGCTCTCCGCCATTCTCGGGCCCGAACGCTTTCTGAAAGAGATCGAGCTCACGGCGAACCTGCAGCATCCGCACATTCTGCCTTTGTTCGACTCAGGATCCGCTGACGGGCTGCTGTACTACGTGATGCCGTACGTGGAGGGTGAAACGCTCCGGCGCCGGCTCGAGCGCGAGCACCAGCTCCCGATTGCCGACGCGATACGCATCGCGAGCGAGGTCGCCGACGCACTGGAGTACGCGCACAAACGGGGTGTCGTGCATCGCGATATCAAGCCCGAAAACATCCTCCTGCACGACGGCCGCGCACTCGTCGCCGACTTCGGAATCGCGATCGCTGTGGAGCAGGCTGGCGGACAGCGAATGACGCAGACGGGTCTCTCGCTCGGCACGCCGCAGTACATGTCGCCCGAGCAGGCAATGGGTGAGCGTGAGATCGGTCCGCGCTCCGATATCTACTCGCTCGGCGCCGTGACGTACGAGATGCTGTGCGGTGATCCGCCATTCACTGGATCAACTGCGCAGGCGATTGTAGCACAGGTGATCACTACCGAGCCACGCGCGCTCACCGCGCAGCGCAGGAGCATTCCGCCCGCGGCGGACGACGCCGTAATGACGGCACTCGAAAAGCTTCCCGCCGATCGCTTCGCGACCGCCAGCGAGTTCGCCGCCGCAATGGGTGGCGCAGGCGAAGTTCAACCGCGCGCCGGCAGCCGCCGCACTGTAGCCAGTTCGCGGTTCGCGAAGCGGCACGGTGCGCTGCCATGGATACTCAGCACCGCGCTGCTCGCGCTTCTGCTCATTGCTTTTGTAGCAGCGCGCTCCCTCACGCGCACGCAGCCGCGTACGCCAGTTCAATCCAGCTTTCTCCCGCCCGCCGCCTGCACCTTCGTTGAGCTGGCCGGCGGCAATGTCGTTCAATTGACCAGCGATGGCGCATCGCTCGCCTTCACAGCGACCTGCGACGGCGTGACCGCGCTGTGGGTGCGCACGATCAGCACCGGGCGCATGCGGGAGCTGCCCGGCACCGAGGGCGCGGTCTACTTCTTCTGGTCGCCGGACGGCCGCAGTCTCGGCTTCTTTGGTGGCGCGCATCTCAAGCGTATCGACGTTGAGAGCGGCGCCGTTCGCGACCTGGCACCAGCCGCAAACGGTCGCGGCGGGAGCTGGGGCAGCGACGGTACCATCGTGTTTGCTCCCGACGTCGGCGGTCCTCTGTATCAGGTCGCCGCCGACGGTGGTGCCGCGAAGCCCGCTACAAAGCCCGTCATCACCGCTGCGCCTGGCGGGATCGTGACCGACCGCAATCCCTATTTCCTTCCAGATGGCCGTCATTTCCTCTACGCCGAAGGAAATGGCGCCGCTTGGGCTGGCGTTGAGCGTGTGGCTGAGCTGGGCAGCCTGACGAGCCGGCAACTGCTCGATGTGCCTTCCAACGTGACATACGCCGACGGACGCCTGCTGTATACGCGCGGCGGGCTGCTGATGGCTCAGCCGTTTGATCCCGGGCGCATCAAGCTGTCGGGCCGCCCGGCTGCGGTGGTGCCCGAACTGGAGACGAACGAGTTCCGCATCGACGGCAACTTTACTGCGTCGACGTCGGGTATGCTCGTCTTTCGTGGATTGGGGCTCGTGGACGCCAGCCTCGACTGGTTCGATCCGAAAGTGAACACGACCACGGTATTGGTTGCGCATGCCGCCGTTGGAAATGCACGCGTCTCGCCCGACGGACAATATGTCGTGGGCATCAGACAGCCAGAGCCCGGCCAGACGCGCGCGCTGTCGCTGTTCAGGGCTGATGGCGCGATGTGGAACCAGCTGGTTGGCGACGTACCCGCTGACTATCTGGGCCTGTGGTCGCACGACGGTCGCACGGTGGCGACACCAGGGCCGGACGAGCGAACTATCGCGATCACGCCGGTCGATGGCTCGCCGCCAAAGCAGCTCAGGTTCACGCACGGCTCGGCGCACTTCCTCATAGACTGGTCGCCCGACGGCAGGTCCATCGTTGCCGATGTGCAGGTGGCGGGAACCGGGTGGGACATTGAACGACTGGACATCTCGGGCAACACCGTCACGCCGTCCCCGGTCATTGTAACGCCCGCAGACGAGATCGGAGAGCGTGCATCGCCTGACGGGCGGTTGATCGCTTACTACCTGACCATGAAGAACGACGCTCAGCCTCGGCTTTGCGTCGCCCGGCTGGGATCAGGCACAGCCAGCGTGCAGGTGTCGGAGTCTTTCCTCAACAAACCAACGCTAAATGGCGCCGCCTGGAGTCCTGATGGACGCACGCTGTATTTCATCTCCGCATCAGGCACGCTCATGTCCTCGTCAATTGATGACGGGCCGGAGCTGCGCGCAGGAATCCCCAAAGCTGTTCCTGGTGCCCCGGGAAACCTCACAAGCGTCGACGTCGCGGCTGACGGGCGACTGCTGCTGGTCTCCGGCAATGCGGCCGGTCCGGTGCCGCTCACGCTGATCCAGGACTGGACGCAACTCGCGAAACAATGAGAGCGATGTCCGCAACAGGCAGCTAATCTCCCCCAGCAACTGTTCGGGCTCTCGCGATGCGAACTCCGAATGTGTATCGCGCAAGGTCTGCCCCGCTCGCTCTGGCTACACTCCGGAGCGTGGACTCAGATGTGGTCAGCGCCATCGACCACCACGCGCGCATTGCGCTGCAGCCCTGCGAGCTTCGCACGCTTCATCGGTGATTTACGGAACGCGCTGCTGAACTCTTCCTGCGACATCGCGAGCAGATCTGTCGCGAGTGCAAGCGCATCCTTCCCGGCGATCACCTCACGCGCCGCAAACCCACTCTCCGTCGCATCCCGCGAAAACTTCACATTCCACGAACACACGTCCTGGGACGTGTGCCGATACACCCATTTTGAAATCCCGCTCTCGAGCGGGCGCCGAACTCTTTCTACGACAGAGGTTTAGCTCGCTGCCACCAGCCAGGGGACGGACTCCAGCCGTCGGCGATGCGGCGGAGCCGTCCGTTCCCACCGCGCGTCGGGATTGTCCAGTTGCCGCACCCATCATGGGATCGTAACTTCCACGCGAGTGCGCGGGGCACTCCCACCCGTCGTGCCCATCCCACAGACGGCGTGGCGACGGCGGCACGGGAGATCTCTGTTTGACATCTGTTGAGAATCGTCTGCTCGGCGCGCTCGCCGGACGCTACCGCATCGACCGCGAGCTCGGTGGTGGCGGAATGTCGCGCGTTTTTGTGGCCGAAGAGACGCGCTTCGGCCGCACCGTGGTTATCAAGGTTCTCACCCATGAGCTGGCCGTCGGCCTGAGCGCCGAGCGGTTCGAGCGCGAGATCAAACTCGCCGCGCAGTTGCAGCAGGCCAACATTGTCCCCGTCATTGATGCAGGCGAGATTGCGCCGAGCGACGGCGATCCCGCGCTCCCGTACTATACGATGCCTTACGTCGACGGCGAGTCGCTCCGCGCGCGGCTCGTCGCGCGTGCGGCAGCAGCGCCACTCCCGCTCGGTGAATCTGTCGCGATTCTGCGTGATGTGGCGCGCGCGCTCGCCTACGCGCACGCACGCGGAGTTGTGCATCGCGACATAAAGCCCGAAAACGTGCTGCTCTCAGGCGGAGCCGCGGTGGTCACGGATTTCGGAATCGCCAAGGCAGTCAGCGCATCGAAGACGCAGGCGCCTGGTGGAACACTCACCGTGGTCGGCACCTCGCTCGGCACTCCCGCGTACATGGCGCCGGAGCAGGCCGTGGGGGATCCCGTGGATGCGCGCGCGGACATTTATGCGTGGGGCGTCGTTGCGTACGAGTTGCTCGCGGGTGTGCATCCGTTCGCGGGGAAGGCGACCGCGCAGCAGCTCATCGCTGCGCAGATTGCCGAAGCGCCGGTGCCGCTGTCCGTGCGCGCACCGGGCGTCCCGCCATCGCTCGGAGCGCTCGTGATGCGTTGCATCGAGAAGGATCCAGGTGCACGTGTCGCGAGCGCAACCGGGATTGTCACTGCACTCGAATCTCCAGCGTTGATTGAAATGCCGGATGTGCAACGTACGGCGTCTGCGGGTGTGCGCAGATCCGGGGACGCGCCGCGCGCGAGCTACGGACGGCGCGTGGCAGTTGCGGCCCTGGGCGCGCTGGTCCTCACCGGCGTCCTGCTGCTTGGATGGAGCCGCCGTACGCAGGCGCTGAATCACACCTCTGTGCCCGCGTCCTCGGCCACCGATTCCGCGAGTGCGGGAGCTGCGCGCGCGATCACGACGGTCGCGGTCCTCCCTTTCGTGAATGTCGGTGGTGCCGCGAGTGACGAATACTTCTCGGACGGGATGACGGACGAACTCGCGCACGCTCTGTCGCGGCTGCCGTCGCTCCGCGTTGCGGGGAGAACTTCGTCGTATGCGTTCAAGGGGAAGGAGCTGCCAGCGCAGCAGATCGGTCGGACATTGAACGTCGGCGGCATAGTTGAGGGTACCCTGCAGCGCTCGGGCGACCGGCTCCGCATCACCGCGCAACTGACGAGCGCGAAGGATGGGCTCGTCGTGTGGTCGGACACGTACGAGAGCCGCGCAACCGACGTGTTCCAGGTGCAGGACCAGTTCACAAAGCAGATTGTGCAAGCGCTGGAGCCGGCGCTTCGCGGCACGGCTGCGGCGACAGTCGCCGACTCGAGCCGCGGAACGACCGACCTGGCCGCGTACGATCTCTACCTCAAGGGGCGCTTCTTCTGGGAGAAGCGCGGCGGTGCGAACCTTCTCCGCTCGATCGGCTACTTCAAGCAGTCGATCGCGCGCGATCCGCACTTCGCGCGGGCCTACGCCGGGCTCAGTATGGCATACGCCGTCCTTCCCGACTACGTGCCAATGGACCCCGATTCGCTCGGCGGCCTCGCCATCGCCAGCGCACGACATGCCTTGACGCTCGATTCCACGCTCGCTGACGCGCACATCGCGCTGTGCGGTGCAGGGCCGTTGTTGATGCGTGTCGCGGAAACGGAGCCGCAATGCCGCGCGGCGTTGGCCATCGCGCCCAACGATCCGACCGCGCTGCAGTGGCATGCCGAAAGCCTCTCGTGGCTCGGCAGAATTCCGGAAGCGCTGTCGGAGGCACGGCGTGCGGCCGCGCTCGACCCGCTCTCGCCCGTGATTGTGGCAACCGTAGACCAGGCGCTCTATGCATCGCGCGATTTTCGGGGAGCACTCAATGCCGCGCGTGAAGCGATCGCGCTCGACTCGTCCTTCACACCTGCATATCACGACATCGCCATGGCCGAAATGTTCACCGGCCACGCGGACTCGGCGGTCACAGCTATGGAGATGGCACGTCGACGCGACCCTTCCCTGCCAAACGTTCAGGGCGATCTCGTGTTGGCATACGCGGCAGCCGGACGCTGGAGCGACGCCGAGCGGGTGCGTGCAGCGATCCAGCTGGCGCACGAACAGCGGGTGCGTCACCATGGGGACGCAATGAGTCTTGATGATCTCGATGCAGCGCTCGCGTTCGGGATTCCGCCGGCCCAGCGAGCGACTCTCATTCAACGAATCGACTGGGAGAGCGTGCAGGCCGGTGGGGCCTTCGGTCCGTGCGTTCCGATATTCGATTCACTCAGAGATGAGCCTGCGTTCATCGCCGCGGAGCGTCGCATGGGTGTATCGGGGTGCCCGTATGGCACGCCGTGGCCAATCAAGCCTCGCACGTGATCCCGACCCGCCAGGGGACGGAGTAGGGACGGACTCCGAACTCGCGGCTCCGGTTTCGGAATTCAACCGAATTCGACTCCAATCTCGCCGGTCAGCAGCAGCGCTCGCGATCTGTGAGGCGTTGCTCCGCGGGCAATTTACGTTTGCGAGTTCGTCGCGCCAAGGATCACAGGAATCCACTGATGAACGTCATGCGGTGGTTCACCACGCACCGTACCTGTATCGCACAGAACGTTCCACGGCGGGCCTAGCGTTTACCGACGGGTATCATGAATCCCGTGCGGAGTCCGTCCCCACTCCGTCCCCGTTCTCAAGCACCACCGCCGCATTCCTCTGCAAACCCGCGAGTTTCGCACGCTTCATCGGCGACTTCCGAAACGCCGCGCTGAACTCCTCCTGCTCCATCGCGAGCACTTCCGTCGCCAACGTCTGCGCATCCTTACCCGCGATGACTTCACGCGCCGCAAACGACGGCTCCGTCGCATCCCTCGAGAACTTCACGTTCCACGGGCACACCTCCTGACACACGTCGCACCCGTACAGGTGCTCGCCGATCGCTTCGCGTAGCGTCTCCGCAATCGGCCCCTTCTGCTCGATCGTCTGATATGAAATACATCTCGTCGCGTCCAGCACCCGCGGCGCGACGAACGCGTCGGTCGGGCACGCATCGAGACATCGCGTGCAACTCCCGCAACGGTCCATCTCGAATGGATCGTCAGCACGCAGCTCGAGATCCAGCAACAGCTCGCCCAGAAAGAAGAAAGAGCCAATCTCCGGATTGATGAGATTTGTGTTCTTTCCGAACCAGCCGAGTCCAGCGCGTCGCGCGAGATCGCGCTCGAGTATCGGGCCAGTATCGACATACGGCTTGCCGCGGACAGGGCGACCTGTCTCAACCTCGATCCAGCGGTGCAGCTCGTTCAGCCTGCCGATCATCAGATCGTGGTAATCGTCGCCGCGCGCGTAGCGCGCTACGGGACCGGGCGGCTGCGTCCCGCCGTAATTCATCGCGACGACGACTGCGCTCCGTACTCCCTCGAACGGCCTCCGCGTGTCGCGACGCTTCTCGGCGCCGCGCTCCAGATATCCCATCTCGCCGGCGTAACGGGCGGCGATCCATTCGTCGAAGTGATCCGCAGTTTCGACTTCGCCCAGCGTCGCGATTCCGACGAGATCGAAGCCGAGCTGCCGCGCGCGCGCCTTGACGCGACTTTCGATGTCCCTCGGCGCTTCCACCCCATGCTCGGTCACATGTGAAATCTACCTACTACGCGCTGGCTGCTGCCTGACCACGTGGAAGTTGGCGTCCACTTCCGTCATTCGGTACGGATACATCCAGTGGGAATAGTACATCGTGTTCGGCAGCGGCTTGAGGTCGGTGTTGAAGTAGTAATCGAATACGTAACGCAACACGTTCACGATGCTGGTCGAATCCGGAATCACGCCAGCAGGGCTGCCCGGGAGGTAGTATGCGCCGAAAGGTCTGAACCGTTCTCTGGCCTGGTCCGTGTTTGGAAGCGCGGTGTAGCTTACGAACTGCTTCAGCGACTGTGACCCGTGATCGCCCTGGAGAATGATGATCGGCTGCACCGACGACCGGGCAATCAGTGCATGCACCATCTTGAGCGTCTGTCTGTTGAGACACTTGAGCTCCCCAGAAAGCCCGGTAGTTCCAGGAGACCTGACCAGCGGCGCGCACGCGGAATCGACCTTGAAGCCCAGATGCGGCATCAGCACGTGCACGAAGGTAAAGGTAGGACGTGGGTCTGCCGCGATCGACGGAACGCCCGCGACGTCCAGCATTTCATGGTCGGCGTCCACCTTGTTCTCGCTCGCCATGCGTGGCATGAACTTGCTGAACATCGTCATGTCGGCGAAGTATTGCGCGAGCCACGAACGATGTATGGCGCGCGCGAGGCTGAAGTGCTTGTACGGATCGTACTGCTCGTCGGCATCGCTGTTCGTCAATGTCGGCGAGTACCATGCTGACGGAAAGAACACGAACTTGTATCCCTGCGATTTGAGGAATCGCTCGGCCCTGTTGTGCTCCATCAGGTATGCTACTGGCGTGAAGTCCTTCGAACCGGGACTCATGACCTGGCTGATCGGCTGCACATGCGCGAAGTTCAGAAACGACGTGATCGACAGAAGCGTATTCGCGTAGTTGCTGCGCAGATCGCGCGGAATCTGAAATCCCAGTGCGCGCAGGCTATCCTCGAACGGGCCGTTATCGTAGCCATACCGCTCGCGATATACGTCGGTCGCGGCGTATTCATCGAGAACAATGATGTAGATGTCACGCTTCGGTGCGCGAGCCGCACTCGTCGATCCTCCATCTGACCGCGCGTCGGCGACACGCATCGGAACGGGGCGCTCGAAGTCCCGGACCATGTCGCTGCGGTGTAGCGCAATCATGTCGCTGATCTCGTCGTACGCCAATCGCCAGACGGAGACGCAAACCAGAATGCCGCCCGTGAGCGCAAGAAAGCGACTGACGGTACCCATCGACGGAAGCTTCCGCGCTATCCCACGCTTCTTCGCGAAGGAATACGCGGCGGCGATAGCGACGACGACCACCAGAGCGTACACGGGATGTGCAAGTGGCCAGCCCTTGATGGCGCCGAGCGGGAGGGGCTTGTAGAAATAGAACAGCGCGACCGCGACCAGAGTTACCAGCGCAGCTACGTCCGGGCCTGACGCCACGCGCGTCAGGATGCGAATGATCGCGTATGTGATGCCGTACAGCACCGCGACAGCTGCTATCGCAACCATGCACAGCACGACAACGTCGATCAATCTGTAATACCCGGGATTGTTGGCCGCGACTCCGATAATCGGGAAGATCGCGAACATCGCCGGATATGTGGTGCGCAACCACCTCATGTCAGGAGCTCTCTTCGACCCCTCATCGAGTACAACCATCTGCGCGCGTCGCCCACCTGCTCGCATTCGTCGATATCGAAGTGCGCCGCGAACGCCCTCTCGAAGCCGTCCCGGGTGTAATCGTCGAAGATGTCGGCGCGATTGCGAAGCAGACGCACGACCTGTGAGTCCTCCTTGTCAACGAACTCGATGATGAGATTGTGTCCCAGTTGCGCCATGAATGCCGCGACGTGACCCAGTGGCACGTTGTTGCCGATCGCCAGATGATGCACGAGAGCGAGCGCCATCACGACGTCGGCGGGACCTCGCTCCTCCAGCGACATCCGCTCCGCGTGCGCCCAGCCCAGGGCGGGCGATGGATTCGTGAGGTCCATGAGAAGCGGCAGAATCCCCGTCTCCCGCTGCAGTCGCACGGTTCGGTAGTTTCGCTCGACGGCAGCGGGGTCGATATCGAACGATATTACCAGCGGCGCAATCTCTCTCGC